>CAZDJG010000001.1:0-38869 GCA_964505695.1 uncultured Ruminococcus sp.
CAGATGACCGAACCAATAGAGGATTTGTCGTGAAGGAGGTTTATAGAGGTTCCCTATATCATTTCTCCATCATAAGAACCTGTTCAGCTTCGTTTTGAGCAAGTTATACTATCATCAGTCTATAAACAAAGCCGCCTGTGAACTTCACAAGCGGCTTTAATGCGTGGTCTGCCCGACGGGAATTGAACCCACAGCCTTCAGAGTCGGAGTCTGACGCTCTATCCGATTGAGCTACGGACAGCGAACCATAATTTATTATATAACAACACTGTGCAGAATGTCAAGCAAAAAATGTAAACAGTTTACAAGCTTGCACTCTGTATCCGACCACCGTATTCTCCCTGTGCGGAGATACGGTGATTTTGCGTTATACCCTGATAGTGGGCTTTGTAGCGGCTCTGACCTCCATGATGCCGTCCTCGGAATAAAAAAATACCGTTCTGCCGAAATTAAGTCCCGTTTGCTCGGCAATAATAGGTATTTTATATGTACCGAGAACCTTCTTTACAGCTTCGACATTACGCTCGCCGATATTGAAAACTGCCGAATTGGTGCTGAACATCTGAGCACCTCCTGCAATTTTGGCGGTAAGACGGTATTTTTTTGCACCTGATGTACACATTTTCTGAATAAGCTCTGTAATTCCGGTATCGGCATATCTGCGCATATTGTCTGCAGCCGAGCTTGCATCCTTGCTCCAAGGGAGCATTATGTGTGCAAGTCCCGCTATTTTAGTTTCGGCGTCATAAATGCAAATTCCCACGCATGATCCCAGCGCATAGGTCGCAAGAGCTTCGGGATTTTTAACAACATTAAGATCTGCTATGCCTACGTTTACCATTGTATGCTACAACCTCCAATATCGGCAAAGCCGGATTTTTTGGTCACGGAAAGCTTTGCTTAGATTTCAATGCCAAGCCTTGAAAAAAGCGTTTCAAGGGACGACAGTTCGGGAACAAGGATCATATTGCTCTTTATCTCCCTGTTTTGATCAACTGTATTATCTCCAAAAATAAAGCTGTCATCAATAAAAAGAACTCTGTTGCCTATCTGTGCAAACTCAACGGCAGGAACGGCAAGTATCGCTCCCGCCATATCAACGCTTATGGTGGGAACGGAAATATCGATAGTAAGTCCCGTAAGGGAGGAAATTGCGTTTACATATGAGCCCGCAAGGATATTTCCCATTTCGGTTATAAAGGAAATGTCCATTTCGTCAAGGGCAGTAAGTTCTGCGACCTCCTTGCCGAAAACGGAATTTATCATTGAGCCTGCAAAGCTTTTCTGGAGAACATAGAGCATCATGCCGTTGATATCGCCGCTGAGGGTCACAAGCATACCGAGAACGATATTTTCGGGACCTCCCAGATATTCCACAGTTTCATTAAATTCAAGGAGCTTTACCGTAGGCACGGAAATATCTATGGACTTTCCTATCATCTGAGAAAGTGAGCTTGCAGCATTTCCCTGCCCGATATTTCCTATTTCGCGCAATACGTCGAAGTGCATAGAGTTGAGCTGTTCCATATTGTTAAGAGACATAGCGGTTATCGTTCCTTTCTAAAAACGCTTTAGTTTCTGATATTATTTATGAGATTATTCAGCTCGTCATGGAGCTTTACCATATTTACGTTAAGCTGAAATGCCCTCTGATATTCGATGACCTTTGACATTTCGTTAGCAACGTCAGTGCCGCTTGCCTCCATATATCCCTGCTTTATACTGATAGTATCGTCGGGAATTGCCTCGCCGCTGGAGCCTGTATTGATGTAATAGTTATCGCCGAACTGGTCAAGACCGTAGGGATTTTCAAACCTGTACGTACCTATCATAGGGATAAGGGCAGTATAATCTATCTCATCGTCCTCGGTAAAGGGAACGGTTATCCTGTTTCCCTCCCCGTCGAGGACAAAGCTTCCCTTGCTGTCGCAGAGCTGCCATGTGCCGTTTCCGTCAATATCGGTGATGTAAAACGCTCCGTCCTTTGTATAAGCGGTATTGCCGGAAGGCGTTTCCACAGCGAAAAAGCCTTCGTTGAGAGCGGCAAAGTCAAGATCTCTTTCAGTGTGGCGGAGGGTAGACTGCTCAAACATAAGGTCGGTCTTGTCGATCTTGATGCCGTGACCTGTCTGGACCTCCTCGATATTGTTGTTGCGCTTTGTATATATAAGGTCGGCAAATGACGGACGAGACGCCTTAAAGCCGTAGGTATTTACGTTTGCAAGGTTGTTGGCTGTGATGTCCATGCCCGTCTGATAGCTGATAACGCCCGATGCGGCAGTAAAAAAGCCTATTCTTCCCATTTTACAGCACCTCTTTCATGTCACGGTTATATTTTCATCAAATCATTTACGGCGATCTGGTTAATGGAATTTACTATCTGGAGAGCCTGAGTATTTGCTCTGAAAAGCGCATTTGCGTCCATTGCCTTTGTCATTTCATCGGCAATGTCCACATTTGAGCGCTCATACCAGCCCTGACGTATCCGGTAGACCATTCCGTCGGGGATATTGTCCCAGCCCAGATCCTCATAGGGACGGAAAAGGTTCGTGTCGATCTTTTCAACGTCCGAAGTATCCTCCACAAAGGTAAGAGCAAGCTGTATATCCCGTCCGTCGTCAACGTGTATAACGCCGTCCTCAGTAACTGTAAAGTCGGCGGTTCCGAGGAGTATCTCATTTCCGTTGTTGTCTATGACCCTGCCTGCAGAGCCGAGGGCAAGATATCCGTCGTTATCTATATTGAACTGACCGTTTCTTGTAAGGAGAACATCATCGCTGTTTCTGCGCCGGATATTGAAATATACCGAACCCATAACTGCCATATCCAGCCTTGAGCCTGTGTTTTCAAAGGTTCCCTGCTCAAGGGAGGTGAAGGTATCTTCAATGGTTCTGTATCTGATAGTTCCCGTTTCGCTTCTTTCGCCGTCTGCAAGCAGCAGAAGATTATCCTCAAAGGTGGTGGGGATAGCCGTATCCGTCTTATATCCCGCTGTTTTCACGTTTGAAAGGTTGTTTGTGATAACATTAAGTATCCGTTCCTCATTGATAATGCCATTGGCAGCGGTGTAATATCCTCTTAGCATGGTTTTTCTCCTTTCATTTGTCCATATATTCCGAGAGGCTTTCTCTCAGCTTTTCCACAGCTTTTGCGTGTATCTGGCACACTCTTGATTCGGATATGTCCAGCACCTGCGCAATTTCCGAATATTTAAGCTTTTCGTAATAGTAAAGGGTTATGACGGTGCGTTCCTTTTCTTTAAGCTCCCTGATCGCAGCAGCAAGCTGATCTCTGCGTTCCGTGAGCATAAGGCGGCTTTCCGCCTCATTGAATTCTCCGCTTTCCGCGGCAGTTTCAAAGCCGCCGAATAGCAGCTCCTCAAATGACAAGGTTTGGGACGCCGCCGATCTTGCGGAAAAGTTATCAAGCTTTTCCACGGTGATACCAAGCTTTTTTGCAAGCTCTTCTCTTGTCGGCTCTCTGTCAAGGCTTGCGTACAGGTCTGAAAACGCCCTGTCATATTCCCTGGCAAATTTTCTCACGCTTCTGGGAACGTTGTCCATTTTCCTGATATAATCTATAATAGCGCCTCTTACCTTAATGGACGCATAGGTGTCGAATTTAACGTTTTTTTTGGGGTCATAGCTTTCTGCCGCAGCCATAAGCGCAAGTACCGCTTCATTGGAGATATCGTCATCGTCGGTATATCTGCGGAACATATTCCTTGTGGAGATAACCGCATAGCGCACAATATGGATACTTTGCATAACTATCTCATTTCGCAGAGCCTTGTCACCCGTAAGGCGATATTTTTCAAAGAGAACGGAAATATCCGCAGCGGTTTCGCTGCCGGCTGCATACATATCTGTGACCTTTCCTTTCCGAGCCTTGTTCCCTTTAGGTCATAAGGCTCTTTTTCAGATTTGTCAATATATGCCGTCAAATGCTCACATTGCCAACAGCCTGTATCTGAACAGAATTATCTATTTCGTTGAAGCTCAGAACGGTAATTCCCGGAATGAACTGATCCACAAGCTTTTTGAAATAGATACGCACAATGGGCGAGGTAAGCACGATGGGCGACGGCACAACGTCCTTGATCTTTTCGATCTGGGCGTTAAGCGAGGCGATAAGCGACTGAATGGACTGCGGATCCATCGCAAGGTAGGAGCCTTGCTCGGATTTCTTGACGGAGGCGACTATCTTGTTCTCCGTTTCTGTATCGAGGGTGATAACTCTTATCTGACCGCCGTCTGCAAATCTGTGGGTAATGGTGCGTTTGAGCGCCTGACGGACATATTCGTTGGTAATGTCAAGATCCTTCATATTGTGCTGATTGTCTGCAAGAGTTTCAAGAATGGTCTGCATATCCCTGATGGGGATATTTTCTTTAAGCAGCAGACAAAGCTCCTTCTGAAGGTATGCTATCGGCACAACGTTCGGAACGATATCCTCCACCACAGCAGGGTTGGTTTCCTTGAGCTTATCGAGCATAGTTTTTACGTCCTGGCGGCTGAGCAGCTCATGCGCATGATTTTTTATGACCTCGGAAAGGTGGGTTATCATTACGGAGGTGGGGTCTATAAGGGTATAGCCTGCTATCTCCGCTTTAAGCTTGTTCTCCTCGCTTATCCATTTTGCGGGGATATTGAAGGCAGGCTCTATGGTGTCGATACCGTCCACCTCGCGGGTAACGTTTCCGCTGTCAAGGGCAAGGTAATGGTCCATAAGTATCTCGCCGTCTGCCACGGTTTCGCCCTTTATCTTGATAATATACTGGTTGGGGTTTATGTGCTGGTTATCCCTCATTCTTACCGACGGGAAGACCATTCCCATATCGAGAGCGAACTGCTTTCGGAAGATGACCACACGTTCGATGAACGTTCCTCCCGCGGACTCGTCCGCAAGGGGAATAAGGGAATATCCGAACTCCATTTCCACAGGCTCGACGTTCAAAAGCTTATAAACGTTGTCGATATCCTTGTAATATTCCATTTCGGAAATGGCGTCCTTATTTTCCTCCATTTCCTTGACATTCTGCTCGTGAGCAATATCACCCTCGGCAGTCCGCATAGAGCGTCCCAGTCCCACGCCCAGAGCGATAAGAGCGCCGCCCAGAACAAAGAGCGTAAGAGTGGGAAATCCGGGAATAAGACCCATTACAAGCATTACAATGCCTGCGATCATGGGTACTCTCGGCTGAGAGGTGAACTGACCGAGAACGTCGTCGTTAAGGGATTCTTCGGAAGCGGCACGGGTAACTATCATACCCATTGCCACGGAAATGAGGAGAGAGGGTATCTGTGAGCAAAGACCGTCTCCCACGGTTGCTATGGAGTAGGAGGAAAGCACGTCGGAAAACTCCATTCCGTCGAACACAAGACCCATTATCGCTCCGCCGAGAAGATTTACGATAGCGGCAACGATAGAAAAGGTAGCATCTCCCTTTACAAACTTTGCGGCACCGTCCATAGCGCCGAAAAAGTCGGATTCCCGCTGTATCTTGTCACGCCTGTGCTTTGCCTCTGCGTCGTCGATGATGCCCTGATTAAGGTCGGCGTCGATAGCCATCTGCTTTCCGGGCATAGCGTCAAGGGTAAATCTTGCAGTTACCTCAGCAACACGCTCCGCGCCCTTGGTGATTACCACCATCTGCACAACGGTAATGAGAATAAATACAATAAATCCCACAACGGCGTTGCCCTGCATAACGAATGTGCCGAACGCCTTTACTATTTCCCCCGCATAGCCCTGATTGAGCAGTATGGAACGGGTAGAGGATATGTTAAGACCCAGTCTGAAAACCGTAGTTATCAGGAGCAGGGACGGAAATATCGAAAATTCAAGTGATTCCTTTATGTACATCGTGGTAAGGAGAATGTACACCGACAGGGCGATGTTCACAGCAAAAAGCAGATCAAGCAGCCATGTGGGCAAAGGAATGAATATGAGAAAGATAGCAAGGATGACAAATACCGTCACAAAATTCTTGCCGACTATTTTTTTTAGGAAATTCACTTAGGTTCTGCCAACCTCCTTGCCGTAAAATATCCGGCGTCAGTAATTGAACGGGAAAGACGACGGCTGAGAGGACGTGAGATCCTTCGGGAGAGGCTTGTTTTTCAGCTTGAACACAAACCAGAGAACGTCTGCCGCCGCCTGATAAAATTCGGGCGTTATTTCCCTGCCCACATCGATCTTTTCATAAAGTCCCCTTGCCAGCGGAACGTTTTCCACAGTAGGGACGTCATGCTCTGCGGCGATATCCGCAATTCTCAGCGCCGCCATATCCTTGCCCTTGGCAACGACCACGGGAGCCGAATTTTTCTTTTGCGGATCATACGGGTCATATTTTATGGCAACCGCAAAATGGGTAGGGTTACGGATAACAACGTCTGCGCCGGGTACGTCCTGCATCATACGCTGAGTTGCCATCTGCTGCTGGATCGCACGCCGCTTGCCCTTGATCTTGGGGTCGCCCTCCATTTGCTTGAACTCGTCCTTTACCTCCTGCTTTGTCATTTTAAGGTCGTTTTCATAGGAATACCGCTGGAAAAGGAAGTCCGCTGCGGCAATGGCGGTAAACACCATTCCTATCGACATTACGATCGAAAATACCGATTGAGCTATATAAACAACGCCGCTCATGGGTTCGAGGTATATGAGCCTTACTATCTGAGGCAGGCTTTCCGATATCTCCCCGTAGACCACGGCAATGAGGACTATCATCTTCAGCAGGGACTTGAAAAGCTCAAAAATACCTTTAAGCGAAAACATTTTCTTGATGCCGTTAATGGGATTGAGCTTGTCAAGCTTGAATTTAAGATTTTCTAAGGAAATCAGAAATTTTGTCTGAATGCCTGTTGCCGCGATCGCAACAACAAATGACACGGCAAGAACCGCGCCCGCGGTTATGAAAAAGGTTTTCGTAAGATCCGTGATAAGACTTCTTGCGAAGCTTTCCTTTCCTACATAAGCGATATCGCCTATACCGTTTCCCGCCATAGAAAGATATTTTGTCATGCACTGACCCAGCTCCTCAAACGCCATAGGCGCTGAAAGCCGAAGTACAAAAAATGTAAGAAACAGGGAACAGACCACAGCCACGTCCTGACTTTTAAGGACCTGTCCTTTTTTTCGGGCGTCCTTTCGCTTTTTGTCCGTGGCTTGTTCGGTTTTTTCCTCGCCGTTTGCGTTTTCAGCCATAAAAATTCCTTTCAGCCATTCTGCAGGATAATAGGCAGTATATCCTTGCAGGTGTTAAGAAGCTTATCGGTATAGTCGGCAATAAAATCGCTCAAGGGAGAGGTTATTGCAAACAAAATGATAAATCCGAAGATGACCTTGAGCTGAATGTTTACAACCATTATCTGTATCTGAGGAACAGCCTTCATAAGCACGCCCACGCAGAATTCGACGATAAGCTCCGCCGCAGCTACGGGCATAGCAAGCTGCATCATCAGCACAAGTATGTGTGAAAACATCTCAGTCATCTGCCAGCCCAGATCCCCGTTTACATATCCGCTGCACAGCGGAAGAATCTCAAAGGAATCCGCAAAAATGCGGATAAGGGTGAGATGGGCGTTTGAAACAAAGAAGTACAGATACATCACAAAGCCTGTGTATGAGCCGTACATGGACATCTGAATGGAGGTCGAGGGATCGAATACCTTTGCCATTCCAAGACCTGCCTGAGCGTCCATGATATCGCCTGCAAGGTAGATCATGTACACGAACAGGTCGCACACAAAACCCAGAACCAGACCGATAAAAAGCTCTCTCACAAAGCACATGACATACTGCCCCATAGTGTTTCCCGTATCAACAGCGCCGGTATCCAGCGTAAGAGCCACAACATAGGTAATAAGCAGCGTTGCGCCGACCCTTACCCTTGCCGGGATATTTGAACGGGAAAGAATGGGATTAAAGGAAAATATGCCGAGTATTCTTGCGAATATCAGCAATTTTATTTCAAAATTGTCAAACAGAACATCCCAGAAATCCATACTTGCCTCTTTCAGGAAGAAACGGTCTGAGTGCTGACAGTTTCGATCATCTGGAATATCTCTTGTACAAAGCTTTCCGTACTCGCCATGAAGAACGAGGCACAGACAAGCAGTACAAGAGCTATTGTTATAAGCTTGGGAACAAAGCTGAGCGTCTGCTCGTGAACCTGAGTCGCCGCCTGAATAACGGCTATCACAATGCCCACCAGCATACTGAGAATAAGCAAGGGACCTGCAAGCTTAAAGGTAAGGATCATGGCGTCCTTAAAAATCTGAATAACCGAATCCTCGGTCATCGACCCTGCCTCCTCTCATTTCTAAACGACAAAGCCTGAAACAAGCGAGCCTGCCAGGAGCTGCCAGCCGTCCACAAGCACGAACAGCAGAATTTTAAAGGGCATTGACACCGTCGAGGGCGGCATCATCATCATACCCATTGACATAAGCACAGAGGAAACCACCATGTCTATTACCAGAAACGGTATAAAGAGCAGGAAGCCTATCTGAAAGCCTATTTTTATTTCACTGAGGATAAATGCGGGCGCAACGAGCCTGAAAGGCACTGTTTCCACAAATTCCTCCTCTGTCTGAGTGGAATAATCCTCTCCCGAAAGGTCAATGAAAAATGCCATAGTTTCGTTTGAGGTATTTTTAAGCATCCATTCCTTTAACGGAACCGATGCAGCCTTCACCGCCTCAACAGAAGTATATTCCCCGTTTTTATAGGGAACGTAAGCCACTTCATTCATCTCGTCCACTACAGGAGACATGATAAAAAGGGTAAGAAAAAGTGCAAGACCTATCATCACCTGATTGGGAGGAGTGGTCTGAACGCCCATTGCATTTCTTAACAGCGAAAAAGCTATAATGATCCTTGTAAAGCAGGTAGTCATTATAAGAATAGACGGCGCAAGGGATAAGATAGTTATCAGAATTACCAGATCAAGGGTATTGGAATTCTGATTTACGTCCAGCAGATCGAGTATGCTGTCTGCGTCCTCCTCATCGTCATGGGTGACAGGCTCATTATAGGGAAGAGTAGTAACGGGTTCTGTTACCGATTGTTCCGGAGGGACGGTCTGAGCGGTTTCGGGAACAGTAGTTGTAACGTTGGATATCTGCGTTTCCATCTGTGTTACAGCGGAAACGACTCCCTCGCTTTCGGGATTTGCCGCAGCATAAACGCCTATCCCCACAGCTCCCCACATTACCGCAGCCGTGCATATACCGACAGCGGCAGTCCTTTTCAGCCACTTTGGTATTGCGGCGGATATATTCAATTTCATCATACCGCCTTTCAAAGAGTGCTGTCCTTGTCATCGTCTTCAGGGGGAGTATCCTCCCTGTGCATACGCTCCGACAGAAACTCGGAAAAGGATTTAGCAGGCGCAGCGGAAATACCTGCGGAACGGATAATTTCAATATCCTCCTCAGAAAGCTCGCACAGCAGATTTATTCCTGCACCGCTTATACCGAGGAGCAGATATTTGTTTCCTGCCTTGACTGCCGCAAGCTGCCTGTCCTGTCCCACGCCGAGGCATGAGATAACGCTCATGCCCTTGTCGCTTTTATTTCCCGAAACACGGGTAAGCGCCCTTTTCATAAGGTATAACACTCCGAGCATCAGCGCTGTAACTCCCACAAGCGCCAGTACAAGGGAGAAAACTTCAGTCATATTATCAGCCGAGGACCTTCTGGACAGTCGCAAGGATCCTGTCGGGCTTAAAGGGCTTTACGATAAAGTCCAGTGCGCCGAGCTTTATAGCCTCTACGACCATTGACTCCTGACCCATAGCCGAGCACATAACGACCTTAGCGGCAGGATCGGAGGATTTGATGTCCCTGAGCGCCTCGATTCCTGTTTTGTTGGGCATAGTGATATCCATGATAACAAGGTCCGGCTTTTCCGTTGCATATGTATTGCAGGCAACCTCACCGTCGGAAGCCTCAATAATATTTGTGTAGCCGTTTTTGGTGAGTGTGTCCTTGATCATCATTCGCATAAAAGCAGCGTCGTCAACAAGCATGATCTTCTTATCCATAATTAGTACTCCTTACCTAAATTATCCAAAAATTTGGACTTGATTATTTCTGTGATCCTGACAGCAAAGTTATCGTCAATAACCACAACATCGCCTTTTGCAATCAGGTGTCCGTTTACTATCACATCGACCGGAGCGCCTGCCTGCCTTTCAAGCTCGATAATGGTACCCTGAGCAAAGTCGAGAACATCCTTGACCTTTTTGCGGGTAGAGCCTATTTCAACGGTAACATCAAGCGGAACGCCCATAAGAAGCTTGAGGTTATCATTCTGATCTGCATTCAGATCCTTATTTGTATAATTTTCAAAGCTTTGGAGCTGAACTGCCTGAACATTTACAGCGCTGCCTCTCTGGACAGGCTGCATGGGGGGATAGCCATACGGCGGCATATAATAACCCTGAGGAGGAACCGCTCCTGCCGGCATTGCACCCATAGGAGCCGCACCCATACCCATTGCAGACTGTGCGCCCGGCTGAGGATTTCCCTGCGGCATCGTCATACCGCCCATAGGCTGCTGCATGGACTGAGCTGCCCCGTTCATCATATTCTGAGCAGCATTTGCGGGGGCAGGTGCGGGAGGGGGAACCTGAGCTGCACCGCCGAGCAGCGCATTTATCTCATCCTGGCTCATTGAAGATCCGGAAGAAGCGGCAGTATCGGCTGCCGGAGCAGCGGCATTATCAGAGCCGCCGAGGAGCTTTTGTATCTCATCCTGACTGAGCGTATCATTTTCAGGCTCAGGCTCATCAGCTCCTGCGCCATAGCTTGCCATCATTTTATCAGCCATTTCCTTTGCAAGCGCAATGGATAAAACGGAAATAAATTCCGAATTGATAACATTATCAATGGTAAGCTTGAATTTTATAACGCATACATCGTCATCGGGCGCAAGACCATACGGATTGACGTCGCTGTTTGAATCGTCCCGAACCTCCGCTTCCGGGGTGGAAATATCAATGGGTGTACTTATAAGCTCCGACAGAGCGGTAGCCGACGCACCCATCATCTGGTTCATTACCTCGCACACGGCGGAAATGTTCATTTCGTCAAATTCAAAGTCGTCAGTGACCTCAAGAGGCATACCCATAAGCTGGTTCAGTATAAGCTGAACGTCATTCTGCTTTAAAACCAGCAGATTTTCGCCCGAAACGCCTTGTATATACTTGATCTTAACATGAATGGACGGCTCAAGCTCGGGATAAACGAGTCCCCCTGCTTTTTCAACCGAAACCGTAGGTGTTGTGATCCAGACCTTGGCGCTCAGCATATTTGAAACGGCAGTAGCCGCAGATCCCATGGTGATGTTCATCACCTCGCCTATGGCGTCTTTTTCCGCCTCGCCGAAGCCTTCGGCAATAACGTTTTCGCTCATTCGTCCTACCTCAATTCCTTGTATATATTATCTATTTTTATTGCTTTCCTGTTGCCCGAAACGCCGAGCTTTCCGTCGTACCAAACGCTGTTGCCTATTTTCACCTCAATATTTCGGCTGATAGGCACATTGAGCGGAATGACATCATCTGGCTGGAGCGTAAGCAGATCGTAGAGATCCACCTTTGTATCACAGAGAACGGCTTTTATATCTACCTCCGAATCCTTGATGGCGTTCATAATGGATTCCCTGCGCTCATTTTCCTTTCTGGGATCCTGCCGCTTGGTTGTTCTTGCCCATCTGTCGCCGAACTTGCTCATTATGGATTCAAGATTGATAGCGGGGATACAGAATGCCATAACATTTTTTACGTCCTTTATCTCTATTTCCAAGGTAATAAGGATAACGACCTCATCGGGGGGAATAGACTGCATGACTCTTGAATTTGTTTCAACGGCGGTCATGGTGGGGTCGAGGTCTATATACTGTCCCCACGGATTCTTGAGCGATTTCGCCATATGCTCAAGAACATTTGACATAAGGGTCATTTCGATCTCGGTAAAATCCCTGTTTGTTTCGGAAAAAACCCCGTGACCGCCCATAAGTCTGTCTATCATGGTAAAGGTTATGGGGTTTGAAAGCTGCATTATGCAGTTTGTTTCCATAACGTCCTCGTCATGGATACCCATATTTATAAGACACATCATAACATAATCGGGGAGAGCGTTATTGAATTCATAATACCTCTGCTCCTCTATCTGCATGACCTCCACACGGCAGTATATCCGCATAAGACCGGTGAGATAGGAGGAAAGCACACGGGCATAGTTTTCAAAGATGCTGTCTATGACCTTCAGCTGCTCCTTGGTAAATTTCTTAGGGGTCTTAAAGTCATAGATTTTTACCTTTTTTTCCGAGCTTTGCTCTTCTATTTCCTCAAAAGCCTTTGAACCCTGAGTGTTGAAGCTGTTGAGCAGTTCGTCTATCTGTTTCTGAGACAGAACGTCAGCCAATATATTCACCTTCATTCATTGCAGTGATTTTGTTTCTGCGGGAATCCGCAGACCGGAAACGGCATATCTATTCGGAAGAACCTCCCGCTTCCGCGCGCTTATCGGCTGCGTAATCGGATTTTGTGTAATAATCCTTTTCGGAAAGCTCCTGTGCCGCATCCGCCGCCGCAGCACTGCTTTCCTGAGCACTGTCCTGCGTTCCGTCGTCTTTTGAATAGCTTATGAAGTTCTGACCGAATTCCAGCTCAAGAAGCTCCATTGCGACATCCGAGTCGGTAAGATCCACATCGTTTCTGATAAACACGATTTCTACCCGTCGGTTCTGTCTCTTGCCCTCTTCGGTGTCATTATCGCTTACGGGGCGGTATTTTCCGTAGCCCGCAGCGGAGAATTTTTCCGAATCGCAGCAGTCGAGACTGAGCATATAGTTAATGACCGAGCTTGCACGTCCGGAAGACAGCTCCCATTCGTTTGCGCCCGAACCTGAGCTTGCAGCGGTATGCCCGTTTACTTTAATAGCAAGAACCTGCCTGTCAACAGCTCTTACGCCGTCGCAGATGATCTCAAGGATATATTTGCCCTCGTCGAGAAGCTCAGCGGAGTCTCCTGCAAAGAACACGTTATCGCGAAACTTCATGTAAACTCCCGTATCCGCCATTTCAACGGAAACGCTTTCTTCAAGACCTGCCTCCGCAACCACCTGATTGAGGTACATATAAAACTCGTCAAAATCTATCTCATCGCCGGGTACCTGCTCGTCTTCGACATAGATCGCAGTGGGGTCGTTGTCGGTATTAGGTTCATTCTGGACTACAACGTTCACGACCTCGCCCTTTTTGCCGGAAAACGCCTGGGCAATGTACTGCCACTTGCTCTGATCCATAGTGGACATGGAATATAGAAGAACAAAAAAACACAGCAGAAGAGTTACAAGGTCACCATAGGTATCCATCCAGTTGGCGCCCTCGGCACCGCCGCTTTTTCTTCGTGCCATCAGCTTCACCTCCGAAGGAAATGATCACAGCGCACTTCCTTATTTTTATAATTATAACATATCTTTTGAAATTTTTCTACAGTCATTAGTCACATATTTTACACTTTTTAATATAAAAATTCTGCAAATACTTTGTTGATTTTATACAATAATACCAATTACTCCGCAGCAGGCGCTGAGCTGCCCGATGATTTCTTGCCTGTAGCGGTGTTCATGGGAAGCATCATTCTGAGCTTTTCTTCAACATATCTGGGGTTTGCGCCCGAAATGATGGCAAGGGTACCCTCCTCCACTATCTGAAGGCAGAGAACCTCCTTGTTATGTATATAGCTGAGCTGATTTCCTATAGGGGTAAAGATACAGTGAGCAAGTATACAGCCGTAGAAAGTCGTAACCAGCGCTGTTGCCATAGCGCCGCCCAGATTTGCCGCAGAAGTCGGGTCAGTAGGATCCATCTGCTTGAGCATACCGATAAGTCCGCAGAGAGTACCGATCATACCGAATGCGGGAGCGACTCCAGACGCTCTTGCAAAAATAGCGTTGTTTGCGTCATGGCGGTCGCAGAGAAAGTTGATTGAATCGTCGAGCATGGATTTTACCTTGTCCGAATCGTTTGCATCGACAATAAGCATAAGCGCCGATTTCATAAACTGATCCGTGCAGGCGTTTGCCTGCTCTTCAAGAGCAAGAATACCCTTCTGACGGGCGGTTTTGCAGTAGCCCACCATCTTCTCGATATAATCTTCGGGGTCGTATTTGGGCGATTTTATCGCAAGACCTATAAATTTACCGATGTGCTTTAAGGTGCTTGCGGGGAAGTTTGCGATAACCGCGCCTATCGTACCGCCGACAACGATAGCGACAGAAGGGATGTCAATGAACCATTCGAGCTGACCGCCCGATACCATTCCGTAAACGGTAAATCCGATTGCAATAACAAATCCTATGATCAATGTCAAATTCATAACAAAGAGCGTCCTTTCTCTTTAAAATATACTATATATAAAGCTGTCATTCAGCTTTTTTTTCCTTTTCAAAATTGAGGATCATGCTGTATATCTCGTCTACGCTTTCCTTGACGAAATATTTGTGACCGTTCTGGAGAGTCAGCACGGTATCGGGAGTTTCCTCGGCAATGGCGATGAAATTTTCGTTTACAAGCAGTTCTGTGCCGCTCATTCTCGTCAGTCTTATCATTTTGGTCACTCCTGTACATTTAGTATAATTTTTTGTAGTATTAACTATTAGTAAATAAAAACAATAAGTATATTTACCCGATATATTACTTTCGGTATAATATCCGAAGCAATATATCGGGATAAATATACAAAGCTTTATCTCTTGAGGTTTACAAGCTCTTCAAGCATGGAATCGGAGGTGGTAATGATTCTCGCATTAGCCTGATATCCTCTTTGTGTAACGATCATGTCGGAAAACTCGTTTGCAAGGTTTACGTTTGACATTTCAAGCTTTGAGGACTGAACCTCGCCTGCACCCGAATCGCCGGGACGCTTGATATTTGCTTTGCCCGAAGCATCGGTCTGCATAAATGAGGTATCGCCTATTTCGGAAAGACCTTCAACGTTGTCGAAAACAGCGATATCTATACGTGCGATGGCTCTCATCTCGCTTGCATACTTTGCGGTAAGAACGCCGTCCTCGCCTACGGTAAAGCCGTCGAGGTCGGAATACTTGAGCGAACCGTCCGTCATATCGGCATAGATCGTGTTTCCTCTTGCGTCCTGAGCCTCAAAGTTTTTGGTAACGGCATTATAGGTATAGGTGATATCGCTTGCGGCGAAAGTCCTTGTGCCTGTGGTTGCATCCTTGGTCACATTCTGGAGAGTATATGTATATGTTTTCTGAATGTTGCCGTCCGCGTCCTTGGTGGAAGTACACGTATAAGTGTAATAATTTCCGTCCTCGTCCATATAAAGCGGCGTGCCTGCATCGGCGGATGCATCCGGATCGAAAACAACGCCCTGAGTGTTTACATACTTGCCGTTTACGCTGTAGAGAATGTAATCGGAGGCTACTTCAACTCCGGGTTCGGCGGTATTGTCAGGGATATCGTCGTCGGTCATTACCTGTATGTTGGAAATATCCTTGTCGTATGCGATCTGACGGGTGGTATCATAGGGGTCTGTGCCTGTGTAGATGACCTGAGTTGTGCCTGCGGTTTCGTCGGTTCTTCTGTATTTTGCCTGAACGTCGTCAAAATCTATCTCGCATTCGGGCTTGAAAGCGTCCCATACAAGATCATTGACATTGATGGTGTCCATTTCGTTGGGATTGTCTGCGGGGTCGATATCCGTCATTTCGGTGGAGGAGTATGTACCGCCGAGAAGTCTTGAACGGTTGACAGAACCGAGGATAAATTCGTGGTTTGCGTTTACGAGATTTCCCGCGGAATCAATTCCGAAGTTGCCCATTCTTGTGTATGTAACAGAGCTTATCTGACCGTTTCTGTCAAGGGTTCCGCAGGCGAAAAGACCGTCGCCCGCAATAGCCATATCAAAGGTTCTTCCTGTGTTCTGGAAGTTCGACATAGACATATCCTTGTCAATAGACGCGACCTGAACGCCGTAGCCGACCTTAGAGGGGTTATTTCCGGCATAGTTTGCGCTTCCGCCGGTTTCATTTCTCTGGTACTGATAATAGATATCGGAGAAAGAGGTTCTCGAAGCCTTAAAGCCATAGGTATTGACATTTGCGATGTTGTTGCCGATAACGTCCATACGGGTCTGGTGGGATTTAAGTCCCGAAACACCGGAATAAAGTGATCTAACCATTTATTATGCTCTCCTTTAAAAATACTTTTTATCAGGATCCTTCTCCGTCAGACAATCGGGAGAATAGCTTTCCGTAAACGGTCCAAGCCGTATAAATCCTGAATAATTATACAATGCGTATAAATCAAATAATAACTGTGGAATCAATGTTCGTGAATACGTTTCCCTGCATATCCTCGGCATTGACCGCTGTGATGACCTTGTTGCTGCGTACGCTGACAACAAACGCCGTCTTGTCTACTATAACAAGAGCGTCGTCCGAGCCCTTGCTTTCAGCCAGCTCAACGCCTCTTGAAAGCCTTGCAAGCTTATCGGAGGAAAGAACGTCTATCTGTCTGCTGTTGATCCTGTCCACGGCGTGTCTTGAAAAGTTTACGCCCGACATTATCTCAAGCTGTTCGGCAGTGGTTATTGTATCCTCTGCTGATGTATCGTAACCGTTCTGAGCCGCTATACGGCTTTTCAGTTCTGCCGCAAATGCGCTTTCCGCAGGTTTAGCGGCATTTTGTCTGCTGCCTGTTTCCTTCAGGGCTTCGGCTGTCGCAGCGCCTCTCAGCCTAAGTTCGCTGATAAGCATAGCAAAACCGCCTTTCCGTTCTGATCAGCCAAGATTGTTTATAAATGCATGACGGGCGCAGTATTCGCCGAATCTGTCCATTTCAGCCTGTTCAGCCGAAGTGTATTCCGTTGCATAGTGGCGGATAGCCGTTTCAAAGGGAGTAAGCTTGCCGACAAGAGAACCGGGAGCTGCATCATCATCGCATATCTCGTCAAGGGTAAGATTGCCCGAAGTGTAAAGATAAGAAACCTCGGTGGGTCCGATAATCTCAACTCTCTGAGTGCCGTCCGCATATGTAACGACCTCGCCGAGAATACCCTTTCCGCACCAGCCTATATCGGTAACGGGTCTTCCCTTTTCCGAATAGCAGATTATCTCGGAGGTATCTATTTTTGAATTGATCTCGGTATTGCCGATAAATCTTATATCGCCCATTTTGGTGCCTACCTCATCGGCAAAAGCAGCCTCAAGGGGATAATCCTCGGCATATTTTCTTGAGCTGTAGGGTATAGATCCCGATTGTGATGCGTCTTCTTCATAGTACTGCTCAAGACTGGAGGACTGCGCATCCATATCGGAAACATTTGTAACTCCGCGGGAATCTCCGTTATCGTATGCACTTGCAGAGGACGAAGAATCGTTATTACTTACTGTATTATTTTCCTGACTGTAATACTGATCGTATACAGACGGTGCAGGAATCCTGCTGCTTGAAAGTTCCGATGCGGCAGATGAACCGCTTTCAATATTACTGTTTGTATTATCAGCCTGTTTATAATACCGGTTGTATACAGACGGTGCGGGAATCCTGTCGCTTGTAAGTCCCGACGCTGCAACCGAATCCTTTACCTGAGCGTAGGAATACCTTTCAAGAGCGTCCTCGACAGCCGCAGAAGCATAGCTTGACATCACGCTGCTGTTGTCAGCTTCTTCCCCGTCAAGTATCTTCATAAGAGCGTCCAGTGCAGAGTCGCTGCGTGAAGTAACGCCTTGTGTTTCGCCGCCTGCCGAGCGTGACGAATATGCTGCCGCATTTTCCTCAACAGATGCCGAACCGGTGTCATCGCTTCCCTCAGAACCGGTGCCTTCCGCAGTATCCGTGCCTTCCGATGAATCGGAGTCCTCGCCCGAATCGTCATCGGTCTCATCGGAAAGAACATTGGTAATAGCCGACATATCGTAGGCTTCCCTGTTATCGAGGATAATATAGCCGTCTCCGTTTTTGATAAGAATGCCTGTAACCTTGCCTGTGACCGTATTCTCGCCGTCCTTGACCTCAACATTGCAGCCCACAAAAGAGGAAAGCTTAGCATAAACGTCGCCGTCGATAACGTCGGTAATGGAATCAGTATCGTACTGGATACCGTTTACAAGCAGCTTGCATTCGCCGCTGTTTACCGATACCGCCTCTACAATTCCCGTGTCATAGCTTGAACCGTCAAAGACTGTAACAGCCTTTCCGATAAGGGAAGATGAATAACTCAGAGCAGTCTGCTGAGTAAGCTGGGAGATCGCCTCCATCATGGAGTAGGAAGCCATCTGCTGAATAAATTCAGAGTCGCTCATGGAGTTGTTGAAGTCCTGGTTGGACATCTGAGCGGTAAGGAGCTTGAGATATCCGTCAAAATCCAGATAACCCGACACTTCGTCACCGTTCATATTTGTATCTACCTCGTCGGTGCTGTACTTTGAGTAGACCTTGCTGGTGAGATTGTCAGCCGAATAGCTGTCTACGCTGACACCCATAATTTAGCCTCCTTGTTATAGAATATCTGCGGATTTTGTTCAATGTCGGTTTCGGAACCTTCCGTGTCCGAACCCCAAAAAACGAACCGCCTGCCCTCCGAGCCGGAATTTCTTCCGCCTGCGGAATTTGCCTCGCCGCCGTACTGACCGTACGAACCTGCGTCGGGGCTTTCGTGTGTCACGATCTGTTCGGTGACAGTCATTTCCCTGAGCCTTGAACCGCCTGCCGCAACAGCCTCCGCCAAAGCAGACGCCTTGTCGCCGATAAGCCTTGCCGCCTCGGATCGATCAGCCGCAAAAGCAATTTTCAGACCATCGTCCGTGTTTCTGATCTTTATTTCAAGATCGCCCAGTTCTTCGGGAGAAAGCCTTATAGTAAGCTCCTTTTCCGAGCCTGCCGGAAGATTTCCGGAATCGGTATAAAGCATTACCCTGCTGATTATCTGCTCCGTAATGTCCGTTTCTTCGGTAAGTGCCGATGTTTCATCGGAAACAGATATCTGTGCGGACGATGTCACTTCGGGCAGGATCGCTGCCGCATTAACACCGGCGTTCTCCTCCTGTGCGGACTGCACATCGAAAGGTCTGTTCACCCTTGCCATGACCGACTGTCTGCCGACTGCAAACATCTGAGTATGGAAATCCGCTCCCTTTTCAGAAGAGTCGGAAACTACTGCCTGCACATCAGCAGGAATTTTGCCGTTTTCAGTGCCTGCGGGTACTTCCGCTTTAAGCTCCTTGGCCATCTGCCTGATAAAGTCTGTGACCTTTTCGGGCAAAGCAGCGTCATCGGTAACGTTTTCGGGAGATAATTCCCGTAAAGTTTCAGCGATCTTTACAGTCTGATGCTCTTTTTCCCCCTCAGCAGCGCTTACGGCAGCAGCTATGTCCGATGCGTCAGCCTTTTCGGTGATCTCTGTTTCGGGAGATATCTGAATGATCTGCATCATCATCGCCGCAGCGGAAAGGTCGGTTTTGTCCGTTTCGGACTTGGCCTTCTTTTCGCTTTTGGGGCTGCAAAGCTTTACGACAGCCGAAACAAGTTCAAAAGCCTTATCTTCGGGAGATTCCTGTGCAGCATCGGCAGTTTTTTCAAGCAGCTCAGCCCAAAGGGATTTTTCGCTGCCCGGAACGTCCTTCCACATTTTGCGTATATCCTCGCATAAGCTGTCGGCTTCGCCCCCTGTGACGGTCAGATCAGCGTCCGGCTTCTCGTCTGCGGCAATATCCGCCGTATTATCGGGAGCTTTGCTCTTGACAAGAAATTTGTACAGCGAAGCGGCAAAAGCAGCCTTCCCTTTTTCCGAAAAAGCTTCCGGAAGTGCTGTATCGGCGTTTGCGTCCTCATCTGTCACAGACATTATCGCCTGAACAGCCTGCGATAAAATGTCGGCAGTCATATCGGTGGTTTCCGCCGGAGCATCTTCCGCGCCCTGCAAAACCGTCGGAACCGAAACCGTTTCCGAATTTCCCATGACCATACCGAGTATCTCTCCGAAGCTTGCCGAAATCTCTTCACCGGCAACTCCGTCTGCCTGACCGAAGAAAAGCTGTTTTCCAGGCAGTCCTGTAAGTCCGGGCATGATAAACTCGCTCATTTTTCTCCTCCTTTCATATAAAATATTTATCTCATCGCAAAAGCCGTCCGAGATCAAACGGCAGTGCGGTGCGACCTTTAAACCACTTCTGCCAGAGAAGCCCTTACAGACGCGCCGTTTACATATTCCTCAATAAACTGTTCGTCTGCCTTGTTAGCCCTGAACTTGTAATCCTCAAGCTGTTTTTCCTCCAGCTTTTCAAGACTTTTGACCTCCTTTGACGCCTCGGTAACAACTCCCGTCTGTTTTTCAACGGCAGCCTCAAGATCAGCGATCTCACGCTCGGTATCCCTTATCCTGATCCTCAGCGACTCGTGATATGCGGAAAAGCAAGCCATTTCCATAGGTGAAACACCCTGCTGCGCTTTGATATTAAAATTATCCTGTGTTTTCTTCAGCTCGTCCTCAAGCATGAGCTTTGCGTCCTCCGCCTCAGCTCTGCTGAGATTAAGAGCCGCAAGATCGTTTTTTTCCTTTTCAAGCACCTGTCCTTTATAGTCGAGGAGCTTATTCAGTGTAAACTGAAACTTTTTCAAGAAAAAACCTCCTTAGCTTACTGCCTCTTTCATCATTTTTACCGTATCCTCAAAGCTGTACGCTTCATCGGTAGCCTGCTGAAGAAAGGCATTTATGCGGTCGATTTTTCTCAGCGCCTCGTCAAGCGCACGGTTTGTACCCTTTTTGTATGCGCCGATAGAAACAAGATCCGCGTTTGCGTAATAGGTCGACAGCAGATTTCTCATTTTAGCCGCAGCGTCCTTCTGATCCTTGGGAGCGATCTCCGACATAAGACGGGAAACCGATTCGAGAACCTCGATAGCGGGATAATGATTTCTTGCCGCAACCTTTCTTGACAGAATGATGTGACCGTCAATGATACCTCTTACAGTATCGGAAATAGGCTCGTTGGTGTCATCGCCCTCAACGAGCACGGTATATATTCCGGTAATGGAACCCTTTTCAAAATTGCCTGCCCGTTCAAGGAGCTTCGGCATTGCAGTGTAGATAGAGGGCGTATAGCCTCTCGCAATGGGAGCCTCGCCTGTGGCAAGACCTATTTCACGCTGCGCCATGGCATATCTTGTCAGAGAATCCATCATCAGCAGAACGTTTTTCCCCTGATCCTTGAAATATTCGGCAATAGCAGTTGCGGTCATGGGGCATTTGTTTCTCATCATAGAGGGCTGGTCGGAGGTAGCGACCACAAGCACGGACCTTGCCATGCCCTTCGGACCCAGATCCCTTTGTATAAACTCCAGAACCTCTCTGCCTCTCTCACCCACAAGGGCGATCACATTGATATCCGCCTGGACCTCTCTTGCGATCATGCCCAGAAGTGTTGATTTGCCCACACCCGATCCTGCAAAAATGCCCATTCTCTGACCTCTGCCTATGGTCAGCAGACCGTCTATAGCCTTTACGCCGAAAGGGATTATATCGTGTATCGCAGGGCGTGTCAGGGGATTTACAGGCTCGCCCGCAATAGAATAGGTTTCCATGGTTTTTATGGGCGCTCCGCCGTCGATAGGTTCTCCCACAGCGTTTATTACCCTGCCGATAAGGCAGTCGCCCACACCGACCTTCAGCTTATCGCCGGTATTATCCACCACCGAACCGGGACCTATGCCCTCGATATCGGTATAGGGCATAAGCATTACCGTTCCGTGACGGAAACCGACGACCTCGGCAAAAATAAATTCACCGCTTCTGCCTTTTTTGTATATGCGGCAAACGTCGCCGATATTACAGACAGGGCCGCTTGCTTCTATGGTCATGCCTATGATCTTCTCGATCTTGCCCTGAAAACGGTACAGATCGGCAGTTCTTACAGCGCCTCTCACCGCAGCAAAATCCAAGTTATCCAGTCCTTTCCAGATCAGCCGCCGCCTGTTTCATCTTCGCTGCCGTCGGCGTCACCCTTTGAATTCTTCATGATCTCCTTAAGAAATTCAAGCTGAGTTGGGATAGACGCATCGACAATTTCCGAGCCGTTGTCGAGAACGATCGTTCCCTCGGGAGCGTCCCCGGCGTTCAGCTCCTCCACTTCGATTTCGGGGATAAAGGAGATAAGGGAGCTTACAAATTCCTTGTCCGTGACAAACTCCCTCGATGCCTCGCCCTCTGCCAGCGAAATTTTCAGATAATCGGAATTTCTGAAATTCTTTGCGGCGTTTGCGGCAATTTTATCAATAATATGGGGATCGGTCTTTATTTCCGACAGAGTTATTTTCTTCACCATGTCCAAGACCGTTTCCATAAGCTCGTATTCGTGAGAAATGTAATAGGTTTCCTTTTTGGCGTTTATTTCGCCGATTAGCCTTGCGGCAGCTTCAAGATACTTTCCGCAGGTTTCCACGGCATCGTTTTTTCCTGCCTCAAAGCCTGCTTCAAAGCCCTCTCTGCGGGCAGTCTCCTTCAGCCTTGCGCATTCCTCCTCAGCAGCCTCAAAGACCGCCCTGGTTTTGGCTTTGGCGTCCTCGATCATTCTTTCCGCATTGGCATTGCCCGATTCTATGATCCGCCTGTACTCAGCATCGATCTGCCTTCTCTTTGCGGAGATTATCTCGTTTGAACGTGCGGTAACAGCTTCGTTGAAGCGTTTTGCGTCCGCCTCGGCCTTTTGTTTTTTTTCAAGCTCCATCCTTGCGGCGATCTCCTCGGGGGTAGGCTTGTTTACAGTTTCCTCCTCCGAAGTATCATTTGCAGGCGCCGGTTCAGGCTCGCATAAGGATACAGGCTTTGAGTTATCGAAATTATATACTCTTGATTTAACGATTTTAAGCAATTATCTCATCATCTCCGCCCTTACCGATAACAAGTTCGCCCTCTTCTTCGAGGTGACGGATAATGCCGACGATCCTCTGCTGAGCCTCCTCGACGTCACGCATACGGATATTATGCAGATATTCGATCTCCTGCTGGATAGTTTCCTGCATTCTCTGAGGCATATTTGCATAAAGAGTAGCGGCAACCTCTTCGTTGGAACCCTTGATGGCAACAGCAAGATCCTTTGTATCGCACTCTCTGATAAATCTCTGAATGGACATGGAATCGAGGGTGAGGATATCCTCGAAAACGAACATTTTCTTCTTGATCTCGTCCACCAGAGCGGGATCCCTGACAGACAGCTCGTCGAAGATGTACTTTTCCGTAGAACGGTCGACCTTGTTGAGGATATCCGCAACGGTGTTTATGCCGCCGATCTCCGTAGAATCCATGGAAACAACGGATGCGAATTTCCTTTCAAGAGTAGCCTCCACCACTTTGACAGTATCCGGAGAGGCGGAATCCATCTTGGCGATCCTTTCGATGACCTCGACTCTTTTTTCCTTTGGCAGCTCACTGAGAACGGCGGACGCCTGTTCCGAGCTTGCGTAGGAAAGTATAAGAGCAATAGTCTGGGGATATTCGTTCTGCACAATTGCGAGCAGATTTTTGTAGTCGGATTTTCTGATAAACTCGAAGGATCTCGACTGCATGGAGCGGTTTATCTTCTCCATCAGCTTCATTGCGGCTTCCTGACCGAACGCCTTTGTCAGAACGTCCTTTGCATATTCAACTCCGCCGTCGGTGATGACCTTCTGTGTAAGGCAGAGCTCGTAAAATTCATTAAGTACGGAATCCACCGTTGCAGCCTCAAGATAAGGAAGACTTGAAACGTCGAATGTGATCGCCTCGACCTCTTCATTATTAAGGTGCTTGTAAACATAAGCGGCGTTTTCCGCGCCAAGCGCCGTAATGACCACAGCCGCTTTCTGCTTCGGCGTAAGCTCAAGCAAATCGCTCAAAAAATATCATTCCTTTCGGGGAGGATAGGATCACTTGCCTTCGTCCTCGTCTTTCATCCAGCTTCTGAGGAGCTGAGCAACGATCTCCGGACTGTGACGGGCAAATTCGGAAAGCTCTCTTCTGATGAGAACCTCCTTTGTTTCCACGCCGCCGTCATCTGTAAGGCTTACGATCTCAACGGGAGCTTCGTTTTCGCCGCCCAATGTATAGAAGCTGTCCACAAGGGGTTCTCCGTCCGCAGGACCGTGCTTTTCGAGAAGAGTCTTTTCAAAGCGCATTCTCTTTTTCTTGTTTCTGCTGCCGAGACTCGCAAGAATAATAATAAGTATAAGCAGTATGCCGAGCAGTATTGCTCCGAGGAGAACAAGCTGATCGAGAGTAAGACCGAACAGGAATGTCTTTGCTTCTGCGGGAACGGATTCGTCGAACTTCTGAAGATTCGTGACGGAAACCACTTCCTCCGCAAGGTCGGGGTTCACCGTGCCTGCGTTTGCCACAAGGTTTACCAGAGCCTGTCTTGTGGTATCGGGAAGATAATCGGTGTAGATGACAACGGAAATAGAAAGTCCGTCGATAACATAGCCCGCTTTTTCCACCTGCTCCTTGTAGGTGTTTACGAGATAAGTGTTTGAAACGGAATTTTCCGACCACTGTCCGTCGTTGCCCGTCACTCCCTCGGGGTAGGTGTCGTCGGCGTTTGTTTCAACGCCGACGACACCGCCCTCAACGGTGGCATAGCCTGTTGCCTGCTCGGCGTCGGTATGTGAGAGCATACCTCTCTCATCGTTGGTTGAAGGAGTGTATACTGTATTTTCGGAAACCTTTGCGTCAAAGTTCAGCACCATGTTTACGGCTGAGGAAAATCCGTCCTCACCGTATGCGGGAGCAAGGAGAGCGTCGATCTTTTCTTTTATCTGAGTTTCAAGGTCGGTCTTGAACTTGAGCTTTTTCGTTTCCTGTGCGATAACGTCCGCAGGGGTGTCCTCCGGAACAAGAAGCATACCGTAATTATCAACGAGGGAAATGTTTTCCTCATCTACTCCCGTGGAGGACATGATAAGGTAAGTCATTCCCTCTATCTGCTCGTTGGTAAGCTTCGCGTCGGAGTCCTCAAGATATATCGTTGCGGAAGCGGAGGATACCTGCCTGTTTTCTTCAATGACGGTATTTTTTCTTTCGGGAAGATTAAGGGTGACTACTGCGTCCCTTACGCCCTCAAAGCTTGCAAGAACGGCGGAAAGACGTTCCTCCATGGCTATCCTTGCATATTCTTTTTTTTCGGATTCGGTGGTGAACATCCCCACATTTTCGGTATATGTATCATATGTAAGCTGGGATTTGGGGTATTTCTGCATTGCAAGCGTCATTGCAATGGTATTTTCCGTACCCTTCGGAACGATTATAGTTCCTCCCGACTTCAATGTGCATTCGTAGCCCGCTTCTTCGATAAGACGGACTATCTGCGATGCTTCAGTCGTCTCAAGACCCTCATAGAGGGTAACGTATTCCTTGCGGTTGAGCAGTATGACCGCCACTGCCGCAATGACTATGACAAGGGCAAGACCGCCTATGTAAATTATCCGTGTCTTTTTGCTCTGTCTCCCCCAAAATTCCTTTACAGTGGTTATGGTCTTTTGAACCTTTTCATTCATTCCGTGTATTTTCCCTTCCTAAGAACCTGTACGGCTATTACATACTCATCTGCATGATCTCGTTATAGCTCTGCTGACAGGTATCCTTGATGGCAACAAAGGTCTCAATGGCAACCTGCGCCTTGGTCATGTTATCATAAACGGTATGCAGATCGTCTATCTCGCCCATTACGAGCTTCGCTGCGTCCTCGTTTACAGTCTGCTGTGTCTCGGTGACGTCGTTTATGACTTCCTTGAAAACATCTCTGAACGAAGGGGAAGGCTCTGTCTGCTCGGTCAGGTCGGTGCTTTCGTTCTGGGAAAGGATATTAAGAGGGGTGATTCCTGTGCTGATAGGTACAATAAACATTTTATATCTGACCTTTCTTTATCTGTATCTGTTATGGACTATGCGATCAGTTTCCCCTGAGCTCCATAGCCTTTGTGAGCATCGCCTTGACCGCTTGAAACGCGGAGGCGTTTGCCTCGTATGCTCTCTGGGCAGCCATCAGATCTATCTGCTCCTTTGTGTTATCAACATTTGTCTGATAAACGTAGCCGTCCTCGTCGGCAAGGGGGTTGTCGGGATCGTAAACAGGAGTCATGGGAGCGTCATCGTCAATAACGGCTGTGACCTCCACACCCGCATTCCTGTATTTATCAAGATTTCCTCTGTAATACACGCCGCGCTTATGGTCGGATTCCTCGACGGTGGTGTATTTGCTCAGAACGCCCGCAAAGTCCTTTTTCTCGGTAAAGACAGTAAGCTGGCGGCAGTAAGGCTCGCCTGTTGAGGTATTGTAGGAATCCTGATTTGCGATATTCTGCGTAATAATATCCGCTCTGAGCCGCTGAGCGGAAAGAGCCGAGCTGCTTATATCGAGAGAATTAAGGAAAGACATATGATCCCGCTCCTTTCATTATTTGCCTATGGCAGTTCTTATCATGGCATACTGGCTGTTGAGATAATCTATCATAGTACTGTACTGATACTGGACATCGGCAAGCTCGGAGGCTTCCTTTTCCATATCCACGTTATTGCCGTTGAGGATCTGTCTTGTATCGGTCTCATAGGTAGTCTTGACCCACAGGGAACCGTCCCTGTATATTCCTTTTGAAACATCCTCGTCATTTTCTTCTGCCTTGTCATCGTAAGGGCAGTCCTTATAGCCATGGTAGGGACATTCCATTTTTTCTTTCAGCACCAGACCGAAGCTGACAGTTTTCGCTTTGTAGTCGGGAGTGCTGACGTTAGCGATATTTTGACTTATGACCTGCTGCTTATACCAGGCAGCGTCAAGACCTGCTTCGGTCAGGGTAAAGGCTGCTCCGTCGAAAAGACTCATAAATAACTTCCTTTCGTTTTGCATTTAAAGACAACACGGGTTTTGCCCTGATTTAAAAAGAGCATAAATAAATACCTACTCTTATAATAATTATATAGCAAAGCCAAAAAAATTACAATAGCTTTACGAAAAAAAAGCATTTCTTTCCGCCAATTTTTTTCATAAAAATATATTTATTTTCTATAAAATTGCCAACACTTTGATAAAAACGTAAAAAACTTGCGCAATATGAATGCAATTTTTGTATAAATTCAACAATATAATACAATTCGGATATTACAAAAAAAATATACTAAACGTTTACAAATTAAACAGCCGCACTTAATAAAGTGCGGCATTGAGTTTAAAAAATATTATTCATTTTCGCCTGTTCTGAGGATATATACGGTAACATCCTTTCGTCCCCACTGTATGCAGTCGTCGTATTCGTCCATAAAAAGATCGACGATAATATGACCCTCTCTTACGGAATAGCCCGTATCTGCTGCAATAGCATATCCGTAAACCTCACCGTCCTCAGCGATTATGTAAAGCTCGGAGCCGTAAGGGATAATGTCGGGATCGACAGCCACATACCCCTGGAAAACCTCCTTGCCCGTTGACATAAGCGCATCGGGTTCTGCGGTATATGCACAGGACTCACCCTCTATAGCCTTATCGTATTCAAGGGGAATACCGTTTTCGTCAAGCCTGAGCCAGTCCGGAACTTTGAATTTTGAGATGCCGTATGCTTCGCCCTGATCGGACTCGTCATCTGCGAAGATCTCCTCGCCGTCCGTTATGGCTTCTCCGTCCGCTTCGTCCCACTCCGCTTCGTCCTCCTCTGCGCCGGTATCGTCCCCGTCCTGCTCCTCAGCGTTCATGTTTCCATCGTAAGGCGTCCGTGTTTCGTAATAAAGATCGTAGATGCTATAATCCTCATATGCATCATCTCTGTAAGGAGACATTTCGGGTTCGACCGCCCTTACGCTTCCCTTTTCGGAGGATCTTGCGAACAATTCATCGACGCTTGCCCTTATACCCGTATCGGAAACCAAGGCATCCGACGTGTTTACTCCCTCGCAGTCCGAATCGTCGTTTCCCTTTGAATATGCTGCGGACGATACATTTACCGTTCTTTTAAAGGAAGCTGCTGCAAACACATCAAGGTCTCTTGATACAAAGCGCTCCCCGTCACTGTGCGTATCAGAACCGCTGACAGTAACGGCGTCCGCGCAGACCTTTTCGGTCAGATCCTCGGAATCTGCCGCAGCAGAACCGATAACCGCGCACAAAACAAACGCAGCAGCCGCTCCTGCCGCAATATATCTCCGGGCGGAGAACAGCTTGTTTTTATCATTCTCCGATTTAAAATCAATAAATCTGTTCATAAAAAACTCCTTAAATACCGGCACTTGCCCGGTGCCGAAAATTACCACCTTTATTAAATTACACAGCGCAATTTACGGAAAGTTTAAAAGCCTCCCCCGTTTGAATTTTCATAACTTCCCTGTGTCAGTGAAAAGTATCAAAACGGTTACAACGCTTAATGCACTTGTAATTATAACGTAATTTATGTTTTATGTCAAAAAAATTTTGTTACCCCATTTTGTGTAAAATGCTCAAATATTGTTGCTTTTATTCATATTATAAGTGTTTTTTGGGGGTGCTTTTTGACGAAATACGGAAAATTATCGGATTTTTTTGTACAATTGTCATAAATTAAACTATTTGCATTTTTTAAGGAAGATTATTACAGTAAGTATAATCATTTTTTCGCACAGACTATAATATTTTTGAAACATTTATAATGGTATTTACACATTATATATGATAAAAGCGAATCAATTTTTGCAGATTTTACAATTTAATGCACGCTTTTTGTATAAAACGCTGAAATTTGCTTCTTTTGAGCCTTAGCTAAAAAAATAAGCCGAAAACGCCTTAAAAAGCATATATCCACTTGAAAAAATATCCGCGGCAGTATATAATAGTAATAAGCGGACCGCAGCGCAGAACGAGCGACCGGACTGCTGTATACTATATATAAAGGAGACTGCATATGGCACAGAACAAGAAATCGGAAATGAACGGTACCCGTGTGATGATAAGAACAGTTTTACCGGTAGTGGCGGCTTTATTTGTTTTTCTTTTTTCCGCAGGCTACATCGCCTACAGAATGATAAGCAACAGAAATTACAATGAGCGCTGGAAGGACTATGACGAGTGCGGACTGAGCTGATAAAGGAAGATTTGCGGATATGTATATTTACAATGCCAAAATCCTTCCGATGGACGGCGCGGAAATACCCTGCGGATATGTCTTTGTCAAGGACGGCAGGATAGCCGGGATCTTTTCGGGAAAACCCGAAAACATTTCGGAAAATGATATAAACGCCGAAGGAAGGCTTCTTATGCCCGGATTTATTGACATTCACACCCATATGGGCTTTATCGGCGACGGTGCAGGAGAGGAGGGCATTGACGTCAATGAGGGCAGCGACCCCGTAATGCCCCAGCTCAGAGCCGCCGACGGTCTTAACTACCGCGACGGATATTTCTCCGATGCAGTAAAAGCGGGGGTCACCTCGGTCGTAACGGGGGTAGGCTCGCTTAATCCCGTGGGAGGCGATATGATCGCTGTGAAAACCGCCGCAAGATATCTCGATGAGGCTTTTATCCGCCGTTCGGGTATCAAATTTGCGCTGGGTGAAAATCCTAAGTCCTATTATAACGAGCGTGACGACGCCCCTCAGACAAGAATGGCGACCGCCGCTCTCATACGTGAAGCGCTTGAAAAGGCAAGACGGTACATGACCCTTGCGGAGCGTGCGGAGGAGCCTGAAGACCTGCCCGATTACGATATAAAGTGCGAGGCTCTTATCCCGCTTTTAAAAGGCTGCATGAGGGCGCACTTTCACTGCCACCGTGCGGATGATATTCTTACGGCTCTGCGGCTGTCGGAGGAGTTTGGCTTAAAGCCGCTGCTTATCCACTGCACCGAGGGACACCTTATTGCGGATATACTGGGAGAAAAGCACGCAGACGCAGTAGTAGGCCCCATAATCTCGGACAGGGGCAAGCCGGAGCTTGCAAACGCAAGCCTTGAAAATGCGGCAAAGCTTTCTGCGGCAGGGGTAAGAGTGGCGATATGCACCGATCACCCCGAAAACCCCATAAGCTTCCTTGCGGCAGGGGCGGCATACTGCCATAAATACGGTCTGCCTAAGAATGAGGCTCTCAGGGCGGTGACGCTTACGGCTGCGGAGCTTGGCGGCTTTGCAGACAGAACGGGTTCGATAACCGTCGGCAAGGACGCCGACCTTATCCTCCTTGACGGCGATCCCTTTGACATTATGACAAACGTCTGCATGACTATGATAAACGGAAAAATCGAATATGAAAGGAAATGACTTATGAAAAGGACGAAAAAAATCCTTGCGCTTATATGCGCAGTTTCACTTTGTACGGGAGCATTTTCCTCCTGCGCGGATAAAACCGAAACGGATAACGATACCTCCGATGCTCAGACAAGCGCTGAGGATAATTCCTCAGATACGGAGGAAAAAGCCGGCGATGGGATAAATGCTGTCTTCGGCGAAATAAGAACCCAGTACAATACAAGCCTCGATCTGTCCGATTATCCGCTCACGCCCTCCGACGTTCCCGACGGCTACAGCCTTACCGTTGAGGCGGAAAGCGGAAAGCTTACGGGCAGCGCACAGGCTCATGAGCTTCCCGAAGCATCGGGCGGCGGATACGTAAACGGCGTGAACCTTGAGGGCGACAGCCTTGCCATGACCGCAGAGATAGAGTACAGCGGCTTCTACGACCTTAATTTCCGCACTATGGGCAGCGAGGGACGTGTGAACAACGTTCTTGCAGACGGCATGAAAATAGGCGATATCACTACAATGTCTCCCGCCGAGTTCGGAGACACTCCGCTGTGCAACATCTATCTTGAAAAAGGCACTCATGAGATCTCGATAACTCCAAGCTGGGGATATATCGACATAGACTGTCTGGTGATATCCGCCGCAAAATCCCCCATTACCGAGGAAACCTATAAGGTCGAGCCTGCCCTTACAAATCCGAATGCTGACGAAAACGCAAAGCGTCTTTTCAAATTTCTCTGCGACATTTACGGCAAGTATTCCCTTGCGGGACAGTATGCCGACGAGGGACGGGCTTCCTCCGAATATGAAAAGATAACCGCAAAAACAGGCAAGACCTTTGCCGTTCTGGGACTTGACGTAAGCGGCTACAGCCTTGGCAGCAAGGCTCACGGCAGCGAATCGAGAACTATTGAATACGCATATGACTGGTATAAGAACGCAGGCGGCATCGTTCAGCTTTGCTGGCACTGGACGACCCCCGAGGATTACGCGGTCAATTCGGGCGATCAGCCGTGGTACAGCTCATTTTACAAGGAAGGCTCGAAGCTTGATCTTGACAAGATCATGAACGGCGAGGACGAGGCAGGCTATCAGCTCCTTATGGACGATATCGACAATATGGCAAACGAGCTTGCAAGACTCAGGGACGCAGGGGTTCCCGTTCTCTGGCGGCCCCTTCACGAGGCTTCGGGCGGCTGGTTCTGGTGGGGCGACTGCGAACCCGAAAGCTATATAAAGCTGTGGAATGTAATGTACGATAAAATGACCAACGAGCATAACCTTACAAATCTTATCTGGATATGGAACGGACAGGATCCCGCATGGTATCCGGGCGATGAAACGGTGGACATAAACGGCTGGGACATTTATGCGGGAAATCATGTGGACTCCTCGCAGAGCGGACGCTTTGCGGACATGGCGTCAAACTACGGAACAAAAACAAAGCTTATCGCACTTACCGAAAACGGCTGCGTCATGGATCCCGACAAGGTAATGAACGACAATGCGAGATGGCTTTTCTGGGGAACCTGGAGCGATCCCTATACCATGAAGCTGGGCGTTGTCATCAATGACGAATACACCACCGAGGAGCTGCTTATCAAGGCATATAACCATGAAAGAGTGCTTACCCTTGACGAGCTGCCCGATCTGAAAAATTATCCTCTTGACTGATTTATCCGGGAATGCAGTCACACCCGTCGACGGCGAGGAAATCAGGGGACGAACCGTTCCGGAAAACTGCCGCGCAACAGTGCGGCAGTTTTTTGATTTTTTTGAAAAAAATATCTTGCATTGCGGTACTTTTTATGATATAATAAATGCAATTGTTTGAATGCATTATTTCGTAATTTGCATTCAAAGGATTTCTCAGGACAGGAGTAAAAGTAATATGAACATTTTTGCACAAAAAGCAGATTATAAAATAAATACCATTTATAAATTCATTTTCGGCAAGGAAGGGATCTCACGTACGGAGGAGGAGATCGCTCCCCGTCTTGCCGCGTCCCCGGACGGGAGCAGGCTTTTCACCGTTTTTATTTCCGTATGCGATACAAATGAAAGGGCTTCGGTATTCAGATATACCGCCGACAGCCTTGAAGCCGCCTGGGACGGCTGCCGCAGCGCCGTATGCAAATTTGCCAATACCCGTTCCTACGACTGCGTATGGGTAAAGGCGGATTATATTTGCAGCTCGGAAAAAAGAAGCCTTGACGATGTAATAAATGAAATAAACTCCTCCTACGGTCAGTATTTCAGAAAGGGAATTTCCTTTGACGACAGCTATCAGTCCGCCGTCACCGAGGCAGAGCTTAACGGAAACGACCTTATCGCATACAAGAAAAAAACCATTGAGTTTGCAAGGATAAACAAATATATCTCCGCGCACTGCGGCAAGACACTTTTAGCTATGCCCGAGGAGGTCATTACCTTTGAATGCCGCAGCTTTTTCTGCGACGAGAACACAAAGGTATACGAATTATACGGCGCAGGCTATAACTGCGGCAGACGGAAGCTGCGGTTTATGGATAAGCAGCTTGCTTTCGATGTTATTTCGTCGTCCTCCGAATATCTTTCCTTCCAGATAGACCTTGACGGAAAATTTGATTACGGCTTTTACCCGATAGACTATAAGCTTATACCCGGCTACAATATCCTCCGTCATTCCTCGTCGATATGGAGCCTTATATGCGCATACCGCCTTACAAAGGACAGCTTTACCTTAAATCAGATAAACAAGGCTGTCGGATATATGATAAGCAATATGGAATATAAATATGACCGTCCCGAGGGAGCGGAGAATACGGCGTTTCTTATAGAAAAGCGATCAAATGAGATAAAGCTCGGAGCAAACGCCGTGGCGGTGATACTGCTCACGGAGTATATGAAGCACATGAATACGGATAAATTCACAAAGGTGACTGTAAGTCTGGGCAACGGCATTCTCGAAATGCTCGACCAAAGCAGCGGAGAATATTTCCATGTGCTGAATTACCCCTCCTGCACTCCCAAGGAAAAATACCGCACCGTTTATTACGACGGCGAGGCGACCTTTGCCCTGTGCAGGCTCTACAGCCTTACAAAGGACGAAAAATGGCTGAACGCCGCAAAAAAAGCTGTGGATCATTTTATAAAGGCGGATTATGTCAAGTACCGCGACCACTGGGTGGCATATGCTATGAACGAGCTTACAATGTATGCGCCCGAGGAAAGATATTTTGAATTTGCCCTCAGAAACGCACAGGAAAATCTGAAACGAATATACAATCAGAAAACCACATACCACACATATCTCGAGCTGCTTATGGTCACATTTGAGCTGTACCGCAGAATCACCGAAAACGGATATAAGGTAAAATATCTTGAAAAATTTGACGTTGATTTTTTTGTAAGGACTATTTTCCACAGAGCGCATTTCATGCTCAACGGATATTTTTATCCCGAATACGCCATGTATATGAAGTATCCGGGGCAGATAAAAAATACGTTCTTTGTGCGTCATGACCGCTACAGAATGAGAATAGACGATATCCAGCATTTCTGCGGAGCGTATTTTTCCTTTTACAATAATTACGATGCTCTGATGGAGCTGGTAAACAAAATGAATATTGATATCAACGAAAAAGATTAAGGGGGATACACCGATGAGCGAGGGTAAAAACGATATTATTTCAAGGGAAGTAAGGTTTGACGATATAAATCATATCACCGTGTCGGATTTCCTGAATGCTGTTGACGGAAAGGCTCTTTTTGATATCGATGCTGTAAGGGATAAAACAATCTCAAAAATAACCTCTTGCGACTGCAAAACACCATCCTCGGTCTATTTCTTTATTGACCCCGGACAGAAGAATATAGGCTATGAGCATATAGCCGAGATAAGGGAAAATTCTCTTTTTGCGGTGTCGAAGAAGCCTGTTGAGGGTCTTGAATGCTTTATAGTCCCCAATGTCAATATCGCTTTTCAGCAGTTTGCGGCGGCATACAGACGTTCCCTTGATGTTAAGATCGTTGCCGTTACAGGCTCTGTGGGAAAAACCACGACTATGAGAATGATCGCCTCTGTGCTTGGCAGGCACTTTAAAACAGACAGCACCGGAACCAAGGGAAATATTCCTCTTGCAGTTGCGGAAAACATTTTGCGGATATCCAAAGATACGGAGTTTTATTCACTTGAAACGGCGTCCTCTCAGCCGGGGCAGATACACCGCAGCTCGCTTATAGGACAGCCCGACGCCTGCGTTATAACCAATATCGGAACAGCGCATATTGATCTTCTGGGGTCGCAGCAGAATATCTGCGATACAAAATTGCAGATACTTGACGGCGCCGCTCCCGATGCGCCTGTATTTCTCAACGCCGACGATCCGTTTCTTGCAAAGGCAAAGACCTCCCACCCCATAATTTATTACGGAATAAACAATAAAGCCGATTATACTGCCCGCAGCATAAAGGTTGACAATGATATTATCAATTTCGAAATTGTCTACAAGGGGGGGTACTGCCCTGTGACTCTTAATATACACGGCAAGCATAATGTATACAATGCCCTTGCCTCCTTTGCCGTTGGAAAATGGGCGGGTATGACCGATGAGGAAATTGCGGAGGGGATCGCCGCCTTCAGAACGGACAGCATACGTCAGAATGTTTTTGACGCAGGAGGAGTGACCGTAATCGCAGATTATTTCAGCATTGACACAGCTTCGATGATCTCCTCCTTTGAAGCGCTGGCGGAAAGAAAAACAAAAGGCAAAAAAATAGCCGTTCTCGGTCACATTATGAGAATGGGAGATAAAAGCCGGGAAATGCACCGCATGGTAGGAGAAGAATTTGTAAAAAACGGTCTTGACTATGCTTTGTGCTTTGACGACGATTCAAAATGGCTCGCCGAAAGAGTGCGTGAGCTTGGCGGCAAAGCCGTGTATTTTGCCAATAACAAATACAAGCTGATTAAATGGCTTGAAGAAAATGTTCAAAAAGGTGATGCAGTCCTGTTCAAGGGCGCACAGAAATATTCGCATTTTGAGGATATAATCGAGATTCTGTATTCATTTCCCAAGCCTCCGACCGTTCATGCAGAGGCTGCCATAGCCGCCGACCTTAAAACGGGAAAGATCACATTTTCAAAGAACATAAAAAAACGGATATCCCCTATAAGCCTTACAATGATAATGACCGCTGTTCTTGCTGCGGAAAAATGCGGCAGCGGAGAGATGATAGTGATCGGCAGCTCCATGCTCAGGTATTCGGGGGGAGGATATACAAACATACATCTGCGTGAGGGTGAAAAAATATCGGCTGAGGATATGATCTTTGCCGTTATGACAGCCTCTGCTTATGATGCGGCTTATGCCCTTGCCGTGCATATCGGCGGCAGCGAGAAAAATTTCGTCGGACTTATGAACGAAAAAGCAAAAGAACTGGGCATGAACAATACTCATTTTACAAACTGCTGCGGAATAATAAACGATGACCATTATTCGACTGCGGAGGATATGCTAAAGCTTGTCATATACGCAATGTCATTGCCTGCTGTCGCAGAGGCTGCGGGAACAGTCGAGTATGAGTGCAGCTCCTGCGAACGGAAATTTACCAATGTAAACAGGATCATAAATCCTGCCAGTCCTTATTATTATCCTTATGCGGCAGGCATGAAAACGTCCAATAACACCATAGGAAAGTACTGCATAGCAACTGCCGCCGTTAAAAACGGAAGGCGTGCGGCAGCGGTTCTTTTTGCAAGCCCTGACGAGCCGAGAAAGGCGGGCTACGATCAGAACACGCCCAATAAAATGTTCAGCTATACGGACGCAATGAAGCTTCTGGAATATACCTTCAGAAGCGCAGGAGGAGGTCAGTCTGTTCCCCCCGACGGCAGTAAAAAAAAACTGCCGGATCCTGATATGCCCCCGCCCTCCGGTTTTGGGATAAAGGGCGGCGACTGCTCCGCAACAGCACAATGGCTGCCTGTGGAAAATGCCGAGGGATACGTGCTTTCCTACTATCTTGCATCAGAGCCTGAAAAATGCATCAAAACACGCTACTCACAGAAATGCAGAAAAACCATTCTCGGCTTTAAAAACGCTGTGGAATATCTCGCCGACGTTTACGCATACAGAACCGAAAACGGCAGGGAAATAAAAGGCGAACGCAGCAGGAAGCTATTATTTGTCCCCATATCGGAAAAGCTCAAAACCCCGAATACAATATGCCTTGAAAAAGGAGAATCCGCCGTTATAACAGCGCAGTACAAAAACACCGTTCCTGAAGTGACCTTTTCCTCCTCGGCGACTGATATTGCAGAGGTATTTCGGGACGGAACGGTAACGGCTCATGCAGAGGGCAGAGCGGAAATCACCGCAGAAATGGAAAACGGTGAAAAAGCCGTTACAAATATAGTCTGCGGCAGAGATATTTTCAGAAAAAAGAAATCCGAGGCTGTCGTTATGCTGACAGGTGACCTTATGTGCGCAGTGAACCATCAGCGCAGGACGGCAAAGCACTCCTTTGATTTTTCCCGCACCTTTGATAATATCCGCAGCCTGCTGAGATCGGCAGACCTTGCAGTCGGCGTGCTGGAAACCGTCTGCTGCGATTTTTCTCCCTTTGAATGTGAGGAGCTGAGAACGCCGTCGGGAAGTCCCAACTGCAACAGTCCCTCAACATTTATTTCCGCACTTAAATACGGAGGCTTCGGCGCAGTCGTTACCGCAAACAATCACAACTGCGACGGCGGCGCAAAGGGACTTTACAAAACCGTTTCTCTTATAGAGCAAAGCGGAATGAAAAATATCGGAACGCTGGGGGGAAACCCCGTTTTCTTTGAAGTCGGAGGGATCAGGATCGCAGTGATCGCTCTTTGCATGATCATGAACGGTCTTGAAGGCGCAAGCGGTCTTGATACTGAAAATCTCGGCAGATACGACCCCGAACTGTTTGAAAGTCTCTGCCAAAGAGCAAAAGACGGAGGGGCGGAGTTTATAATAGCATATCAGCACTGGGGAAAAATGAATTCCTCCGCTGTACGGAATATACAGAAAAGGGCTGCTCAGCATATGGCGGACTGCGGGGCGGATATAATAGTCGGCTCTCACCCTCATGTAATGCAGGGATTTTCGTATCTGACGGCAGCGGACGGAAGAAAGGTTCCCTGCGCATATTCGCTGGGAAATTTTCTTACCTCGATGTCGGAGTTTGACGAAAACAGGCTCAGTGCAATAATGTGCCTTAAACTTTTCCGCAGCGAAAAGGGAGTATCATCCTCCGTGACCTTTATCCCGACCGTAAGCGTTGATACGGAATACGGCATTTCCGTTGAGCCTGCGGACGGGGAACGGGAAAATGTCATAAGGAAAATTCTTACACCCTCCGCACCCGTGAGCAAAACGCCGTGCAGAACAAGGGTAATGCTCCAGGGGTCGGTGGTTTTAAAAAAGATATTTGATAATATCCCCGAATGCCCCGTGTCCGACGGTGCTCTGATCGTTTCCCCCATTTCGCTTTTTTCGGGAAACGGTACGAATATCAATGAAGAGAACATTCCTTTAAGAGTAAAAATAGATACCCAAAAAAGCTTTGAGGAATACCTTTCCTCCTGCGGCGCAGAATATGCGGCAGTGGATTTTTACCCGGCAGCGGGAATATCCCTGCTTAAAAGGAACGGTTCCTTGTACACAAACTCCGGCGCTTTCAGAAACTCGGAGTTCTACAAGGAAAACGCAGCGGACTTTGAAAGGATATCCCCTCCCTTTGACCCCTCACTGTGGAGAGAGGCTGTCAGAAAATATGCCGCAGCACTGAAAAAAGTATTTCCAAAGGAAAGGATAATCCTTCTCAGACTTGAATTTTCGAGTATTGCCGTTATGGGCGGCGAGGTGAGAAACGGCTCTGACAGGACAGCCCTTAACCGCAGGATACGGGAGATGGAGGAATATTTCATTGAGCTTGCAGACCCATGCGTTATAGATATTGCGGGGGATTATTTTGCCGACGGTGAAAATTCATCTCCGTCAGCCTTTGAACCGCTGTTTTACGCAGACGCCGCAGATAAATTCAGGGAAATAATTTTCGGAAAAAGCGAACGTTTTTATTTTTCGGAGAGCTGCCCCGAATACCGTATGCACAGGGTCATAAAATATTACGATAACCTTGCCGCAAGAGCCTATATGGACAAAATGCTTGACAGCGAAAGCGCTGCCGATCTGCTGATAATGTATTCGTCAAAGGATTTTACGGCATACAACAGCATAAGCCTTATAAAGCTTATGAAAGCGGGAACAAAGGGACTTTCCGCCGCCGCAGAGCTTTTAAAGAGCGACCCGATGGCGCAGGAGCTTGTACAGGCGGCAAATGCCATAGATGCCGTTCTGAAAAACGATCTTTCACGGTCATATGATTTTTACTCGGTTCTTTTCCGGCATAAAATGAACATTCTGAAGCTGATGGCAAAGCAGCTTACGGAGCTGACAGGTCACAGGACGCAAACTTGCAATGCACAAGCCGTATTTCTCCTCAAGGATGACCCCGAGCGTCTGGCGGAATATTGTGAGCTGAATAAGCGGGGGGGGGGGGGGGGCAAATTGACCGTGGGGGAAGGTGGGGTTCCA
>CAZDJG010000001.1:38879-60969 GCA_964505695.1 uncultured Ruminococcus sp.
TTTTTTTTCCCTCCCGATGCCCCCGCCGCGTTGGTGTGATTTTTTGGAGGGGAAGGGGGGGGGGGGGGGGGGGAGACAATTGACATCTGGGGAAGCTGCGTTTCCAGAGAGTCCGTCAACCGCAGCAAAGATACTATCACGGTAAATAAATATATTTTCAAGCAAATGCACCTTCTTGCCTTCGATTCTCCGCTGGATTACAAGCTCCCCACCGATTTGAGATATTTTAGCGGCAGCGGCTGGCGGAGAAGAACCATTGCCGACTGCCTTGCGCGCAGCGGAATAAAAAATCTGACCGACAGCGGTTCTGACTGGCTTATCGTAGATTTTTACGACCTTATCTGCGAGGCGGTGCTTTTCAGAGGACAGCTTCTGGAGGTCGATGATTTTGTAAAGCGCACGGAATTTTATAAATCAATACGTCACGAATGTAAAAGCACATATCTTTTTGACCTCCTTGGCAGGGAGGACTGCGCCGACAGAATGAAACAATTTGCGAAATTTGTGCGCAGCCGTTACGGGAATAATGTTATCCTTGTAAAGGTTGACCTCAAGGACAGCTATATCACCCTTCAAGACCGGCTTGCAAAGCTCAGCGACAAGGACGGACGGCTTGCGGACAAAAGGGAATTTGTCCTTTTCTGCGAAAAGCTTTTTGCAGAGCTTACGGACTGCTATGTTATCGACATTGCGGGATTTTTTTATTCGTCGGATAAATTTCCGCTCGGAGGAGCGCATATCGTTCACTATGAGGACGACTTCTACTCCGAAGCCTGCCGTATCATTACGGAAATACTGGGAGGTTCTCAGCGGAAATATTATGGGGATATTGATGAAAAAAAGCTGCTTTTGCGCGATCTGCGGCTGAACCGCCCGTGATTTTACGAAAACTTCAATGCCATATTTTCAATAAGGGGCTTTGCTCCGTCATTCAACGAGGCAAAGGGCAGCGTTTTGAGGGGGAGCGGACATGACCGCTCCCCCCTTTTTTGCAGATTTATCTTTTTTGACGATCAAATGCAAATCTTATCAAAACCTGCGGCTTTGAATATCGAACGGTACTGTTTATATGTATAAGTATATGCGTTATGTTCATAAATGAATATTATTTTGCATTAGTATAAATTTTAGAGGTAAATTTTATGAAATTTACACAGGATTAAAAAAAAATGCGCTAAAAATTTACAAACGCCGTGTGCTTTTATTATATAATGTATGTATAGCATATCTGAAAAAATTAATCGTCTTTTGTCTGACGGCATTTTTATTTTTTGCAGTTTTGATATCAGTCATGCAATGCTGTCATTTTCCTATGATGCCGTACAGGGACGTATCCGCAACAAATTAACAGGAGGAAAAACAATATGTCACTCGGTAAGGTACTTGTAGTTGATGACGATAACAACATCTGTGAGCTTTTAAAGCTTTATCTCGAAAAGGAAGGCTACAGCGTAATGGTTTCTCACGACGGCGATGAGGCTGTTGTGAAATTCAATGCGCTTAAACCCGATATCGTTCTTCTCGATATCATGCTCCCCGGTCTTGACGGCTGGCAGGTATGCAGAGAGATCAGAAAGAAATCCAATGTGCCTATAATCATGATCACCGCTAAGAGCGAGACATTTGATAAGGTCCTCGGTCTTGAGCTGGGTGCGGATGACTATGTTGTAAAGCCTTTCGATACCAAGGAGGTAATCGCAAGGATCAAGGCTGTTTCCAGAAGAATAGGACAGTCCGTCTCCGAATCGGAGGTAAGAGAAGTAAAGTACGACAAGCTTGTTGTTAATATGACAAGATATGAGCTCAGAGTTGACGGCAAGGTCATGGACACCCCCCCAAAGGAGCTTGAACTGCTTTTCTACCTTGCATCCAATCCCAACAGAGTATATACGAGAGATCAGCTTCTTGACGAGGTATGGGGCTTTGAATATTACGGCGATTCCCGTACCATAGACGTTCACATCAAGCGTCTCAGGGAGAAGCTCGAGGGCGTTTCGGACAAGTGGGCGCTCAAGACAGTATGGGGCGTAGGCTACAAGTTCGAGGCTGAGGAGGATAATGCGTAAAAGCATTGCTTCCGAGTATTTCAGCTTATGTATTTCACTCATAGCTGCGTCGCTTATCATATTGTCAGCGGTGTTGATAGGTTATTCCTTTGCCACATACAAAAATGACAGGACAACGTTCCTGTCTGCTGTTTCTGCACAGGTAAGAGCCGACTGCGCCGTATGCTTATCCGACGGACTGTCAGACAGAGATATTGAAGATTTGAAAATAAAATGTACAGAAGCTGCACTGTATACTGGTGTTCAATTTATCCTATTTAACGGCAGCGGTGATGTTCTGGTTTGCTCCGAAACGTCGTCCTGTCCGCATTACGAAAAAAAACTGAACTCGGAGGCTATGAAGTCGGCAGATTATCAGGGACGGTATTCAGCAGGGACCCTCAACGGATATTTTGATCTGGTGAGAACAAATCTGATCTATAAGCTTGATTTGGGAACGGGAGTATATTACTTTTCCGCAAGTCTGCCCGCTGACGGCATGGTAAGCTATCTTGCATGGATCATTGTTGTCTTTATATGCGGATTTGCCTTAATAATGCTTGCAGTATATCCCCTGCTCAAATATTCCATAAACCGTATACTCAGACCCGTAAAGGAAATGACCCTTGCCGCAAAGCGTTTCGGCGAGGGGGATTTCTCCGAAAAAGTAAAAATTTCCGACAGGAATGAAATGGGTTACCTTGCCAATACTCTTAATGAAATGGCAAGCTCCCTTGAAGCAATCGAGGAAAACAGAAAAAGCTTTATTTCCAACGTGTCCCATGAACTGAGAACGCCTATGACCACTATCGGAGGCTTTGTCGACGGCATACTTGACGGAACTATTCCCGAAAGCCAGCATAAACAGTACCTGAGAACCGTTTCTGAGGAAATAAACCGTCTTGCAAGGCTTGTACGTTCAATGCTCAATATTTCCAAATACGAAGCGGGAGAAATGGCTCTCCAGACGGAGAACTTCGATCTTACGTCGCTTACGGTAAGAACGGTTCTGCTTTTTGAAAAACGCATAGAGGACAAAAACATTGAGATAAAAGGGCTTGATGCAGATAAATTCTTTGTCAATGCCGACGCCGACCTCGTTCAGCAGGTGATCTACAATCTTACGGAGAATGCGGTTAAATTTGTCAATGAGGGCGGATATATTTCATATGGCTTCAGTCATAAAGATAATATGATATGCACTGTTATCCGCAACAGCGGCGAGGGACTTAAAAAGAATGAGATAAACAAGGTTTTTGACAGGTTTTACAAAACAGACGAGTCAAGGGGTAAGGATAAATCGGGAGTGGGACTTGGACTTTCCATCGTCCGTTCAATCATCAAGCTCCATGACGGCTCTATCCTTGTCCGCAGCAGACCGGGCGAATATACGGAGTTCGAGTTTACGCTGCCTGCGGGAAGCCATTCTTCCCGCCGCTTTGAGCAATAGCATGGTAAAACGGGGAGCTGCCCGCAAAGGGTTCTCCCCGTTTTTCAATCATTGGAGGTCAATATGGATCAGTTTGAAAATAACGAAACACCTGCCGAAAATCCTGTCGGCGAGGAGGAAAAAACTGCAGCGCCCGTCAGCGGACAAACGGATCAGGATGGTTATAACGCACAGCCTGCCGATGTAAACCGCAGCGGCGGAGTATTTGCGGAGCAGTCATTTTCCGCAAATCAGGGTGTCCAAAACACATCGGGTACAACAAACGCAAATTACGGATACGGCTATCCGCAGGGCAGCGGTCAGACTCCTGTAGGCGCAGATATGCAGTACCGCTCAATGTACGGATACCGCAGCGGACAGGATCCCCAAAGAATGCCGCAGGGAAATGCTGTGCAGAATAATGGGGTGCCGTATGGAGGGCAGCCATATTACTCATATGCACCGCAGCCTGAGATACCTCCCGTGTCCGCACCCGTGCAGAAGGATATGAAAAAATCATCAAAGGTGTGGCTTATTGTAAGCCTTGTGGCAGTACCGCTGCTTCTTGCCGCAGTAATGCTTTTGCTTGCAATGAACCACAAGGATAACGATGTCACAGGCAGCAGCGACGTTTCCGAGGGGATCGGAGGAGGCGTGACGGTAAACATAAATATTCAGCCTCACCCGGCAGCGGACGAATCCGCTTATGCGGACAAGGAAAAGGGACTGTTTACAACATGGGGAGCAGCCGAGCAGGTTCTTCCCTCCATTGTAAATCTTTACGGCTATACAAGCACCGCCATAGCCGCTTATAATGAAGCGTCGGGTGTCATTATCTCAGAGGACGGATATATAATAACAAACGCTCATGCCGTTGAGGATATAAGCCGATTCAAGGCAAAGCTTTACGACGGACGGGAATATGAGGCAAAGCTCACGGGAATTGACACAAGAACGGATATTGCCGTGCTGAAAATAGACGCAGACGACCTTACTGCGGCAGTGATAGGCTGCTCCGACGATATGAAGCAGGGTGAACAGGTGGTCGCTATCGGAAACGCAGGAGGCTTTAACGACACCGTTACCGTTGGCTACGTTTCCTATGTAAACAGGGAGATCAAAAGCTATACGGGCTATCCCATAACCTGTATACAGACCGACGCCGCTCTTAATTTCGGAAATTCCGGAGGAGCGCTTATCAATCTTTACGGTCAGGTCGTAGGAATAGTTGTGAGCAAATACAGCTCCACAGGCTCTGAAAATATCGGCTTTGCAATTGCATCGGATTTTGCGGTTCCGGTTGCGGAGGATCTTATTGAAAAGGGATATGTGTCGGGCAGAGCGAGAATAGGAATAATCTACACACTCATTACAGCGGAGAATGCTTCCGCTCTTGAGGTGAAGCCGGGTATGCTTATTGCGGAGATCGATCCCGACTGCGACGTGGCAAAAACCGATCTGCAAAAGGACGATATCATTACCGAAATTAACGGCAGGCAGATCCTTACAAGCGAGGATATAATGAATTTCCAGAACACAGCCAAGGCGGGAGATAATATAACAGCCAAGGTTTACCGCAAGACCATTACCGGCGAGGAAACAGAGTTTGAAATAGAGTTCGTTCTGGAGGAATATAAATAATGTGTGAACAATAATGCGCCTAAGGCGCATTATTGCTTCCGGCAGAAAGACACCGACGGAATTGTTCCGGCGTCTGATTTGAAAAGGAGATATATATGCGGATAAACAGCTTTGCACCTTATTCGGGAATTGCGAAAAATCATACATCTGCAAAACCGGATAAAAGCTTTTCGGAAATACTGAATGATTCACAAAATACCGACACATCCGCTGTTTCTTCCGACCCGTTTGCAGCGCTTAAAGGCAAATATGATCTTAACACAATATGCCTATGGGGTCGGAGGAAGAAAATTCATTTCTGAATAGGCTGGTCAATATGGGGCTTATTTCCGAACAGGACGCAAAGCGTTTTCGTGACAGGTCTTGAGGCAAGCGAAGCCTTTCCGGCAGATAAGCTGAGGGTCGCTGATGTCCTGAAAAAAATTGCCGAAAAATAATTTCCGTAAATAAGCTTCCCTGTGTTGAGCCATCTGCGCAGGGGATTTTGTTTATTTGAAATATTATGCATTTGCTTAAAATTCACAAAAGCAGTTGACTTTTTTATAGAAATGAGCTAAAATAATATAGGTATAACTATTTTTATGAAAGGAAAGATAGCTGATGAAAAAAATACTTAATTATCTGTCTGCGGCGGCTGCGGCGGCTCTGACCGTCATGCTTGCAGCAGTAACCGTTTTTGCTCAAGACTACGAATTTGACGTTTCCGATGCAAAGCAGTCAAACGGTTCATGGGGACAGTCCTTTGTTCACTATACTGCGCTCGGCGGTGAAGAATATTCCGCAAATTTCGATCCTACGTGGATGACCTCCGATTCGGAGGTAATAGTGGAGTATACATATGAGGGAAATTCCTCCTCAAGTCCCGTAGAGCTTATCTGGCAGACGTGGGAGGACGGTCCCAACGGTCTTAATCCCGATGCCAAGGGCACATGGAACAAGATTTCTCCCTATGAATATACCGATAATATGGCAAAGTTTTCCTACAGTGATATTGTTGCGGCATTCGGCACTGACAACTTTGACACGGTCTATGCAATAGATGTCGGCGATTCGGGAGTAAAGCTTACCGTTACAGCCATGACCATTACCAACTGCAATATTGAGTCTGCCGCGGAGGTGACCGAGGCTGAAACGGAGGAAGTGACCGAAGCGGAAACCGAGACAGAAACCGAAGAAGTGACCGAAGCGGAAACCGAGGAGGAAACCGAGGAGGAAACCGAAGCGGAAACCGAAGAAGTGACCGAAGCGGAAACCGAGAAGAAAACCGAAGAAGTGACCGAGAAGAAAACAGAGGCGGAAACCGAAAAGGTTACAGAAGCTGAAACCACTGCAAAGCCCAGCGCAGCAGAGATCGCAGCAAATGCTCCCGGCGACGACAGCATTCTTCCCATTATTCTTATTATCGTTGCTGTGGTGGTAGTTGCGGTAATTGCCGTTGTTATCATTGTAAGAATGATAAATAACAATAAGGGAAAATATTATTGATAACACGATAGAAAATCAAAACCCTATTCCGTTTGAAACAGACGGAATAGGGTTTTTCTTTAGGGGTTCTCTATAAACCGGGACACGAGCAAAGCCTCGTCCATTGGTTCGGTCAGATGCAAGGCATCAGACCGCAGTAATACTTGCTGTCTTACAAGGTCTGATAACGAAGCAGATGACCGAACCAATAGAGGATTTGCCGTGAAGGAGGTTTATAGAGGTTCCCTTTATTGATTTATCCTGAAATGAACGGGAATGCCGTTGCGGTACTCAGTTTCGATCTCCCCTTGAATAAGCGGCAGAAAATAGCTGAGCGCATCTGCGGTAACGTCGCTTTTGTCGGCGGATATCCAGTTTTCGGGGAAATATTTCTCCTTGTTTGCTGCCTCGCTTACGTCAAAGGAAACTATCTCAATACGGTACGGCTCGCTGCTTATTCTGCGGAAAGCCATCATTCTGCCGCTGTTTCCCGCAAGAGCGCAGTCAACTGCCGCCTGACCGATTTTCTCCGATTCGTCAAGGTCGGTCCGGGAAGCGACGTGCGAGCTGCACCTCTGCATAACATTCAGTTCTATCGAACGCACCTTGCAGCCGAATTTTTCAAAGCAGCGGTGTTCAAGAAATTTTGCCACCCCCGAATTATCCGTATGACCGAATGCGTCGGCGCCTGTTTTAACATACTGCCTGTCCTTGGGCACAATACCCTCGGAAACGGCGATAATGACCGCCCTGTAGCGTTTCATCATTCTGCCTACGTCGTCGAGAAAGCGTTCCATATCAAAGCCGTCGGGGAATGCCTCGGGAACATATATAAGATGAGGCGCGGGTTCGCCGTTTGCCCTGAGAACGCACGAGGAGGCAGTGAGCCAGCCTGCGTTCCTGCCCATTATCTCAACAATGGTGATCGACTGAATGCTGTAAACTCTGCTGTCGCGGATAATTTCCTGAAGCGTGGTAGCCACATATTTTGCCGCCGAGCCGAAGCCGGGAGTATGATCTGTTCCCGGAAGATCGTTGTCGATGGTTTTGGGTACGCCGATGATCCTTACGTCAACGCCCACAGCCTTGCAGTAGCGGTCAAGCTTTAAAACGGTATCCATGGAATCGTTGCCGCCGATATAGAAAAAAGCCTTGATGTTATATTCCTTAAAGGTTTTGATGATCCTCATATATTCCGATTCCGTTTTGCTGTCGTCCGGGTCGTATTCAGCAAGCTTATAGCGGCACGAGCCGAGTACCGTGGAGGGCGTTTTCTTCATAAGCTCCACGTCGTGTTCGGAGGTAAGAATGCTGTCGAGAGGAACAAGCTCACCGTTTATCATGCCCTCTATGCCGTTGATAGAGCCGTATATCCTGTTTATTTCGGGACATTCGGACGCCCTGCGGAATATTCCCGCAAGGGAGGCGTTTATTGCCGCCGTAGGTCCGCCTGACTGAGCCGCCGCTATATTGAATTTGCCGCTGTCGGAAATCATAAAAAAACCATCCTTTTTTCGGTATTGCCTTTAATGTTGTTTTTATTGTACCACAAAAAAGACTGTTAAGGCTATATGCAGACTAAACGATATTGATTTGTATAATTCAAACAAAAATGGACGTTTTTCACATAATAATTTGCGTAATCCATTACATTTTGTCGAAAAAAAGGGACTGTTTTTTGCAACAGCCCCTTTTTTAAATGCTATTTACTTATTTGTTATGCTTTAAATTATGCTCTGAGCTTTCTGATAACCACAGCCGCAGCAGCCATTACAGCAAGACCTGCAAGAACTGTGGGGAGAGCAGAAGATGTTCCGTCAGCCTCAGCGCTCAGACCTGCGCCCGATGAGATATCCTCGGCATATGCAACGTCACAGTCACCTGTGTAGATAACATACTTGGAGGCATGGGTAAGGTCAAAGGAGAAAGTCCTGTCAGAGCCGACAGTGCCGTCTGCAACAAGTGCAAACTCACCCTCGCCTGTTCTGAGAAGAACGGTTGCCTGCTTATCCTTGGAAACGCCCTTCATTGTAACGGTAACAGTTACCTTGTCAATACCGGGGAATTTGCCGTCGTGAGAAAGGTTAAGCTGTCTTACCTCTATGGCGCCCTCGAACATTGCAAGCTCGTCATCTGTAAGGAATTTGCCCTTATTGGAGAAGTCGATGTCCTCTACCTCGGCAGCGTCGATATCCGCGCTGTTGATGGAAATGGTATAACCGCTGTAAACAAATACTACGGTAACATCGTTTTTGTCGGCAAGTATCTCAAGAAGCTCCGAAGAAATAACGTCGGAATCCATGATAACCGTAACAACAGAACCGGATGCTGCGTTTCTTACAGCTCCAGATGCGCCGGTGCTGCTTACAGCGCCGTTTGCGGCATAGGGGCTGCCTGCGGGATTAACATTGCCGTTTGAGGGATAGGAAAGGGTAGGATCGTATCCGCCTGTGGAGAATACTACGATAGAAGGCTCGGGAGTGGGATCAGGATCGGGAGTAGGATCCGGCTCAGGTTCCGGCTCGGGTTCCGGCTCGGGTTCCGGCTCGGGCTCGGATTCATCGGGGCCTACGTTTACGGTATAATTGATAGTAAGCTCGCTGAGTTCCTCGCCGGATGCACCCAGATAAACATCGCCCTCGTTCATTACCTTTGTAAGGTCAACGGTTACGGGAACCGTAACGGAGGTGTCTGCGCTGTAAGTATCGGGAAGAGTAAGGGACTTGATAACGTCCTCAAGGCTCTTTGCGGGGAGAGGAACATGATCCGCTTCGGATTCGATAAGGCTCAGTGTAATGGTCTGAGAGTTGATAGCCGCGGTAACAATTTCCGAAATAATGCTTGCATCGGTATTGTAATCAACGTCTATCTCCGTAGAGCCGCTTACCGTGTATCCGTCATAGGAGGTAGGCTCCCACTGTTCATAATTGATGGTGCAGGAATCGGAAACAACCGCATCGTCGGAAAGTACATAGCTTTCTTCGCCGGCTGCCGTGAGCGCAAAGGTAACAGTACCCTTTGCTCCGTCGGAAACTGCCGTAACGGTGTAATCGCTTGCCGCAAGCTTGTCAATGCCCGTGATCTCTGCGGCTGCCTTTACAAGCTTTGCCTGCTCGGTCGTGTCCGTGGTATAAGCCGTAATGGAATCGGGGAGAGTAACCACGGGAGTGATCTCGGTGATCTTTGTATACTCGGAATATACCTTTGCGGAGGAAACGGTCATTTCGTTTTGTCCTGCGCCGATAAAGATCTTTATAACGTCGGTAAAGTCAGCGCTTCCGCCTGCTGCAGTCCATTTTGCAGCTATATCCGACATCATCCAGTAGGCAACGCCGTCCTTAACTCCTGCGGGAGCGACCTTTACCCAGTTAAGATCGCTTGATCCCGAGCCGTCGCTTAGGACAAATTCAGGCTTATCAACACTGACATATGCCGCTGTGACAACGCAGTTTCCTGCAAGTACCTCGGGAGTTATGGTCTTGTCCGCGCCGATCTCGGAGCTTGCGGGCTGACCCCATGAGTTTGCAGCCGCTGTGCCGCTGCTTACGTCAAACTCATATTCGTACTGAGGGAGCACGGGAGGTTCCCATGCCTTGAACGAAACAAGTTCTACAGACTTGATGGTTGCGCCGCCTACATAGTCCTGCACATTTCCGGCAATATGATCGCCGGGGGTAAAGTCCGTAGTGGGAAGGTAGCAATAGTACTCCTTATCCGTGGAATTTGTTGCGGGAATAAGATTCTGCTCTGCCTTGATAGTTCCGTTTTCTGTGTCATAGAATTTTCCTGCATTGAGCCAGCTGTTGTAGCTTGACCAGCCCCAGACTGCAAACGTGCTCATAACATCGTTATTGTCACCCCACTTAGGTGCGGTGGTATATGTAAAGGTGACCTTTACATAGTTGTCTGCGGTAAAATAGCTTTCGTCTATTCCCCAGACCTGAACCCAGCATGAGGCATACTGAGCCATATTCTGTCCATCTGAGCCGTTTTGATCAAAGGTCGCCAGAACAGATTCCGTGCCTTCGGGCTTATCCACAGCTGCTGCGCCTACGGTTACTGGCGTAAAAGCCATAACGCTTACCGCCATAGCCGCCGCAGTGAGCGAGGCTATAAGTTTCTTAAGCTTCATTTTGTATCTTCCTTTCATAAGGGAACCTCTGAAAACCTCCTTCACGGCAAATCCTCTATGAGTTTCGTCATCTGCTGCGTTGTCAAACCTTGTAAGACAACAAGTATTACTGCGGTTTGACGCCTTGCAGCTAACGAAACTCATTGACGAGGCTTTGCTCGTGTCCCGGTTTTCAGAGAACCCCATAAATAAATTTTTATCGATCATTCGGAGAAACACTTCCCCAATTTATGACCATAATACAATAATACCATATTTCAATACCGTTTACAACCATTATTTTAAACGAAAAAGAGCCGTATATTTTGGCTATTTAGCTCTGCATAACGCCTAAAACCGTAAGAGCGGTATTTTCGCTTCCCTCGGCAAGCTTTATCTCAACGGTGTGCTTTTCCTTTTCCTTTGAAATAAGTATCTGCTGCGTTTCGCCGTAATTACCCCAGCCGCCGGAAAAATCGGCGTCAAGAGTGCCTTTTCTTTCACCGTCGATGTAAACGTCGTATTTGCCGCCCTTGCCGTCCGTCTTTTTGAGGTAGAAAAATCCGAGGCATTTGCACTCTGTTTCAAATTTCAGATATCCCTCGCCCTCAGTCACGAAGTTATCGGGGAAAAGGTCAGGATAAACGGAGTTTCCTCCGATCTCAAAGCCGCTCATCTCAATGGGAGATATCTCCGATGCGCCGAGCATTTTTGCCTCCTTGTAATAGTCGGCGGTGTATGGGTCGGCGGTAAATGAAGTGTCGCTGTCGTCAATATTGTCAAGATCGTCGTAAACGCTGTCAAGATATCTGCTCACAAGCTGACCGATAAGCTTGTGTCCCTCGTCGTTGGGGTGGATATTGTCGGGAGAGATTTCCTTCCAGTCAAGAGTTCCCGCAGCGACCTCGGGGTAAACCACCTCTCTGTAGCTGAGCATGGGGAGATCGTATGCCGCGCCTATCTCCCTGTGAGTTTCCCAAAGGCTTGTTCCGTCTTCCTGGGTGGTAAAAAGCAGTATGACCGCAGGATCGCTGTCGCATTCCATTATCTTCCTTACAAGGCTGTCATAGGAATATTTGTTCATCAGCTTGTCGGTATCGTTTACGGAAAATTCAACGATAACGGCGTCGGGCTTTGAGGAAAGGAGCTGAGTATCGGCTCTGTGAACTCCCAGATATGAGTTTGTGCCGCCTATTCCCGCATTGATAAAATTTACCTCGGCTTCGGGGAATTTGTCCGTCCAGTACTTATGGAAAAGCTCGGCATAGCAGTTATTGTGATCTGTCGCGCTGCTGCCTTGAGTGATAGAGCCGCCTATAACGCCCACAGTAATGCTTTCGCCGTTTTTCGCCTTTTTCATTACCGAGGCGAGCCTTGCCCTGTTTCCCTCGCTGATGAGCGCCCTTTCATACATGGCGTCGGTAAGCCCTGCGGAAAGGTCCACAGGCTCGGTAGGCACAGCCTGAGTGGGGAGAGTTACAGGTTCGGAAGCTGACTGCTCCGCGGAAGTCTCCTCCACAGAGCTTTGATCGGAAGCGTTTTGCTCCGGAGCGCTGTCGGATGAGCCGCACCCTGCCGCAGACAGGCACAGAATAAATGCGCAAAGCGCCGAAATAATTTTTTTATTCATTTAAGTAATCGTCCTTTCGGTTTTTAGTATTATGGGAACCTCTATAAACCTCCTTCACGGCAAATCCTCTATTGGTTCGGTCATCTGCTTCGTTATCAGACCTTGTAAGACAGCAAGTATTACTGCGGTCTGATGCCTTGCATCTGACCGAACCAATGGACGAGGCTTTGCTCGTGTCCCGGTTTATAGAGAACCCCTTATGTATTATTATAGCACCATATTTATATATGGGGTTCTCTTTATTCTTCGGTAAAATGTACGACCTTTGACGCAAAATCTCCGTGAATGCTTACGTTTATTCCGCAGTTCATAAGAGCAGCACCGCTGTGAATTTCGCCGGTTTCCTGATTCCTGTAACGCTTTTCGGGATCAAGCCCCTTGAGCTTTATGCGGCGGCTGCGGTAGTTCGGACGTCCGAGAACCTGTACAAAGGTGAACACCGCTTCGCTCTTGTCCTTTGCAACGAACATCCATGCGTCCCACATATTGTCCTCGAACACATTTCCGATACGGTACTGGTCGCCTGTGCGGATAAGGGGATTATATTTCTTGAACATTTCGACCTGTCCGGGGATCTCGTTTCTGTCAGCCTCAGGTATCCTTGTAACGTCAAGCTCATAGCCGAAGGTTCCCACCATTGCAACGTTTCCTCTTGTGGAAAAGGGCGTTGTTCTTCCGACAGTATGGTTGGGGCAGTCCGAAACATGCGCACCCATTGCGGAGGCAGGATAGCAGATAGATGTGCCATGCTGTATCTTCAGCCTTTCGATAGCGTCGGTGTCGTCCGAGGTCCAGATCTGAGGGGAATAGAAGAGCATTCCCGCGTCAAATCTCGCACCGCCGCCCGAACAGTTTTCAAGGAGAATGTGGGGATAATCGGTCGTAAGTCTGTCCATTACGTCGTAAACTCCAAGCACATATCTGTGCCACAGCTCTCTCTGACGGTCGGAGGAAAGAGCGTCTGAGCCTACCTCCGTAAGCTGTCTGTTCATATCCCACTTGATATATTCGATATTTGCGCTGTCGAGTATTTTTCTCATCTGACCGTAAATGCAGTCCCTTACCTCCTTGCGGCTGTAATCGAGAACATACTGCTGACGGCTTTGTGTCATGGGCATACCCTCGATCCGGATAGCCCAGTCGGGGTGAGCCTTGTAAAGCTCACTGTCGGGAGATATCATTTCAGGCTCGAACCAGATGCCGAATTTCATTCCCAGCTTGTTTACCTCGTCCACAAGGTGCTTCAGTCCGCCGTCAATTTTCTTTTCATATACGAACCAGTCGCCGAGAGAGCTGTTATCGGAATCCCTGTGTCCGAACCAGCCGTCGTCCATTACCAGCATTTCAATGCCCAGAGCGGACGCCTGCCTTGCGATATCGATCAGCTTTTCGGTATTGAAATCAAAATAGGTAGCCTCCCAGTTGTTGATAAGTATCGGGCGGCGCTTATCCTTATATTCCCCTCTGATAATATGCTGCCTGTAAAGATCGTGGTAGGTGCGGGACATTTTGCCGATACCCTCCGACGAATAGACCATAGTGACCTCAGGCGAGGTAAACTCTGCACCCGGCATAAGCTTCCATGAAAAGTCAAAGGGGTTGATACCCATTACAAAACGGGTCTTTTTGTGCTGAGTGACCTCCGCCTGAGCAAAGAAATTGCCGCTGTATACAAGATTAAAGCCGTAAGCCTCTCCGCTGTCCTCGTCCGCGCCGTGCGAAACGAGAGCCGTAAAGGGATTGTTCTGATGGGAGGATTCGCCCTTTACCGAATCAACGCTCTGCTTGCCGTGGTGAAGTCTGCACCGCTCCATAATTCTTTCTCTTGCCCACGAGCCGTTGAGTGTGATAAAATCATATTCGTCCGAATCAAAATCAACGCAGGCGGAAAGAACTCTTCTCACATCAAAAGCCTCTTTGCCGTTGTTTATGAGCTTTACGCTTCTTGTGATAACGTCAAGATCGGCGAAAATGGTATAATAAAGCACAGCGGTAAGTCCCGTGCGGCTGTCCTTCATGGTTATTGCAAGGGTCTGCGCCTCTCCCTCGTCCGCAAAGGTCGCAGGCAGACGGACCGTGCAGTCCTCAAGGGTCTGATAAAGCTCGGGCTTGCCGCTTGTTATCTCATAGGAAACAAAACGGAGATCAAGCGCCGACATTCCCTTTGCGTCCATAAGAGCTATTGCAGGCTCTCTGTAGTCGCCTATGCCGTGGCAGGGATATTCAAAAGGCGTGGTATCCATAAAGGTACCCATATCTCTTTCATTAACCTTTGGGGTGAAAGGATTTTCATCAAGTCTGAGCAGATAGGAGAGATCCTCGTCATCCGCTCTTTTTCCGTAGTATACGTGTGCAAGATGACCGCTTTCAAGAGCGGCAAGGGCATATGTAACGTCCTTTCCCGTAAGGGTAAAAAGTGTCATTTCCTCCGTAAAGCTTTCGTTGGCGTTTATCTGCCATTTCCAGTAAGAGTACTCCTTTTTGATTTTTTTTGCGGTAATAAGGTTCATGGTTTTTCTTCCTTTCGTTTTATTCAAGGGGAATATACCCCGTTTTTTCAATCAGCTCCTGCCCCTGCTTTCCCCAACTCCTCTGGCTACTCTCTTACGATATCCTCCGACTTTTCCTCGATATAATGCTCCGTTACCGTTCCGAAGGCTTTTGTTACCGCCCCCGTGAGCCAGTACAGGATTATTCCCGAAATATTTGTGTATATCGCCTCGGGAATGAATATCTCCCTGAAAACCGCTCCCGAAGCGTCATACTCCCATATGCTGTAAAAAAACAGATAATGAAGCAGCGACTGTGTAACGGTCACAGCAAGGTCAAGCAGCAGGAAATTAAGTATATGCCTTCTCAGGATATAATGAAACAGCAGCGATATAAGCACACACGACCACATAAGTATTATTGCGTTAAAGCCCGTAAGCGTACCGACCGCCGAATCGAGCAGAAGTCCGCACACACAGCCGAAAAGCGCACTGTTAAAGGGCGCTTCTCTTGATGCATAGCATATGGCACAGGGGATAAGCAGCAGCGGAAGAGGCTTGCCCGTACTTACGGTTGAAATAAACACGTAACAAAAGGACATAATAAGAATAAGTATAAGCTGCCTGATTATGCCGTTTCGCTGTTCTTTTTTCTGTTTAAGCTCTATATTCAAGGAGATTCCTCCCCGTTTTTCTCCGCTTGCGCAGCTTCGCCCTGCACAGGCAGACTGTCGGTATTTCCCGTTCTGATTGCCGTTACCTCGTCAAGCTCGTAATTTGTGATAACAAAGACGTTTGTAATGGTACGGGGATCCTCCGCAGGGACTATCACGGCAAATTTTGAAAGTCCGCTGTTTTCCATTTCAACCGATTCCACAACGCCTATAAGCTGACCTGCCGGATAGTTTGCGCTTCCTGAGGTAACAATTATATCCCCCGGAATAATGTCGCTTTCCTTGCTGATATAGCTCATGCGTATCCTGTCCCTGCCCGCAAGGTCATAGCCGCCCTCCACGATCCCCTCGGATTTTGTCCTGACGGTGTATGCGCCCACAGCGGTCTTTGGCGAATAAAGCGTCCTTACCTTGCAGGTGGAGCTTGAAACCTCGTAGCAAACGCCTACAATGCCGTTTTCGGTAACTACGGGATCGCCGGGAACAATTCCGTCGTCAGCGCCCTTGTCAACGGTAAATGAAGCATAAGGGTCGTTTGTGGTACGTGCGATAACAGTGCATGGAGGGGAAAATTCAAAATCGCTGTACTCCTCTTTTAATCCGAGCATTACCCTCAGATTCCTGTTTTCGCCGAGGACCTTATCATAATCGATCATTTCGTTATACAGAACGTTAAGCTGCTCCTTGAGCTTAACGTTCTCGTTGTAATATTTTTCGGCGTTAAGGATCATATCGAGAGAGGTGGATACCTTTTCCGATATCCTTGAGGAAAGAGTACGGACAGGCTCGAAAACCGTTTCAAAAAAATACGAGCTGCCCGAGGAATATCCCCCCGTAGTGACGGAATATATCATTGCGCCGATAAGGACAGCCATAAGGGCGACTATAATTTTGAATTTAACGGAGTGGAAAAATTCCTTCAAGGCCGCCCGCTCCTTTCAGCGAGAAATTGACCGCACAGGTCTGTCAATAGTATTTTGCGTCGTCGTTTAATACCTCATGAAGCTTTTCAATGTCCTCAAGCACCTTTCCTGCGCCTGTCGCAACGCAGTCAAGGGGGGATTCGGCAATGTTTACGGGCATTCCCGTTTCACGGTTGATAAGCCTGTCAAGTCCCTTTATAAGCGCTCCTCCCCCTGCAAGAGTGATTCCCTGATCTATAATATCCGCAGCAAGCTCGGGGGGGGTCTTTTCAAGAGTGGTCTTTATAGCCTCGATAACGTGGGTAAGGGGTTCGGCAAGAGCCTCTCTTATTTCAACACTTGTGACGGTAATGTTTTCGGGAAGTCCGTTAAGGAGATTTCTGCCCTTTATCTCCATTTCCTCCTCATTTTCTTGCTTGTCGGGAGGAAATGCGGAGCCGATGGCGATCTTTACATTCTCGGCAGTGCGCTCGCCTATAAGGAGATTGTATTTTTTCTTGATATAGTTGATAATAGCGCTATCAAAAGCGTCGCCTGCTATCCTGACGCTGCGTGAGGTGACTATTCCTCCCAAGGAAATAACGGCGACCTCGCTTGTTCCGCCGCCGATATCCACTATCATTGAGCCTGCGGGCTCCGATACGGGCAGACCTGCGCCTATTGCCGCAGCCATAGGCTCCTCAATGATGTTCACGCGCTTTGCGCCCGCATTTTCCGCAGCTTCCTTTACGGCTCTGCGTTCAACTGCGGTAACGCCTGAGGGAATACATATAATAACGTTTGCTCTGGTAAAGAAAAGACTTCCTCTTAGTGCCTTCTGGATAAATTCGTTAAGCATTGCGGAGGTTATTTCAAAATCGGCGATAACTCCGTCCTTAAGGGGTCTTACAGCAGTTATTGAACCGGGAGTCCTTCCTATGACGTCCTTAGCCTCCTGACCCACATATTTCGGCTCCTCCGTTCTTGAATCCACAGCTACCACCGACGGCTCTCTTATAATAATTCCCTTTCCCTTCATATAAACAAGGGTATTGGCAGTTCCCAGGTCAATTCCTATTTCCTTGGTAAATATCATTTTCTTCGTCTCCTTGCGTCCTCGGCTCTCATTTTTCTATATTTATATACTGCAAAATGGTAATAACTGAAATTATTATACCATATATTTTTTTTGTCTACAACAGTTTTTACGAAAATTAACCGATTTGTTATTTGTTACAATCAGTAAAATCTGCAATTAGCGCACAGCAGCATATTGCAAAAAAATAATACTTGTGGTAATATAATATAGTAAAAAAGTAAGGCGGTATTAACATATGACTGATTTTCTTGTGAAGCGTTTCATAAAAAACTACACCGATACGGAAAACAATGCCGTAAGAGGAAGCTACGGCACTCTTGCAAGCGTAACGGGAATAGTATGCAACATTATACTTTTTTTGCTGAAATTTGCCGTCGGAACGCTTTCGGGTTCGATCTCCGTAATGTCCGACGCATTCAACAACCTGTCCGACTGCGCAAGCTGCGTCGTTACCCTTATCGGCTGCAAAATGGCGGCAAAGCCTGCGGATAAGGATCATCCGTTCGGACACGGCAGAATGGAATACCTCACCTCGCTGATAATTGCAGCGGTCATTATGATGGTAGGCTTTGAGCTGCTCAAAAGCTCCGCACTGAAAATAACGTCCCCTTCGGAGGTCACATTCAGCATAGCCGCTCTCATATCTCTGATTGCGTCGATAGGGATAAAGCTGTGGATGTCGTTTTTCAACGGACGTCTGGGCAAAATGATAAATTCTCCCGTTATGGCTGCGGCTGCCCAGGACAGCAGAAATGACGTTATCGCCACGGCTGCCGCCGCAGCAGGACTTACTGCCTCGGCGTTCACAAGCTTCCCCCTGGACGGAATAATGGGCGCTGTAGTCTCCGTTTTCGTTATCAGGGCAGGCTTCGGCATTATAAAGGACACCGTAGACGATCTCCTCGGAAAGCCCGCCGACCCCGAGCTGACCGAAAGAATTAAAAAAATCGTTACCGCCCCGGATAAGATCATAGGTGTCCACGATCTTGTGGTCCACGATTACGGACCCGGAAAAAAGCTTGCAAGCTGCCATGCGGAGGTCCGCAGCGATGAAAATTTCCTTGCCGCCCACGATATTATTGACGGCATAGAACGGGAAATATACAGCAGTCTGGGTATCATAATGACCATCCATATGGATCCCGTAGACATGGACAACGAACAGACAAAGGCTTGCAGAGAACAGGTTCAGTCGCTGGCGCAGAGCATTGACAGCGGTCTTAAAATACACGACTTCCGTCTTATTTCGGGGGACACTCACATAAACCTTGTTTTTGACGTCGTCATCCCCTACGGCTGCGGCTGCTCCGAGCAGGAGATCAGGGAAACGCTGACAAAAGGCATAAATAAAGATGCCGCGGCGCCGTATTTCCTTGTCATAACCTTTGACAGGGATTTCAGCGGCAGTTAGGCATATCCTCACCATTTCAGAAAGGCGGCGGTATGTGTGTCCGGAACCAAGCCACTGTAAAATTTGCACAAAATAGGTAACCAATATTTTCTTTTTTCAATCGTTTACGACCCTTGACAATATTCCCCACCTGTGATATAATCATAATTGCAACAAACTTATTGATGCGGCCGAATTGAACGGCATCTGTATTATAGTTGTGCTGATGCGATACTATTTGTATAACATCTTGATTGCAGTACATTTTGTATAATATGTGCAGCTTAAATTTGTGCATTTGTACAAAAATGTAAAAGTTGTTATATAGATATTGACTAAAGCACTTATTTGAGCTATAATATATATGATGTTAAGTTCCTACATTATGTTTAACATCCGTTTTGTTGTCTCCTTTCTTTTGTTCTACAATATTATTTTATGTGATTTTATTTTATTTACAGCAGAGCATTTGCTCTGTTTTTTTTTCATTTTCTGCCTTATAATCATACAAAAAAACACAAAAATTTTATACAATGTGCAGAATATACAATATAAAGCGTTTTTCGCTTGCAATTTTTATGTGATTGTGATATAATAAAGTGTAATGTTAAAAAGCGAAAGGCATGGTCAAAATATGGGAAAAAATATAATTCTTTACGGTCCTCCCGGAACAGGTAAAACCTACAATTCCGTCAATTACGCACTGGCTATAATCTATAACATCCCCGTCGAATCGGTTATGAAAAAGGACTATAACGCCATGCTCAGCCGCTATAACGAGCTGAAAAACAGCTTCGGTCAGATAGAGTTTACCACGTTCCACCAGTCAATGGGATATGAGGAGTTTATCGAGGGTATCAAGCCCGTGTTTCTCGAAACCATGAATGAGCGCGGAGAACGTACTCGTAAAAAGGAAATGGTTTACGTTGTTGACAAGGGCATTTTCAGAGAGTTCTGCCAGAAAGCGTCAGAGCACCCCGATGAGCGGTACGTTTTCATTATAGACGAAATAAACCGAGGCAATATCTCAAAAATATTCGGTGAGCTTATCACCGTAATTGAACCGTCCAAGAGACTTGGTGAGCCTGAAGAGGTGCGGGTAAGGCTTGCTTATTCCCAGGAGCCCTTCGGCGTACCCTCCAACGTGTATATCGTGGGAACAATGAACACCGCCGACCGCTCCATTGCACTTCTCGATACGGCTATAAGACGCCGCTTTGACTTTGTCGAAATGCTCCCTCAGCCCGAGCTTTTCCATGATACATATGTGGACGGAGTGAGCGTCGAAGCGCTGCTGGCGACTATCAACAAGCGTGTTGAGATACTTTGCGACAGGGAGCATACCATAGGTCACGCTTATTTTATGTCACTGAGAGACGACCCCTCCATCCGCAGGCTGGGTTCTATTTTCAAAAACTCCATCGTCCCACTTTTGCAGGAATATTTTTACGGGGATTATCAGAAGATCCGATGGGTCCTCGGCGATTACAACAAGGAGCCTGAGGAGCAGTTTGTCAAGGCTGTTGCCATCGACTACAAAAAGACCTTCGGCGATAACGTGGAGCTTTTCCTCGATGTGGACGATACATATGAGATAAACGAGGAAGCATTCTGGAATATTAACGCATACAGCAAGCTGCTGTAATTTGGAGGATTTCCGCCGATGGGTAAAAAAGACCGATTTAAGCTGCGGGAATCGCAGTTCTTCACCATAGAAGGCTCTTCGGAAAGAGAGGGCGGAGTGGCTCTGCCCGAACATATTTTCGATATGCTGGAGGATTTCGTTCTTGAAAAAAAAATGCCCGATCCGAGAGGCATCAACAGCTATATGCTCAGTCTTGAGGGCGAAGGAAACGAACGCATACTCAGGGCAGGCGGATATGTGGGCGCAATGGTTTTCAAGGACGGCACACAGATAGAGATACTCCCTATGCTTGCCGCCAAAAACAAAGCAGGGGAACTGCTTTCCAATAAAAGAGTTTTCCTCAATATGCTCAAATCCATGAGGTCGCTGCCCCTTACAAACTATAACCTTAACACTCGTGCTGCCGAAAATCTGAACGTGTTTGAAATGTTTATCCTCGCATTTATAAACGAGGTGCAGTCTATCGTTCATAACGGTCTTAAACAGTGCTACACCCCTTATACCGACAACGAGCGTTTCCTAAAGGGCAAGGTCATATACTCACTGCACGCCACGAAGAACTTTGCCCATAAGGATAAATTTTACGTTCAGTATGATATTTTCACCGTTGACCGTCCCGAAAACAGGCTTATAAAGTCCACGCTCAAATTCCTCAGAAACGTCACCTCCTCCGCCCGAAGCAGAAACAAGCTTGATGCGCTTATTGCAAATTTCGACGGGGTGGAATATTCAAATAACTACAGCCGTGATTTTTCCGCATCAGTGCTTGACAGAAGTATGCAGGGCTACAAAAATGCCCTCAGATGGGCGGAAATTTTTTTGATGGGCAGACACGTAACGGTTTCTACGGGACGCAATATGGCATATGCAGTTATTTTCCCCACTGCTGAGCTGTTTGACAGCTACACCGTTTACAGCCTCGGAAAAATGCTTGACAACCAGCGCTTCCGTGCGGAAATACAGCACAAAAGATATCCGAGACTCAACCGCTCAATGCCTAAGGATTCGGCTCAGGCTCTCGCTGTGATGACCTGTCGGGAAAACGGAATGAGAGTTGTTTTCGATTCAAAGTGGCAGGAGCTTTCCGCAGATGATGAAAACTGCGGCATTCTTGAAACGGATATATACGACCTGTATAATCTTTTGAATATGTACAAATCGGATAGCGTTTGCTATATATATCCTCTTACAAGAGAACTGCGAAATGACCGCCGTGAGATATGCTTCCAAAACGAAGATGGGATCTTAGGAAGAGTATGCTTTGTGGATATCGGGGATATGGAGGGCAGCCTTGCAGGGGTGCTTGAGCATATCTTCGGTCAGAAGATCACAGCGGAGCAGGCAGTGTAGTACTGATTTAAAAAATGGGTGTTGCAGAGAAAGGCAACACCCATTTTAATTTGCAGAGAAAGCGGCAAACTACAGTAAAGTTTATACTAAATTACAAGATAAAGCAAAATCAATCGGCGATGATGGTTAATTTGCCGTGCTTGAATATAATTTTGCTCCATGCCGTTAAAGAGTACCAAAGGGGGGAAACAAGGGGGAAGGGGAAAATTAAAGCAAGGGCA
>CAZDJG010000002.1:0-33217 GCA_964505695.1 uncultured Ruminococcus sp.
ACCAATGGACGAGGCTTTGCTCGTGTCCCGGTTTATAGAGAACCCCTTAATTTATTAAACCGGATTATGTTCAAGTAATTTTATGGATTGCCGTAATTATACTGATCTTTCACCAAACTGTAGATAAAAGATTAGTATTAAATGTAAGTGTATATTTTTTTCCTTTTTCAGTATCGAACACAAATGCCCCGTTTACCTCGGAAAAGGGAACGCTTTCGCCGCCGCTTGTTATTTCGGGACGCTGCGAATCTGTCCTTACAGTGAGTCTTTCTCCCGCAAGAGAGGTGATGATTGCCGTTCTGAGTTTTCCGCACTCCCATTCAAAATCGACCTCAAAGCCGCCTCTTGCTCTCATTCCCCTTACGCTGCCCTTTTTCCATAAGGGAGGAAGGGCAGGGAGAAAATGCACCTCTTTGCAGCAGCTCTGCATAAGAGCCTCGCCGATGCCTGCGCCGCCTCCGAAGTTTCCGTCTATCTGGAAGGGCGGATGCATATCGAACATATTTATGCTTGTGGAATGCGCAAGGAGAGCGTGTATATTTTCTCCGACCTTTTCGCCGTCGAAAAGCCTTGCCCACATATTGATTATCCACGCCCTTGACCAGCCTGTATGACCGCCGCCGTGAGAGAGCCTGCGTTCAAGGGTGGCTCTTGCGGCAGCCGCAAGCTCAGGCGTACTCAGAGGTGATATCATATCCCCGGGATAAAGGGCGAAAAGCTGAGAAATATGCCTGTGTCCCGGCTCGACCTCGTCGTAATCCTCCGCCCATTCCATGATCTGTCCGTATTTGCCTGTTTCGGGCTTGGGAAGTCTTTCCCGTGCCGCTTTTATTTTTGAAACCGTTTCGGAATATTCCTCTCCGCCTACGATATTATATGCACCGATAACAGCCGTAAACAGCGTGTAAAGTATCTGACTGTCCATGGACGGACCGCTGCAGAGCGTTCCCGTGCTGCCGTTTTTTGCATAATAGGTATTTTCCGGGGAAACAGACGGGTTTGTAACAAGCCGTCCCTTTTCGTCCTCGGTGAGGAAGTCGAGGAAAAATTCCGCCGCCTCGGCAAGCGTATCAAGCTTTTCCGACAGAAAGTCCCTGTCCATTGTGAAAAGATAATGCTCCCAAATGTGGATACAAAGCCATGCCATTCCCATAGGCCACAGCGTTCCGGGCAGCCACTTGTCCTGCGGAGCGGTATCGCCCCATATATCCGTATTGTGGTGACAGACCGTTCCTCTGCACCCGTACATACTCCGTGCGGTGATCCTGCCGTTTTCCCGCATTCTCTCAATGTGGTCGTAAAGGGGAGTGCAGCATTCGGCGAGATTCTGCATCAGCGCACCCCAGTAATTCATCTCGGTGTTTATATTTACGGTATACTTGCCGCCCCACGCAGGCCACATATCCTTGTTCCATATTCCCTGAAGGTTAAGGGGCAGAGTTCCTTCACGTGAGCCTGCGATCATAAGGTACCGTGAAAAATTAAAGTACATTGCGGCAAGCTCGTTGTCCTCTGCGCCGTTTCTGACGTCGTTCAGCCGCTCATCGGTAGGCTTTCGCACACTTTCGCCGTCTGCAGGCTCAAGCGTAATGCCGCACCTGTCGAAAAGGCTGCAATAATCGCGGATATGCCTGTCAAGCAGCTTTTCAAAGGGCTTTCTGGCTGCTGCCTTTGCCTGTGAAACGGCAAGACCGGCATAATTTCCCGTTCTCCATGAGGACTGTGCGGCAATGATTATGTCCGCCTCATCGGCATTTTTGCACACAAGCCTGTTGGCGTCCGTGCCGCATTCGCCGCCGACGCTCCTTACGGTGATCGCACAGGCGTACGGAATACCGTCGGAAACTGTAAAAAGTATCGTTTTTTCGTCGTAGGCTTCATTTTTATCATAATTATCGTCCCGTCCGTCGATCGCGGCGGTAAAGGAAACGGAACCCTTTTTATCCGAGGAAAAATGTATTATAATGACCTCGTCGGGGTGAGATGCGATAACGCTCCGCTTAAAGGAAACATCTCCGCTTCTGAACATTACCTCCGAAACGGCTGTACCCAGCCTCAGAGTCCTTACATATTCCTCCGCACCCGAAACGGACTGCCATATGTGCAGATCCCCAAGGGGCTGATAGTGACGCTGATTTTCGTTTGTGCCGTAAAATGCGTCCGAACAGAGCCGCTCTGCCTCGGCAGTCTTTTCTTCTTTTATAAGAGTTCTTATTTTCTCCAGATTTCCATACGCCTTGGGATTGTTCCTCCGGCGAAACCCACCCGACCACAAGGAATCCTCATTAAGCTGGATAAGCTCGTTATCGGGAATTCCGAAGATCATTGCTCCCATACGTCCGTTCCCCACGGGAAGAGCGGCGTTCCAGTCGTCGGCAGGGGAGGTATAATACAGATCCTTTGAAGGATCGGCAGTCTGTAAAAGCTCCTGAATAAAAGTAACCATTATTTTTTCCTCGCTTTTTTGATTTGCTCCCATAAGGAATGTAAAAAAACAACTGCTAATCCAGCCGAAATACAACTATATATACCGTCCGCTGCAGCAAACAATGCAATTTTTGCTGCGCCGCCTGCGGCGGTTGCAAAATCAAAGATTTTGCCGGGCGGTATGAACGGCGGCTCTGCGGCGCAACCGCGCCCCCGAGCAAAGCTCGGGGTATTGCAAAGCGTTACACGCTTTGCAATAGAGCCTAGTATAACGGTTAAATCAGCACTTGCTTTTTTCTGTGTATCAAAGGAAGCGGCGAAACGGAATATCCGCTCCGCCGCGCTTTGAATTTGAATAGGAAAGCCGGATCACATACCTGTAAGACCGGAACGTGCAATACCCTCCGTAAAGTTCTTCTGAAGGAAGATATACATTACAAGGATAGGCGTTATGGAAATGAGACAGCCTGCCTCCATCCATACGATAAGCTCTCTTGCGTTGATCTTGATCGTACCGTTGTTGAACAGTATTCTTGTAAGGGACGCATCGAGGTTTTTAAGCTGAAGCGCAATGGTACTGTTATCGGTAAAGAAAGACGTACTTACATAGTAATCGTTCCAGTACCATACAACGGAAAGCAGGAATACGGTAAGGAATGTAGAGCCTGCATTGGGGACCATGACCCTGATAAAGGTCTTGAAGGGTGAGCAGCCGTCAAGATATGCAGCGTCCTCAAGCTCCTTGGGAAGTCCTCTGAAGGACTGTTTGAACAGGAATATGAACAGACCTGCACGCAGACCGTTCGCCGTGAATGCGGGCATATACATTGTGAGGGGGTTGTTGATGAGGTTTATGAAATCGCCTGTGATCATGTGCCATATTCCGAGAGGGTTGAAGTAGCGGAAGAACATATACTGGGGAATAAGTATGATCTGAGAGGGCATGAGGATCATCATGATAACAACGCCGAAAAGAATGCTTTTGCCCTTGAAGTTAAAGCGTCCGAAGCCGTAGCCCGTGATCGCGCAGGTGATGACCTGGACCAGCGAGCAGCCGATGTTGATAAACAGCGTATTGCCCAGCGTGTTCCAGAAATCCATTACCCTTATAACGTCCTTGATATTTGAAAGCGTGAAGGACTTTGATATCCAGATAATGGTTGGGTCGTTCATCTCCGATCTGGGACGGAATGCGGCTGTGATCATATACAGCAGGGGATAAATGATAACGAAGCAAAGTCCGATGACCAGAAACGCACGGCATACGGGCCATACAGCGTCGAATACTCTCTTGCGCTTGAGGTATTTCTGCTCTGCGGGAGTAAGGGAGGCAAGACGCTTTTTAAAGCGGGCTCTTTCCTCCTTACGGGATCTTTTTTCCTCCTTGGGAGGTTTTTCCGACTGACGTTTTTTAAGGAAGTCGGAAACGGGATTTGATTTTACAACATTTTCAGCCATTTTTTCCAACTCCTTAATTTAATCATCGTAATAAACGATCTTGTTCATGACTGCAAATATGATTCCTACGGCGAGAAGCACTATTGCAAAATAGCTCCATGCCATTGCCGCCGAAAATCCGTATTTCCAGTCGTCCTGAACCGTAAGCACCTGCTCCATGACCACGTTCGTGGGGTCTGTGAAGGTGTCGATAATGGTGTAGACAAGGTTTACCAGTATCATGGGCGATACGTAGGGAAGGGTTATCTTCCAGAAAAATTCCCATGATGTCGCACCCTCGATAGCCGCAGCCTCCTTAGCGGATGTAGGAATGCCCTGCAAAGCCGAAAGGAAGATGATTATCTGAATACCGCACTTCCACACGAGGTTCAAGATATCAGAGGTCATGGTGGAAAGCATTTCGGTGAGCTTGTCGTTAAAGCCGTAGATTCCCACGAATTCAAGCAGCTCATCTACCATGTCCGCAGAGAACATTGTGGAGAACTGGTCTGCGTCAGCGGTTCCGCTGGTGTCAAGGTTACCTGTGATTATTGCATAAACAGGACCTGTTGCAATAATTACAGGGAGGAAGAATACCGCTCTTGCGAAGGTACGTCCTCTGAATTTCTGATTGATAATAATGGCAACGAACAGAGAGAATATGATGATGATAGGAGTCTGCCAGAGGGTCTGACCCAGCACCTCGACCAGGTTCTTTCTGAAATCGGGGTCTGTCATAAAGGCTCTCTTGTAGTTATCAAGACCCAGAGGAGTCATAATAAGCTCCCCGACATCGGGCTTTACGTCATTGAATGAGTAGATAAAGGACTCTGCAACAGGAAAGATAAAGAAAATCAATGCACCGATGAACCACAGCGCTATAAAGCCGTAGCCATAAAGTCCCTTTTTCTTCTCATAGGAAAGGTTCAGTCCTCTCATAATCCGATGACCTCCTTTCCTATGTAATCAAAGAGGCTGTATGTGTCAGAGCCTGCCTTGACTGTATTTTTCTCATAGTTTACTACAGTGATATAGCCGTTTTCATACTCGGTCGTGATCTCGTTTCCGTCATCGGAGACGGTGCAGGAAACGATCGTGCTGTCCGCAGCAGGAGCAAGAACCTTGTTTGCAAGCTGATAAAGACCCGCAGCTTCGTTTACCCAGTTAGCATAATATGCATAATAATACTTGTCAAGCTTGGTATCCTTCAACTCGCTTGCCTCTATTCCGACAAAATCAAAGCTCAGATTGCTTCCGAATGCTATGGAGGTCAGAATATGATCGTTGATATTAGCCTCTCCGTTGACTGCCTCGGAGGCATAAGGAACTATTCCGTGGAGAACCGTCTGATAGAAAGGAATGTCATAATCAAAGATATCAAATCTGCTTGATGTTACGGGAACGTTTGTGACATAGTCAACATATGGAAGAACATATTCGGCAGGATTTTCTGCAAGAACGCTGCCGCTTGACTTTGCGCTGCTGTAAATCTCGCTTACGATACCCTTTGCCATTTCCCGTGAAACCGCCTTTTTGCCGTAATCACCGTAAATAGTGTTTGAAAGGCTGCCGAAGGCATAGCTTGTAACTCCCTTTTTGCTGTAGCTCTTTAAAAGCTTGTTAAACGCCTTGCTGTATGATGCAGGAGAAAACAGTGAGAGAGGGTCGTAATACTCGTTTGCTATTCCGTGAGCAAGATCGAAAACGGATATCTGAGAATAAGCGTTTGAAACCCTGATAGCGGTATTGGTCATGTTCCAGTAGCCGTTTCCTGTCTTGAACTGCTGATTATCCACCGAAGGGTAAAGCTTGATATTGTTTGCTTCGGCATAGCTCATAAGATCGCTGAACTTGCTCTTGCCTCCCAAAGAGGACGCAGGATTATAGGAATCGGATATCTTTTCGCCGATATTGTCGTTATTGTAGTTATTATAGGTAACTACCATATCATCGACGCCGTCTGACCGAAGCGTTTCAAGAATATACTGCGCTGTATCGAATTTGGTAACAGGCTCCTTGACTGTAACCGGCAGACCTGCGATGGATTCGGTTTTAAGCGTTCCGCCGTAGAAGTCGATATACAGCGAGGAAGAATCGGTAAGAGCCTTGTCCTCCATACCCTTTTCCTCAATAAGATATTCCCTGTATTTTTCGGCGATATCCGTGTAATCCACCGGATCTCCTCCGTTTGAAACGGGATAATACCTTACCTCGATCTCGGGAATAAGGATTCCTCTCTTTTCAAAAACCTTGAGGGGATTGGATTCACCGCCCATAAGATACTCATCGGAGGTCCTCATTTCAAAATCGAAATATGTGGAATTGTAGTCCGTATTATTCTGATTTGAAACGTAGCTGTTGATGGAAGCGGCTGTATCGCCCTTTGCGGCAACCACCATCATAGCGCTGTCGCCCTTAACGATCCCGTACATAGGAAGATTGACATTTTTTGTTACCGCCTGCTTTGTTGTCTTTACAGCGGTAATATCTCTTCCGTAGACCTTTCCCGTATAGGTTTTAAGTCCTGTCTTGCCGTTATTGAAGTTGATAACGGCGCCCGAACCGTCGGGAATCACAAAGTAACCCTCGTCCTCAAGACCTCCTGCGCCGAACGTGGTCATAAACGCAAGATCGGTGACAAGCTGACCGTCAAGAACAGACGGATGTTCCTCAACAATCGTGGCTGTATCCACATACAGCTTGAGGTAATCCTCTTCAAGCGTTATCTGAACGGGAACTGTAATTCCGGGACCCGCAAAGGTATAGGTGATCTCGACACCGTTTGCGATGTTTTTCATCTCGAATTTGCCCTTGCCCTTACTGGTCTGGATAGTCGTTGCACGGCTTGCGGGCTCACCGTAGATAAGCGTCATTCCGGAGGCAAGCTCTTCCTTCTGTCCCGTTTTGGCATTAGAAGTCTCCAGATCAACAGGATTTGACCACCATTTTTTTCCTGTTTTGAGGTCTTCGAGCATAATAGTGCCCTCGTCCTCATTTTTATAAAGCTTGAGGTTTTTGTTGGAAGCTACTTCTTCCATAAGGGCGAAAGCCTCATCCTCCGTGCGGGGGATCTCATCTTCCTCCTCTTCCTCCTCTTCTTCCTCCTCTGCGCTTTCCGCTGACTCTGTTTCCTCTTCGGGAGCGTCCTCGGAATAAACTCCAACTGCACCCGCTGAAAGGATCATGGACATGCACAGGATATAAGCGAGGGATCTTTTAAGCTTTGAATGCATATATTTTCACCACTTTTCCTTAATAAAACTATACTCTCAATCTGTAGGACAGCTCCGTATAGATTGTAAATACAAAGATCAGAACCTGCTGGAACAATGTCAGCAGAAGAACGAGCAGGAACAGAACCAAGACCATTGCAACAAGCGTAAGAGCTATCAGCGCTAGGGTCTTTCCGAACGAGAACTGGTGTACCGCCTTCATAGCCGAAATGAACAGCACTACCGTCCATGCCGTTCCCACTATTTCAAACGCCTGAATGAAAATGTATTCATCCTTGATAAGAACGTGGGAAAGAACTGTTCCTATAAGGTATCCCACAATGTACGGCACAAGGGAATATGCGGTGACGATAAAGATATTCTTCATCGAGCCTTCGCCGTCAAACAGCGTACACATTGCCCAGTTGCACACGACGTACAGAAGGAATATTCCGAAGCTGCGGAAAAAATAAGGAATAATGTTGAAAATCTTGTCATAATCCGAGTAATACTGGAAACCGTACATTCTGCTGTAAGCGAGCTGCTGGATAAAGAGCAGCACCACAATGCCTATGGCAATTTTAACAGAGCCCGATTTTTTCCATCTCAGATCCTCAAAGCCCTCAAAGGGGTGCATAATGACGTGCTTTACAAACTGCCCCTGGGTTAAATCCAACATATACTTATGCACCTCTCTTTCTTTTCTGCGGGAGATTTATTATTCCCCTGCGCCTCAGGGTTTTGATCACCTTTATGAGGACGCATACAATAATGATAATCAGAACGGCGGGAGTGAAATACTTTTCGAGTATCTGACCTCTGTAGCCCTCATATGCCTTGTTATAGCGGCTGCGGCTGATGGAGATCTTGAAGTATTTCATCGCCTCCTTATACTCCTCCGCGTTAAGCAGAGCGTTTCCGATACCGATATATGCCCGTCTGTAGTTTCCGTCATACTTGATAACGTTCAGCCACGGCTCATAGGACTCATCATAATAGCCCTCGTTATAAAGGTTGGTGGCATAAGTAACGATCTCGCCGAAATTGGTGCGCTTGAAGACGGTAATGCTGTTTTTACGGGAATCGAGAACGTAAAGCATATTGTCATTGCTTTCGATAGCTGCGACGCTTCTGAAGGTACCGAGCTGTTCGCCCGTGCCGCCGATAACAAACATAAGGTTCGCAAGCTTGTCGTACTGGAAGATACGTCCGTGGGCAAAGTCCAGAATGTTCATTTCACCGTTGGGACCGATATCAATATCGGTGAGAGTGGATTCCTTGGTATAGATCGAATAATACGCCGGAGATATATCACCGAAGGTCACCTCACCCGCAGTAATGGACTCAAGAATATTCTCGCCCTCAGGATTAAGCTTTTTCACCGTATCCGTTTTGACATCAGTGGATTCGGTAACGGTATAGATAAAGCCGTCGTCGTCGATATCGAAATTCGTAAAGCCTATAGGAGTTGTCTTTGTGGAACGGGCGCGCTGGGAATCGGTAGCGATTGTGTTCCAGAAGGCATTCATAATTATTTCCGAGGTAGCCTCAACACGGTTTGCGCCGTAAAAGCCGATAAATTCACCGGTAAAATCATACATAACAGCGCCCTTAGTCACCGATTTTACTACCACATAAACATTGCCCGCTTTATCGACTACGACCTTTCTTGGGTTAAAGGTAAGATCCTGGGAATATATCTCGGATGTGGGCTTTTCAAATATGTAGTCCACATTTCCCTCCGGATCGGATTTAAGCACACGGCTGTTCTCCGTATCGCAGATATACACATAGCCTGTGTACTGATCCACGAAAACCCCTTCGGGCTTTTTCAGGGTAAGCTCCTCGTCGTTATAAACAAATGTATCGAGATAGTTTACCATATTGAAATCAAGATCCGTCACAATAATTCTGTTGTTGCCCTTATCGGCAATATACATCAGATCGTCTTCCGTAATGAACAGATCCGCAGGCTCTTTAAGACCGAGCATTTCCTGCCATGATGCTTTATCCGGGTCAAAGCCTTCCATAGCCTCAACGTACTCGTGAAGCCCTTTGATCGTTTGTCCGTCAACAAAATACTCTGCAGTATATCCGACCTGAGAGGCGACAGCATCGCCCCACCTGTCATAGCTGTAAGGGTCATAGCTTTCAGCGGCGCCAACATTTGCTGCAAGTCCGCTCATGAGAATAACTCCCGCACCTGCGGCAGCAATCAGCTTTTTAAAGCCTGACATATCATCACCCTTTTCTTTAGTATTATCACGCATAACGGTCATCAATCCTTCATACCTGCGTGAGCCATTGTTTCCATAACGTTTCTCTGCGCCAGAATGAATACCAGCAGAGGAGGAATCATAAGTACAACGGCGGAAGCGGCGATCGCACCCTGACGGGCAATACCCGCAGCAGCGATCTGCTGAACAACAACGGGAATGGTCTTGAGAGCCTCGTCGTAAACAAGACCGCCGCCCACTGTGTTCCATGCGGTCTGGAACTCAAAGATGATAATGGTCATAAGTGCGGGCTTGCAGTTAGGCATTACGATGCCCCAGCAAATGCGCATAAGTCCGGCGCCGTCTACCTTTGCCGCCTCGATCATTGCATCGGGAATTGTCGTCATGCTCTGTCTCATCAGGTAAAGACCCATGGAAGTTGCAATGATGGGGAGGATAAGGGCGGAGTATGTGTTGATCATACCGAAGGAAGCCATTACGATGTACTGCATGATGTAGAGAACAGTGGAGTTAAAGAGAAGTGCGATAACTACTATCTGATTGAGAAGCGCGTTTCCGGGGAATCTGCACTTTGAGAGAACAAACGCAGCGGTAGACGCAAACAGCACATGGAACACTGTTGCAACAACGGTAACAAAAATACTGTTGAATACGTTTCTTGAGAAAGGGACCCATGAATTGTTTGCGATCTTGAACAGATCCTTGAAGTTATCAAACGTAGGATCCATCGCATAAAGCTTAGGAGGCATCAGGAACACTTCCTGTACGGGCTTTATCGAGTTTACGACCGCCAGATAAATGGGGAATATCATAAACAGACCCATAATAAACAGCAGCAGGAAAATGCCGACATCATTTCTCCAGGACTTGCCCACACGCTTGTTGGAGCCCTTGGATTTCATCATTTTCTTGTGTTCTTTCTCCCTGCGCTTTCTGAGCGCCTCAAGAGCGGCTGCATTTTCCTCCGCCTGCAAAGCGGCAAGCTCGGAGGGCTTTAAATCTTTTCTTCTTTTCTTCATTTACAGCTCACCCCTTTATCAGTCCATATACTTGCCGAGCAGCTTGCTTATGAGATTATTGCAGACAAGCATTGCAATGAACAGCACAAAGCATACGGCAGCGGAATAGCCCATCTCATATCTTACCCAGCCGTAATCATAGGCGTGGGTCATAATGGTATGGACCTTGTAGTCGGTAGAGGGGAAGCCGGCGAGGGTACGTCCGACGATATCGACCGTGAAGGACGATACGATCTGCATAACAGCCGCAAACATAAGGGAAGGACCCATTGAGGGGATAGTTATGTAGATAAGCTCCTGCCAGCGGCTCTTGATTCCCTCGATAGCGCCTGCCTCGTACATTGACTTGTCGATACCCTGAAAGCCTGCGCGCATTGCAAGGAAGCCGGCGCCCATGGAAACCCAGAGCTGAACCACGATAACGCAGCCGAGAACGTAATTTCCGTCGGTAAGCCACTGCTTTGCGGCAGAAGTGATGCCAAGCTCCATAAGGAAAGCGTTAAGATATCCGTACTGGTCGCCCGAAAAGATGAGCTGCCATACAAAGTAGATATTTCCCGCCATGGAGGGTGCATAGAAAACGAGGGTAAACAGGGTCTTTAAGGTAGGATGAAGTTCGTTTATGAGCCATGCAAGCAGGAAGCTCATTGCATAGCTTAAAGGTCCGGTAAAAATCGCAAAGATAAGAGTTGTTCTGATAGACTGGATAAAAACGTCGTCTTCAAGGAACATTGTGTAGAAGTTCTGGAAGCCCACCCACTTGGGTGCGCTTGCCATATCGAAATCGGTAAAACCCATAGGAAGAGACATTACAACAGGGACAATGGTAAAGACCAGAAACAGCAGCATGAACGGTGCAAGCATAATATAGCACATATAATTGCGTTTCATTTCATGCAGGGTGTAATTTCTTCTTTCCTTGTGGGTCATTTTTCTCTCCGAAGGGAGCAGGATTTCTTTTTTAACGGTATTTTCTGCCAAAGTCAAACCCTCCTTCACTTATTCGTCAAGGCCGAGATTTCTGCGCTTACGTGTGATCTCGGCATTGATATCCTTGTTGTACCAGCGCAGTGTTTCACGGGCATTTTCGTTGTCGTTTACAACTGCACGGAATGCATTCATAATGCTTCGTGTTACAACATAGGACGACGGGATAATGGGAATTTCGTCAAGCTCATTAAGCTGAGCGTTGATTTTTACAAGGTCTGACTTGGACCAGTTGAGCTTCTGGAGAGCTTCAACGTTTGCGGACTCAAATCTTCCGAGGGGACCCATTACGCCCTCTACATTCTGACCGTATGTAACCATTGTATCGGTGGAGGTGAACCATTTGATGTATTCCCATGCGCCCTCTACATTCTTGCAGTCCTTGAGGATTATAAAGCCTGAGCCTGATGAGTTTGCTGCGTGAGAAACGGTTCCGTCCTCCCTGCGTGTTCCGGGAACGGGGCAGAAATCCCATGCGCCCTTGATCTCGGGAGCAGCAACATTGAGCTGATTGTAGAATGAAGCATAGTTCTGGATAACTATGGGAGCTTCTCCTGTTCTGAAACGGGAGAATGCATCATAGGTCTGATCGAATTTATATGTGGTATAGAACTTTGTCCACATATCAAAGGCCTCAACAGCCTCTACCGAGTCGAAGTTGGTTGCTGTTTCGTCCTCATTATAGTAGTTAAGACCGGACTGGAGCATAAGCAATGCAAAGGTATGACCGACCTCGGTAGAAGGAGCAACGGCATTTCCGTTTACATTTGTGGGGAGGATAAGACCGGGCTGCATATACTTTCTCTGGATAGCGGGAAGCATATCTATAAGATCCTGCCATGTTTCGGGCGGCTCTGTAATGCCTATTTCGGAAAGCATATCCTTTCTGTAGAACATCATAGGGAAGGTTCGGGAGATCGGGATACCATAAGCCTTTCCGTCGTAAGTGTAATGAACCATGGCAGTATCCTGGAATCTGCTTACTACCTCATCGAAATCGCTCATATCGTTAAGAGGGATAAGAAGATCACGGATAGCAAGGTTTACGGGAAATTCTCCGCCGACAAACATTGCGACATCGGGACCCTTGCCTGCAAGAACAGCCTCCATAATAGTACCCTGAACCAGGTTAATGGAAACGTCGATATTGTAATTGGGGGTAAACTCGGATTCGGTAAGCTGTTTTACAACAGTAGTCTGGTCACGTCCAAGACCTACCCAGACGACGATGGATTCCGAAGTACTGTCCGAAAGAACGGTGTAATCCTCAAAGAATGAACCGAAAAATCCCTTTATACCGAATGCTAAGGCTTTAAAGAAATTCTCCTTTACATTGGAAAACTCCGTTTTCTTGCCGTCGGCGCCGTAGGCAGGGAGGATCTCAATGTAATCCACTTCAAGCGGCTGATCTCTGTACTCGCGCATCCACGAGGAAACGGAGGTGATATTGTCCTTGATGGAGGAGTTGGAGATATAGGTAGGTATCTTGTTAGGCTTATCCGTGCAGCGATCCAGAACGTCCGCAAGGCGGGCAAGCGCCGTAGCCTCGGAACCTGTCTGCTTTGAAAGCGACTCGATATAATCCTGTTCAGCCCTGAGCTCTGCGGAAAGGGTGGCGAACACCTCCATAAGCTCGGGTATCTCCTTCTGGACATAATAATCGGTATACTTATCGGGAGAAGGGCCCGTGATCATAAGTATCTGTCTGTAATACTGATTTGCCTCATAGACAATATCGTCAAGTCTGCGCATAGACTCACCGATCTCGCCGGGAATAGCCTCAAGAGAGATAGTATGCTTGCCCTTAGTGAGGTAAACATAAGCCGGTTCACCGGTAGCCTCGTCGGTGGGATAGGACATTATCCAGTCGCTAGAGTATTCAAACTTTACCTGCTCAAAGGGTGCTGAGGGTATCTCGCCGTCAATATAAACGGCACGGTTGGAATAAAGACCTCTCATAACGTCCTGGCGGCCTTTTATGCCTATCTTGTAATAGCCGTCCTGCGGAATATCCATTTCCCAGGTAACGATCTGACCGGAAGTATCCCAAGTTCCGTCGCCCACTGTATTGTAACGCTCCTTAACGGGGTGGGAGGGATTTCCGGTATGATCCTCGGTAAGATAGGTACCTCTGTCATAGGTCGGGAATATTGTCTGAGAATTGGTATTGATGTAATTTTCGCCCTGGATCTTTATTCCCTCTGCGCCTGAATTTGCGGTAAGATCGCTCTCTGAGGGGGCAGTATATGCCGGTGCCGGCTCATACTGATAAAGCTTTATGTAAGCGATAGCAACAGAAGCTTTTTCCGAAGAAAGGCTGACTGTATGCTGTCCCTCGTCAAAGTAGAAATACAGCGGTTCGTTATAAAGTCCGTCAGAGTCCTTGAAAGCTGTCGTTACCCACTGAGGATCCTCGATCTGAGGCGGACGGGTCTCGTTGTCCCTGTCATTTGGGGTTATGGGGTAAGCTGACTTCCACATTCTCGGGAAGTTTATTCTTGACGCCGTTTCATACGGACTTTCACCGTCGATAAGCACAGACATTTCGGAAGTAGTGTTTCCGCCGGTAATAGGATAATAGCAGACTTCGATATTATATGCGCCTGCTGTTTTTACGTCAACATTGAAGTCAAGAACGCCGTCCTCATTGGACCATATGACCACGTTGTCCTTTCCCTCGAAGCTTCCGACCTCGACCTCAGCGTCGGCGGAACATGAGGAATACTCGAGAAAAACCTCGTCTCTCGGATGTGCCATGTCAGAAATCTCGGAGTAATAATCGTTGTAGGATTTCTGCTTGACATAGGTAATTTCAGGGAGCTGATACTTTTCAGCCTCCACCGAAAGGATCTCGTCTGCTGTTGCCTCATCGTCGGCAAAGGCAGTAAACGAAAAAGAAGTCACACAGATCATCACAGCCATTACACCCGACAGCAGCCTTTTTAGACTTGTTTTCCTTGACAAAAGATAGACCACCTTTCGTATAAGAATAGGGACTTAATATTTTCTATCATCATATCACCGAGAGAAAAAATTGCCCGATATATTTCCGTGAAAAGCCTTTAGAATGCATTAAATGCGTTAGTTACAGGGAAATGTGTTAGCTTTATGGCAATTCTACAAAAAGTTTCAGTGAGAACAATGAAAAACTATGAACCCGTATAATAATTATATCAAGTTGACCAATGCTTGTCAAGTAATGTTCAACTTTTTTGTGTATATTTTAGCCACTGATTTTTAGTCAAAACAACCAATTAAACGATTACGTAATTGGCGTATTTTACCATTTGTATAATTTTATGCACATATATGCAGGACAAAATACGGGTAAAATATACAAAATGAATAACTTGTTATTCGTTAAAAGAAACAAAAACCGTTCGTACAAAGTACGAACGGTTTTATTTAATCAATTATTGCAAGCTATAAAGCCTATCTCGTGTGAGATTAGCCTCTCTTCTTAGCAACTACAGCAGCTGCAGCAAGAGCTACAGGGATTACTGCAAGTGCAACAGAAGAATTGCCGGTTGCAGGAGAAGGAGCAGCAGCGGGAACATCCTCAACTACGGGAGCCTCGGTAACTTCCTCAACAACTTCTTCAACTACTTCCTCAATTACTTCCTCATCATCATCAAGAAGCTCATCGCCGTCACCCTCAAGACCTTCGCCTGCGTCAACAGTATCATCATCGAGGTCTGCAACTACTACTGTGAGGTTATCCCAGTACCAGTCGGTAGGAGTGTAAAGGAGCATAGAAGTAAGGAATGTCTTAGCCTCAGTGATCTTGCCCTCGTCAGTGATGGTGAACCAGTCAAATGTGAGGGTGTTGTTGCCCCAGTTGAACTTATCAGTATCGTTGAGCTGCATGGTAAGACCGCTGTTTACAACGATAGCACCTGTGAAGAGGTTGGTAGCCCAAGCGGAGGAGTAGGAACCGTATGTATCGTAATCATCGGAACCAAACAGGCTGTAGGAGTCGCCAAGGTTGGTGTAGAGGTGCTGACCAAAGGTAGGATTGTACCAGTCATAAGAAGAAGTCTGCCAGCCGTAAGCTCTGTCAGCCTCAACCCACTCCTGGAAGAGGTGAGACTTAGCAGTAGTAACGTATCCATCGTAAGAAGTGAATGTGAAGGTTACGTTCTCGTGGTTAGCGATAGCGTCGTTGATAACTGCTACAGGTCTGGTGTAGTAGTTGCCGCCTGCCTTGCGTGCAGTAAGAGCGGTTACAACGTTTGCGGGAGTGTTAAGAGAGGACTTCATGGGGTAGATCTTATCGGTAGCATCGCCGGCAGTGAAAGCGGAAACAGCTACAGAAGAAGGAGCCTGCTCAATGTAGTGAGTAAGACCGTCAGCAGCGTCGAGCATTTCCTTACCGTTGTTGACGAAGATCTCAGCAGTAAGAGTTTTCTCAACATATGCATCCTCGCCGATTGCGCTGAGAGCAGCGACTGCATCATAGCTCCAAGCGTTGGAACCGTTAACGATTACCTGTACGGGAACCTTGTATGTCATCTTAGCGGTAAGAGCCTGGAAACCATACTGACCTGCAAGCTTGGAATAGCCAAGAGTGCTAAGCTCGTAATTAGCCATAGGAAGCGAACCGGAAACTTGACCGAGAGATACAGGCATATCGAAAGAAGCCTTGCCGTCGCCGAGTGCGTCGGTTACATGAGAGCCATCCGTCTTGGTTTTGTCAGAAGTCCAGGAGATGGTCACGGGAGAACCCTGATCATCGGTCAGAATGTTCTTGATAGGTGTAGCGGTGATCTGGAAATCGCTCATGCCGCCGATCTTGCTGGTGTCATTGGGGAAATCTTTGTAGCACTGATTAACCTGTGCGCAAACTACATCATTGTCAAGACCGAATGTGATGTAAGAAGAACCACTGGTGTTGAGCTCATCCTCTACAACATCGGATGCGGTGTAGAAAGCGTTGGTGTTGGAAGCGGAGTAGTTTGCAACTACAGTTACCTTAGAAGTAGCTGAAGTATCAACAACGTACTTCTTGAGGTCATAAGTAAGGGAAATAGCATCCTGATCAGCGGATACTGTTGCAGCCATTGCAGATACGGCCATTGCGCCAGCCATTACGCCGGCAATTGACTTTTTCATGTTCATGAAAAATTCCTCCTTGTTTTGTTTTGGTTTTCTTTATTTATTTCCAAATATGTATGGAAATCAAATATACGGTGATACCGTGCTTCTGCTCACGTTGTATCACGCTATTATTGTACCACGCGGAAACCGCTGTGTCAATGTACATAAACGACAAATTTGCTCAGCGCTTTTTATCTTTTATGCACACTTTTTGCTCAAAAAGCACAGATTTTGCAGATTTCCGTTCGGATTTGTACCGAACCCCTGCCCCGTGCCTTTCCCGTGGCCTGTATATAACTATACACTATTTCTCCGAGGATTTCAATATGTTTTATGCACAAATTTAAATTTAAAATTTATTCGTGTTTTATAAAAATTATTTAAAAGAGGTCGTAGTTAAGCCCGTAATTGGCAACAGCGGAATGCATTGCCTCATACCTCAGCCTGTCTTTGCATTCGGGCTTTGCCATGTAATCGACAATCTGCTCGCAGAGAAGAACCATATTTGCCCCCCTGCCCTCGATCTTGAAATTTTCAAAGCCCATTTCCGAATATTTCCCGTAAACCAGATCGGGCGTTACTCTCAGCGGCGACGGCTTGCTTGTGTAGGGATTGTACTTTCTCCACTCACATTCCCACTCCTTTATGCCGTATCTTTCGCACACGTCGGGAGTAAGCACGGGGTACTGCCTTGATATACCAAGCTTTTCAAGCTGCATTTTTCCGATATATTCATAATGCGATGCGCGTCTGGGACAATCCGGAAGGCAAACGGGATTTGAAAGTATCTCGCAGCGCTTTCTCTCCTCGGGGGTAAGCTTTTCAAGCTCCGTAAAATTGTTATTGAAATTATAGTCAAGGACCACAAGGCTGTAGTCCTTTGCAAGCTCAGCCTTTACCTCGTCCATGCTCCTTATGCACTTGCAGGTGGAGGAGGTTATTTTCATTTTCGGGTGGGTCTGTCTGATGTAGCTCTCAAGCACGGGCGAATACACAATGACCTCGTTCATGCCGTTGTCCGCCATATCGAGTACCGCATTGCAGTCGGGATTGTCAAGCTCCTCCTCGGTGATAAGGGGATTTGTAAAGGTAAATCTGTAAGGGACACCTCTCTGATTATATGCATCAAGCACAGCCTTTGCCCTGTCGGGATAAAACCTGCCGAGTATCATTCTCCCGCCGTTCCACAGCAGCGGAAAGCTGCCGAAATAGGAGGCGATCTTCACGCCGTCCCTGAACAGCTCCGGATACTTTATCATAGCTTCCGCAAGAGCGACATTAAGGCTTACAGTGCTTGTAGCCTCCGCAATATGAAATCCTGTCATTTTTCCTTTTCTCCTTTATATCCCGAACAGCCGCCCGGCATTTTCCGCAGTGATCCGCGCCGCCTCCTCTGCGGAAACTCCCATAAGCTCCGCAAAAGCCCCGAGGGTGTAAACAAGCATTCCGCTGTCGCACCGCCTGCCCCTGTACGGCTCGGGGGACATATACGGGCAGTCCGTTTCAAGAAGCAGCCTGTCATGGGGAACAGCGCCGAAAGCCTTTCTCGCTTTTTTTGAATTTTTAAAGGTAACGGCTCCCGTAAAACCCACATACATTCCTAAAGAAACCACCTCTGCGGCAATTTCGGCAGACCCCGAAAAGCAATGCACAACGCCCCTCGGACGGTACCTGCGCAAAAGCTCCATGGTGTCCCCCCATGCGTCCCGTGTGTGTACGATTACCGGAAGACCGACGTCACGGGCGAGAATAAGCTGCTCCTCAAAGGCTTTTTTCTGTATCTGCCTGTCATGGTTCTCATAATGGTAGTCAAGACCTGTCTCGCCCACGGCAACGACCTTTTCACGGCTGCAAAGCTGTTTTATCTCCTCAATGCGGCATATCTCGTCCGCACTGTCGGGGTGAAGCCCTGCGGCGGCGAATATCTTCGGATATTTTTCCGCAAGCTCCGCACAGGCGTATGAGCTTTTCACCGAGCAGCCCACGTTGATTATCTTGTCGATATCCCCCGAAAAAAGGCGGTCAAGCAGCTCATAGCGGTCGCTGTCAAAGGCGGGGTCGTCATAATGGGCGTGGGAGTCTGTTATCCTCATTTTCCGTCCTCCTTTTCCGGAGAATTTTTCCTTGCGGGATTTTTTCTTACCGAAAAGCCGAAATCCCCCAGCTTTCTTCCCAGAGCGAAGTATTCCCCGTGGGAATATGCCATAAGCCCCGCCTGCTGAAGATTTATTTTCCCCCTGCTGTCGATATATTTTTCATCGGCGCTTATCCCCGTGATATCGGCGATGAACATGGTATGGCTGCCAAGGCTTGTCTCGCTCCTGACCCTGCATTCGAGAGCAAGGGGACTTTCAAGAATAACGGGACAGCTCACCGTGCGCGCACGCTGCGTTTCAAAGCGGCATTTTGCGAATTTATCGGTTCTTGCCCCGCTTTTCATGCCGCAGAAGTCGGTGTTTTTTGCCATTTTCGACGTCGTGAGATTTATGACAAATTCCCCCGTTTCCCTGATGATCTCATGGGAATGCCTTTCGGGACGCACCGAAATATAGACCATAGGCGGACGGGTATTTACTATTCCCGTCCATGCTGCCGTAAGAACGTTTCTTTTTCCGTCCTCGCTGCCGCAGGTGACGAGAACTGCCGGAAGCGGAGCAAGGAGAGTTCCTCCCTTTAAAAACCGCCTTGCCATATCACTTGCCGCTCATAAGCCTGTGCATATCGGAAATAAGCACGGCAATGTCGCTGTCGTTATATTTTGCGCCGCTCCATATCTCGTGCGCGACCACTGCCTGCCACACAAGCATTGCCATTCCGCCGCAGGTCTTTATGCCGTGGCTGCGGGCGGTCCGCATCAGCCTTGTGACTTCGGGATTATAGATAACGTCGAACACAAAGCCGCATTTTGCGATAATATCCTCCTCCACGGGGCAGGCGTCGATCTTTGGGAACATTCCCGCGGGAGAGGCGTTTATCAGCAGATCAAAGCTGCCGCTTATCTCATTCGGGTGAACGGTTTTTATATCATCGGAAAAACCTCCGCTTCTCGCATATTCCCTTACAGGCTCAACGGTATCCTCAAACCCCTCGGGAACGGAAACCGTAAGCTCTGCGCCGTGCCGCACCGCTTCAATGGCTATCATTCTGCCCACGCCGCCGCAGCCGCACTGCAGAACCTTTCCGCCAAGGTCTGCCCCCGCCGCCTCCAGTGAGCGCAAAAAGCCGTCGCAGTCGGTGTTATAGCCTATATATCTGCCGTCTCTTCTGACAACGCAGTTTACGGAATTATAACGCTTTGCCGAATCCGCAAGCTCATCTGTATACTCTATGATGTTCACCTTATGAGGGATAGTGATATTAAAGCCGTCAAGCGCCAGCACGTCCGAGATCTTTCCGGGCAGCTCCTCCGGCGAATATTCCTTGAGGGTATAGTCATAATCGGAAACTCCCTCAAGACTGAACAGCCTTTCGTGAATAGGAGGGGACATAGTATGCTTTAAGGGATATCCCAAAAGTCCGTAATGCTTCATTTTATATCTTCCTTTCCGAGATCTTCGGCATACCATACAAATAGTATGCCATATATTTTAAGAAATTATACCTCAATATACTATATATAGTATATTTTTACAAAGCAAGCGCTTTTTCAAGAGAATCCGCGTCCTGAACATTTGCGGCATTCACACCCTTTAAGGTTTTTTTCACAAGACCCGTCAGAACCTTTCCCGGACCGCACTCGATAAAGGTGTCGTATCCCATTTCGCTGAGTTTTGAAAGCTCGCTTGTAAACCTTACGGGAGAAACGATGTGCGCCGCAAGCCTGTCAGCCATACCGTCGGTGCTGTCAAGAACGTCACCCGAAATATTTGAAAGCATTTTTATTTTCGGCGCATTGAATGTAAATTTTGCCGCCTCGAGCTTGAATTCGTCCGCTGCGCTCTGCATAAGCTTTGAGTGGAATGCCGACGCAACGTTCAGCCTTATCGCTCTTGCGCCGCTTGAAGAAAGAACGTCCGCCGCAGCGCAGGCAGCAGCCTCTTCGCCTGCAATGACAGTCTGAACAAGGGAATTGTAGTTTACGGGAACGACATACCCCTCCGTCCGGCTGCATACCCTTTCGATATCCGCGCAGTCTGCGCCCACAATGGCGAACATTGCGCCCTTATTTTTTTCGGCTGCCTTCTGCATTGCCTCGCTCCTTGCCTTTATAAGCCTGAATCCGTCCTCAGCCGAAACCATTCCCGTATAGACCATAGCCGCATATTCGCCGAGAGAATGTCCTGCCGCCGCAGAAGCGGTAATGCCGCAAAGGCGCAGAGCCTCTGCGGCGCAAAGAGAAACAGCCATGATGGCAGGCTGGGAGATCACGGTCCGGCTCAGCTCCTCCGCAGAAGCGTTTGCGCATTTGTCAAAAAGGTCAAAGCCCAGAATATCGCCCGCCTGCTCAAAAATTTCCATAAGCTGCGGATATTTCTTTGCAAGGGAAACGCCCATGCCCGCATACTGTGAACCCTGCCCCGAAAAAAGAAAAGCTGTTTTTTCCGATGTCATTTGATTACCTCCTATAATAAATTACAATAAGTATATATAAAATTATATTTACTATTTGTATCAATTTTGCCGATAACAACAAAAATTTTCCTGTATTTTTGTCGGACTTTGCTTAAACGGAATAAAAATTTCAAAAATGACAAAATATCAGTTGACAAACAATGCAAAAATATATTACAATATATAGTGTATCGTATTGCGGCAAAGCAGTGCCGTAAATCTATAATAACATATTTCGGAAGAAATTACAATACCAATCAGCATTTTTCATCAAATCCCCTGAAAGGACGGTCGCAGATATGAGCGGTATCAACATTGTGTCAACCGGCGGATATGCCCCCCTGCTTGACATTACCAACGATGATATGTCAAGGATCGTTGAAACAAACGACGAATGGATAAGGACACGCACGGGAATAAGCCACAGACGGTTTTCGGACGGTGAACCTACATGGTATATGGGCTCAATGGCTGCAAAGCAGGCCATAGAAAGAGCGGACATAGACCCGAAAGATATCGGTCTTATTATAGACTCCACCATAACCTCGGATTTTTTCACCCCCTCCGCAGCCTGTATTTTGCAGAGAGAAACGGGTGCGGTAAACGCTGCGGCCTTCGACCTGGGCGCAGCCTGCTCGGGCTTTGTTTATGCCGTCGATACCGCCTGCCGTTTTCTTGCTACCGATGACAGCCTTAAATACGTTCTGGTCGCGGCAAACGAAAATCTTTCCTACATCACAAACTACAAGGATCGCTCCTCCTGCGTCCTTTTCGGCGACGGGGCTGCGGCTGTTATCCTCGAACGCTCGGATAAGCTTTACACAAGCTGGCTCGGCGCAGACGGAACGGGCGCAAAATTTCTTTATGCAAAGGCTCTTCATGATCACAGTCCGTTTACGACCGAAAATAAATTCACAATAGACGACGGAACCGACCCGACAGTCGATCACAGGGGTCTTGTGCAGGACGGCAAGGAGGTCTATAAATTCGCAACAAAGGCGCTCCCCCTCGCCGCAAGGAACGCTGCCGAAAGGATCGGTCTTGACATAAAGGATATCGACCTTTTTATACCGCACCAGGCAAATATAAGGATAATTGAAACAGCCGCAAAAAATCTCGGCGTTCCAATGGATAAATTCTTTACCGATATAGATCTTCACGGAAACACCTCCAGCGCATCGATCCCCATCGCTCTCAATGACGCAGCCGAAAAGGGTCTGCTTGAAAGAGGCAGCAAGGTCTGCATGGTAGGCTTCGGCGCAGGTCTTACTATGGGCGCTGTGATCATCGAATACTGACAGAGTGCATGGAAATGTACGGTCATTACAACACCTGCGATGTAATGTCGCTTCCCGAAGCAGTGCTTTACGAGATATCGGGAAGTCCTGCCGCAGTCATTATCATTGCGGCAATATGCATAGCAGTTTCGGTTTTGCTCATAAAGCTTTTGAGAAAGAAGAAATAACAAAGGACGGTAAATACTTATGGAAAACAGGATAACAAAGCTGCTGGGAATAAAATACCCCCTTCTTCAGGGAGGCATGGCATGGATAGCGGAAAGCACGCTGGCTTCCGCCGTTTCAAATGCGGGCGGTGCAGGAATAATTGCAGGCGGCTCCGCTCCCATAGAATATCTCAGAGGTGAGATAAGAAAGTGCAAGGAGCTTACGGATAGACCCTTCGGCGTGAATATCATGCTTATGTCCCCAAATGCCGAGGAGCTTTCAAAGCTTGTTATCGAGGAAGGCGTAGCCTTTGTCACCACAGGTGCGGGAAACCCCGGAAAATATATTGCGGACTGGAAGGCTGCGGGAATAAAGGTCATTCCCGTGGTTCCTTCGGTGGCGCTTGCAAAAAGGCTTGAAAGGATCGGCGCCGACGCAGTTATAGCAGAGGGAACGGAATCGGGCGGACATATCGGTCAGAATACCACTATGTGCCTCGTCCCTCAGGTAGCCGACGCAGTGGAGATACCCGTTATCGCAGCAGGCGGAATCGCCGACGGCAGAGGAATGGCGGCGTCCTTTATGCTTGGCGCAGAGGGCGTTCAGATCGGAACCCGTTTCCTTGCGTCCGAGGAATGCAAAATACATGAAAACTATAAAAACGCAGTCATCAAGGCAAAGGACACCGACAATGCCGTTACGGGCTTTTACTCGGGAAGTCCCTGCCGCTGCATAAAGAGCAAATATACAAAATCACTTCAAGATATGGAAAAGAAAGCCGCTCCCCCGGAGGATTTCGAGGCTCTCACCGTAGGGTCGCTCAGAAAAGCGGTAGTAGACGGCAACACCGACGAGGGTTCTATGCTCTGCGGTCTTATTGCGGGAATGATAAACGACGTAAAGCCATGCTCGGAAATAATATCCGACATTATTTCGCAGGCAGGCAGTCTCCTTAACGTTCAGTTCTGATAGAAAATACGGAGGTATATAAAATTATGGCAAAAACAGCTCTTATCACAGGCTCTTCAAGAGGAATAGGCGCAGCCATCGCTCTGAGACTTGCAAAGGACGGCATGAATATCGCTTTTAACGACCTTAATATGACAATGTTTGAAAATAACGATATCGTTGACAGAGTAAAGGCAGAGGGCGCAGAGGCCGGAATATTCTGCGCTGACGTTTCTAAATACGATCAGTGCGAAGCAATGGTAAAGGCAGTAAAGGAACGCTTCGGAACAATAGATGTTCTTGTAAACAACGCAGGCATCACAAGAGACGGTCTTATGGCAAGAATGACCGAGGAGCAGTATGACATGGTCATCGCCGTAAACCAGAAAAGCGTTTTCAATATGATGAAGCTTGTCGGCAATGTAATGCTCAGGCAGAAAAGCGGTCATATAATCAGCCTTGCCTCCGTAACGGGTCTGTACGGAAATCCCGGTCAGATAAACTATGCCGCCTCAAAGGGCGCTATAATCTCCATGACAAAGACTGTGGCAAAGGAGCTTGGTTCAAGAGGGATAACCTGCAACGCGGTCGCTCCCGGCTTTATCCATACCCCCATGACGGACAAGCTCACCGAGGAGCAGAAAAACGCAATGCTCGGTCAGATCGCAATGAAACGCTACGGCGAGCCCGAAGAAATAGCCAGCGTGGTATCGTTCCTTGCCTCCGAGGATTCCTCCTATGTGACCGGTCAAGTGATCGAAATATCCGGCGGACTTTCCATGTAAGAAAGGATTGGTTTTTTTCGTATGAAAAGAGTGGTAATTACAGGAATGGGCGTAGTTTCCCCCATCGGAAACACCATAGAGGACTTCTGGAACGGCATAAAGGCAAATAAACTTGGGTTTTCCTATATTACGGATATCACGAGAGAAGATTTTGACGTAAAGATAGCCGCTCCGGTCAAGGATTTTTCTCCCGAAAAAAAGCTTGACAAAAAAGAGGCAAAGCGAATGGACAGGTTTACCCAGTTTGCCGTTACAGCCGCTCTCGACGCTCTTGAGGACGCAGGAACAAGGTTTGAGGATATCGACCCATACAGGGCAGGCGTTATCGCAGGAGTGGGCATAGGCGGTCTTAATCTTACAAACGAGGAGCATTCCAAATATCTGGAAAAAGGCCCCGACAGAATATCCGTTTTCTTCATTCCGATGATGATAGGAAATATGGCGGCAGGCACGGTTTCCATGAAAACAGGCTTTAAGGGCGCAAATTTCTGCACCACCACAGCCTGCGCCTCCTCCACCCATGCGATAGGCGAGGCGTTCCGGAAAATAAAGGACGGCTACCTTGACGTGTGCATTGCAGGCGGCGCAGAGGCGTGCGTAAGCGAATTTGCCCTTGGCGGCTTTAACAATATGAAGGCTCTCACACGCTCGGACGACCTTTCAAGATGCTCTATCCCCTTCGACAAGGAAAGAAACGGCTTTGTCCTCGGCGAGGGCAGCGGTATGCTCATACTTGAGGAACTGGGTCACGCAAAGGCAAGAGGCGCAAAAATATACGCCGAGATCGCAGGCTACGGCGCAACAGGCGACGCTTATCATATGACAAGTCCTTCCCCCACGGGAGAAGCCGCTGCGGCAGGCATGAGAATGGCATTCGAGGAGGCAGGACTTAAAGCGGAGGATATAGACTATATCAATGCTCACGGAACCTCTACGGGTCTTAACGACAAGTACGAAACCACCGCCATAAAGCTTGCTCTCGGCGAAACTGCCGCAAGAAAAACAATTATCAGCTCCACAAAGTCCATGACAGGTCATCTGCTGGGTGCGGCAGGAAGCGTGGAAGCAATAGTTACCGCCCTTTCCTGCCGTGATGATTTCATTCATGCAACGGTAGGCTACAAAGTACCCGACCCCGAATGCGACCTTGACTACTGCACCGAGGGCAACAGGAACACTGCCGTAAATGCCGCGCTTTCAAACAGCCTGGGCTTCGGCGGTCATAACGCTACCCTGTGCATCAGGAAATACGTTGGCTGATTACTGCGAAAGGACTGATTATAGTGGGAAGACTTCCGTTTGATCTGGAAATCGAAGATATCTCCGCTCTTGCGGATATTATAAATGAAAAGGAACTTGGCGAAATACGCCTTGAGGACGACGATATAGGCGCAAAGATCGTTATAAAGGGACGTCCCGCGCCTCCCCCTCCTCCTGCGATGCCTGTTCCCATGGCGGCGCAGGCTGTTCCCGCCGCTTTATCGGCAGCAGCACCGCCGGCTGCGTCCGGATCTTCCGTATCTCCTGCCGAAAAGGAGATCGACGGCAATGTGGTAAAGGCCCCCGTTGTGGGAACCTATTACTCCTCTCCATCTCCCGATAAGCCGTCCTTTGTCAAAAGAGGACAGACCGTCAAAAAGGGAGATATCATTATGATAATCGAATCAATGAAGATAATGAACGAAATACCCAGTCCCTATGACGGAGTTGTAAAGGAAATACTCGCCGAAAACGGTCAGGCTGTGGAATATGACGAACCGATAATGATAATAGGCTGAGGAGGAATGTCGGAATGCACATGAATAAAGAACAGATAATGGAAATAATCCCCCACAGGGATCCGTTTATGCTTATTGACGAAATTGAGGAGCTTGAACCGGGAAAAAGAGTAGTGGCATACAAAAATATGACCCCCGATGAATTCTGGTTCAAGGGTCATTTTCCGGATTATCCCGTTGTTCCGGGAGTTCTCATGGTGGAGATGATGGCGCAGGCAGGCTGTGCGGCAATGCTCACTCTCCCCGAAAACAAGGGGAAAATAGGCTTTTTCGGCGGCATAAAGGAGGCAAAATTCCGCCGTCAGGTGGTTCCGGGCGACAGGCTCAGGATAGAGGTCGAGATAATAAAGGTAAAGGGTCCTATAGGAGTAGGCAAGGGAACCTGCACCGTAAACGGCGAAAAGGCTGTTTCGGCGGAAATAACCTTTGCAATAAAGTAACCGAAAGGCTCTGAGGAAAATGTTTAAAAAGGTTCTTATAGCAAACAGAGGCGAGATCGCCGTAAGAATAATAAGAGCGTGCAGAGAACTGGGAATACATACCGTAACGGTCTATTCCACCGCAGATAAGCACGCGCTTCACGCACAGATAGCCGACGAAGCTGTGTGCATAGGTCCTGCTGCCACAAAGGACAGCTATCTTAATGCCGCAGCTATAATAGAAGCCTGCAAAATGACAGGAGCAGAGGCAATTCACCCCGGTTTCGGGTTTTTGTCGGAAAATGCGGGATTTGCCGAGCTGTGTGAAGAAAATAACATTGTTTTCATAGGTCCCCGTCCGAAATCCATCAGAATGCTGGGTGACAAGGCGGAAGCAAAGGCAACCATGAAATCCGCTGGCGTTCCCGTTATCCCCGGATCCGACGGAGCCGTTCCCGACATGGAAACCGCAAGAATGCTCTGCCGCGAAATAGGCTGCCCGCTGATGGTAAAAGCCTCGGCAGGCGGGGGCGGACGTGGAATACGTCTGGTAAACCATCCCGACGAGCTTGAAGAGGCGATCGCCGCAGCAAAGCGGGAGGCAGCGGACTTTTTCGGAAACGATGATATATATATGGAGAAATTCATCGTAAATCCCAAGCATATTGAGGTACAGATCCTTGCGGACAAATTCGGGAATACCGTTTATCTGGGCGAAAGAGACTGCTCTATGCAGCGGCGCAATCAGAAGATACTGGAGGAAACTCCCTCTCCCATCATGACCTCCCAGCTCAGGGAGAAAATGGGACGGGCGGCAGTCGCAGCGGCAAAGGCGTGCGGATACTGCAATGCGGGAACTATCGAATTTCTGGTGGATTCCGCAAAGCGTTTCTATTTCATGGAAATGAACACCCGTATCCAGGTCGAGCACCCTATCACCGAATCGGTAACGGGAATAGACCTTGTAAAGCAGCAGATACTTATCGCCTATGGAGAAAAGCTCCCCTTTGCGCAAAAGGATATCGAGCTTAGAGGACATTCCATCGAATGCAGGATAAATGCGGAAAACCCCGAGCTGGGATTTCGTCCCAGTCCGGGCAGGATAACCGCTCTCCACATTCCGGGAGGACCGGGGATAAGGGTGGACAGCTCGGTATATCAGGGCTACACCATTCCGCCCTATTACGACAGCATGATCGCAAAGCTCATCGTTCACGCCCCCACAAGAGAAGAGGCAATAGCAAAAATGAAATGGGCGCTTGCGGAATTTATCGTCGAGGGCGTTGACACTAACATAGACTTCCAGCTATCCCTTATCAGAGACAGCGTCTTTGAACAGGGCAGCTATGATATAGGCTATCTCGGAAGAAAGCTTTCGGGAGAGTAACGGAATTGAGGCGAAAAACTTGTTAGAAGATCTGTTTAAGGTAGTCACCGCCCGTTTTAACGGGGAGGAGAGCGATAAGGACAAAAAAGAAAAAACCGCCGATACATCTGCGGAAAAGCTCTTTAAATGCCCCCGCTGCTCAAATTCCTGCGAGTACAGCGAACTAGAGAAAAATATATGGGTATGCCCCTCCTGCGGCTATCACGGAAGAATGAACGCTGCGGACAGGCTTACCATAACAGCCGACAGCGGCAGCTTTACCGAATACGACAAAGGTATGACAAGCCTTAATCCAATTGACTACCCCGAATATGAGGAGAAAATTAAGGGGCTTATGGAAAAGACAGGACTTAATGAGGCTGTCATCACAGGAGAATGTACCATAAAAGGCGAAAAGTGCGTTATCGGAATAATGGATTCCCACTTTATGATGGCGTCAATGGGAAGCGTTGTGGGCGAAAAAATCACAAGAGCCTTTGAAAAGGCGGCTGAAAAAAAGCTGCCCCTTATCCTTTTTACAGCGTCGGGAGGCGCAAGAATGCAGGAGGGAATAGTTTCCCTTATGCAGATGGCTAAAACAAGCGGCGCAGCGGCAAGGCTTGCACAGTCGGGAGGTCTTTACATAACGGTAATGACCGACCCCACCACAGGCGGCGTAACAGCGTCCTTTGCCTCCCTCGGCGACATTATCATCGCAGAGCCTAAGGTTCTCATCGGCTTTGCGGGAAGAAGAGTTATAGAGGGAACTATAAAGCAAAGGCTTCCCGAGGACTTCCAGTCCGCGGAATTTATGCTTGAAAACGGCTTTGTGGATATGATAGTCGAAAGGAAAAATATGCGCCGTACCCTTGCGCATCTTATAAGGCTCCACAAACCCTGTAATCCCGACGGAAAGGATGGTTCAGATGGCTGATTTGACCCCACAGACAGCAACTAAGCTTACTCCCTATGAGCGTCTTGAGCTTATCCGTCAAAAAAATCACCCCACTATCAGGGACTATCTTCCCCATCTGTTTACCGATTTCTACGAAATGCACGGAGACAGGTTCTTCGGCGACGACGGCGCCATACTCGGCGGAATAGGCAGATTCAGAGGTATGCCCGTAACGGTGATATCCGAGGTAAAGGGACGGGATATTTTTGAAAACAAGGCGTCAAACTTTGCAATGCCCCACCCCGAAGGCTACAGAAAGGCTCTGAGACTTGCAAAGCAGGCGGAAAAATTTCACCGCCCCGTAATATGCTTTATAGATACATCGGGAGCATTCTGCGGCGTGGCTGCGGAAAAAAGGGGACAGGGCGAGGCGATCGCACGGAACCTTGAGGAGTTTATGACGCTGAGGACGCCGGTGATTTCTGTGATTTTAGGCGAGGGCGGCAGCGGCGGCGCACTGGCTCTCGGAGTATGCGACGAGCTTGCAATGCTTGAAAATTCACTTTATTCGGCGATTTCACCAAGAGGCTTTGCCTCCATTCTCTGGAAGGATGCCTCAAAGGAAAAGGAAGCCTGCAACATCATGCGTATAACCGCCGAGGACGCCGTAAGCTTAGGCGTTGCAGAGGTCATTATACCCGAACCCCAAGGCGGCGCACATACCGACCCGGAGACAACTGCCGAAAATATTTCGGAATTTTTGGCTAAATCGCTGAACAGTAAAATCAATAAAGATATTGACGTTTTGCTGAATGAACGATATAATAAGTTTAGAAAAATCGGATCCTTCACGGAATAATGCTGAAAAACTTTCAAAACAGTAAGGACATAATGTCTTTATTATAAAAACATATAATCTCAAGGAGGAAATTTCAATGGTATTCGATAAGGTAAAGGAACTCATCGCAGAGCAGCTTGACGCTGACGCTGACAGCATAGTTGCATCTGCAAATATTCAGGACGATCTCGGTGCTGATTCTCTCGATGTTGTTGACCTGGTCATGTCTCTGGAGGAGGAGTTCGATATGGAGATCCCCGACGAGGCTGTTGCCAACATCAAGACAGTAGGCGATATTGTTAAGTACATTGAGGATAATCAGTGATCTGCAATTATACAAAAAAAGCTGCGAAAAATTTTTAAAACAATTTTTCGCAGCTTTTTTAGCTGTTGCCGTAAAAATTTCCTTGCTGTAACGCCAATTGCCAATGCGTAAATTATCGCCGCTGACGGAGCTGATGCAAAAAGTTATTTTTGCATCAGCTCCTATTAAAAATTTTATGCAGCCTTTCCTGCCCTGTGTTCGTCAAGCTTGCGCTTGGGTAACGTTGCCGCACGCTTTGCAAGCCAGCCCCAGTGAGCCATGACCTCCCATGCGCCGCAAACCTTATCCACCATAATAATGACTATTGTCTCCTTGTACTTGGGAAGCGCAATGTTCATGGGAAACATATGCTTTTCGATAATATCAGCCTCAACGGGAGTTATTTCAAAATATTTCCTTACATTGGCAAGAGCCGTCGCCGCATGAGTCCAGCCGTGCAGCTTCTGACCCTTTTCACGCACATAATCATGCCAGTCGTAAAGGAAAAGATCGTGAAGAAGCCCCGCCCTCGCTCCTGCACGCGCATCAAGAGAAAGGAGCTTGCAGAGGATATAATTGTAATAGGAAACATTCAGACAATGCTGGAAACAGGTGGTGTGTCCGTGATGCATATACTGCTTCATCTGCTGTACAACTTCGCTGTCAAGAAGATCCTCAACGGTCTCAAAATAACCGCATTCAGTGCCGGGAACGGATAGATCCTGCTTGGAACCGATAGCTTTTAACATCAAATTACCTTCCTTAAAAATATTTATTCACAGCAGGGAAGCTTTTAAACTTCCCGTAATTATACTCTCTTAAAATCTCATACTAAAAACCGTTTGAACGAAGGATAAGATTTGGCGAAAAGCTGTGCCGGTTTCAAGGAAAAGAACCGCAGGCAGGCTGTTTCTTTCTGTCAGCCATTCTGTCACCTGCGGTGACACCTAACCCCGCAGGGGGAGATCGGCCGGCAAGGTGCTTTGACGCAGAAAACGGTGCGGATTTTCGTCAAAGATTGCCTGAGTTTAAACTGTTTTTAGTATCAGTTTTATTATATCAGCATACTTCATTTTTTTCAATATATAATATGCACAGTTTTAAAAAAAATTGTTAGAGTTTTTCACCGTATTTCTTCAAAAAACAGGAAAACAGGTTTCAAAATGGTTTCATGTATTACAAAACGGTAAAATCAAAAACACCCTTTCTTTTGAAGATCATCACCACTCTTCACCACCGGGCAATTATACAAGGAAATTATACAAATAGCTAAAAATGGCTTAAATTATACGTTTTGATATGAAAAATTCGTCAAAATGCTTAAAAACCCCTTGGTAATTTCTTGATTTATTGGGTGCTGATTTTCTCTTTAATGGTTGCAATTTGGTTACACATAGTGTATAATTAAATCATAGTGGTGAAGAACACCCACTTTGTGGTGAAAAGTGGTGATTTTCAACAGCCTGTTGAAAACGGTGTTGAATTGGCAGCCAGAGTCTTAAAAAGAAAGGGATGATGACAATGCACGCTCCGCTTATGGGAACATACAGCCATAACATGGACGCCAAGGGCAGAATGGCGTTCCCGAACAAGCTCAGAGAGCAGCTGGGCGTAAGCTTTGTCATTACCATCGGTCTTGAAGGCTGCCTTTATGTATATTCAAACGAGGAATGGGAAAAATTTACCGAACAGCTCAGGACTCTTTCAGGTCCCGTGGCAAAGCAGGCAATAAGAAAATATGCCGCAAATGCCGTGGTCGCCGAAACAGACAAGCAGGGAAGAATACTCATTCCGCAAAATCTCAGAGAGCATGCAGGTCTTGACCATGACATCACCGTTATCGGCAACCTTAACCGTGCCGAGATCTGGGATACCGCACGGTATGAGGAGGCAAGCTCCAAATTCTCCGACGAAGAGCTTGCAGCGGCTATCGACTCTATCGCATTCTGATAAAAAAGGATCAATATGGAATTTACTCATATACCCGTTCTCCTTGAGCAGTGCCTTGAGGGACTTGATATAAAGCCCGACGGAATTTATTTCGACGGCACCTGCGGAGGAGCAGGCCACTCCCGTGAGATAGCAAAACGTCTCACATCGGGAATGCTTATCGGCATCGACCGTGACCCTGACGCTGCGGCTGCCGCCTCCGAACGGCTCAAGGGCTATCCGGCAAAGGTGATAAAGGGCAATTACTCGGAGATTAAAACAACCGCCGCGGAGCTTAGGATATCGGGAGCAGACGGAATACTTCTCGATCTGGGAGTATCCTCATATCAGCTCGATACAGCCGAAAGAGGCTTTTCATACCATAACGACGCCCCTCTTGACATGAGAATGTCAAAGGAGGGTATTTCCGCAAGGGACATTGTAAACGGCTATTCAAAGGAACAGCTTACAAAGATCCTCTATGAATACGGCGAAGAAAAATTCGCTCCGAGGATCGCCGAGGAAATTATTCTCAGCCGCAGCGCAAAGCCTGTGGAAACCACTCTTGAGCTTGCGGAGATCGTAAAAAAAGCGGTTCCCGCAAGATTCAGGCGGGAGAAAAACCCCTGCAAAAAGACCTTTCAGGCAATAAGGATCGCTGTAAACTGCGAATTTGACCATCTTGACCGGGCGCTTGACGAAGGCTTTGAGCTTTTAAAGCCGGGAGGACGGTTCTGCATAATCACATTCCATTCCCTTGAGGACAGGATAGTAAAGCAAAGATTTGCAGGCTGGTGCAAAGGCTGCACCTGTCCCCCGGATTTTCCGGTGTGCGTATGCGGGAACAAGCCGAAAGCAAGACTTGTAAACAGAAAGCCTGTTGAAGCATCCGAGGAGGAGCTTGCCGCAAACCCCAGAAGCCGCAGTGCAAAGCTCAGAATTATAGAAAAGCTGTAAAAAAAGAACGATATACTAAAGGAAAGGAAGGATAAATATGGCAAACAGAAATTCAAATCTCGCCTATGACCTTTCACAATACGAAGAATACGCCGAAAGAGCAAGCGTTCGCAAAAATATAAAAAGCGAAAAGGCAAAAAGGAATGCGGCATCCGCTTCCGCTCCCGCAACAGTGCTGCTTATAGCCGCAGCAGGCATACTGCTGTCTTTCTGCATTACCTCAAAGGCGGACATTGCTGCCGTTCATGCCGCAATAGTAGATGAGGAGGCTGCGGTGCAGTCTCTCAAGCAGGAAAATGTGAGCATGATAACAAGACTTGAGCAGAAAAGCTCCCAGAAAGTCGTTGAGGATTATGCGGAAAATGTCCTCGGTATGCAAAAGCTTGACAATGCACAGGTCGAATACGTAAGCCTCGAAAGCGGAAACAAAGCCGAAATAAGCGAGGAAAGCAATGATATCTTCACAAAATTAAAAAACGGCTTTTACAGCTTTGTGGAATACCTCAAAGGCTGAGGAAATATTATTATATAGAGGGGTTCTCTATAAACCGGGACACGAGCAAAGCCTCGTCCATTGGTTCGGTCA
>CAZDJG010000003.1:0-27410 GCA_964505695.1 uncultured Ruminococcus sp.
GACCGAACCAATAGAGGATTTGCCGTGAAGGAGGTTTATAGAGGTTCCCTGTATAATTATTAAAGGAATTTTTTGATTAAATTATTATATGAAAGGACGCCGAGAAGATGAAAGTTAAAAAACTGCCTGTACTTTTTCTTGCTGCAGCCGTGATCTGCTCTCCGCTTCAAATCCCTTTTGACGGCATAACGACCTACAGTCCGGCAGCGGTATCTGCCGCCGATACGCCGGACATACCCGAAAATATTACAGCATACGTACAAAATAACAGCGTTATTATCAAATGGGATAAAAGCAGCGGCGCAGACGGATACAGAATTTACAAGTACGACAGCAGCACAAAAAAATTCACATACCTGAAAACAGTTTCCGGAACACAGGCGGTCATCAGGGATCTGTCCGCAGGAAAGTATTATTTCAAGATTGCTCCAATCGTTAAAGCTGACGGAAAATACATTCAGGGAAAGCTTTCGGAAAAGATAGCCGTAACCGTTCCCAAAGGTTCTTCCGACAAAAATGCTTCCGAGGACAGCTCAGACGTTTCCGATTCCGTAAAGCTTGCTAAGGAAATGGGCAACGGCTGGAATCTTGGAAACACAATGGAATCGGTTGCCTCATGGCTCGGAAGCGGTGCAGGTCCGAAGGACTATGAAAAAGCATGGGGACAGCCCGAAACTACTGAGGCTATGATAAGAGCGCTTAAAAATAACGGCTTTGATTCCGTACGTATACCTGTGGCATGGTCGAATATGATGTCAGACGACGGAAAATATACCATATCCCCCGAATATTTCAAAAGAGTTGACGAAATTGTCGGATATGTGCTTGACAGCGATATGTACTGCATTATAAACATTCACTGGGACGGCGGCTGGTGGGAGGATTTCGGCTCACAGGACGAAAAAACCGCTCAGGCGGCAATGGACAAATATACTGCAATGTGGGATCAGATAGCAAAGCATTATTCGTCTTATTCCGATAAGCTTATATTTGAATCTGCAAACGAAGAGCTTGGCAGCACAACGCGCGGAAAGGTCACTGTAAAGGACAGTTACGCAAGGGTAAATGCAATAAACCAGAAATTTGTCGATATCGTAAGAAGCTCAGGCGGCAAAAACAAGAAAAGATTTCTTCTCATTGCAGGATATGACACCGATATCTCAAAAACCGCAGACGACAAATTTGTAATGCCCGACGATACGGTAAAAGGACGCCTGCTTGTATCGGTTCATTATTATACGCCTTCGACCTTCTGTATTGCCGACAATGAAAACAATTCGTGGGGTTATATGGAAAGCTGGGGTACTCAGGCGGACATAAACGCCATGCGCAAGGATTTTGAAAAAATGAAAAAATTTACAGACGCAGGCTATGGCGTTATCATCGGCGAATACGGAGTAAGCCATAAGAAGGACGGCACAAAATACACCGTAAAAAAAGGAACCGACCTGTTCTTTAAATCAGTTACCGAGCTCTCAAAGGAATACGGCTACTGCGCTATGCTCTGGGACTGCAATGACTGGTTTAGCCGAAATACTCTCAAATTCAATTACGACTATCTTGAGGATATTTACAATGACGGAAAAAAAGACTGAATACATGGAAAACTGTCTGACACCGGACGATTACCGCATATTGCGCAAAACGGTGCAATGGAATATTTTTTCGGATATTCAAACGGAAAGAGCAATCAAAAGCAGTCTGTATACGGTAATTGCCGTTGAAAACGGTCAGACTGTGGGTATGGGCAGGCTTATCGGGGACGGAATGTACTATATGATCGCCGATGTTATCGTCAAGCCGTCGCATCAGGGAAAAGGAATAGGAACAAGCATTGTCGGGATGCTTACGGAATACGCCGAAAAACAAACACCGCCCGGCGGCCGTACAAGCATACAGCTTATAGCAGAGAAAGGAAAAGAAGCTTTTTATACAAGACTGGGATTTAAAGTCATTCCCCATGATCACTGCGGATCGGGAATGAGAATGGTCATTTATAAATAATAGGGAACCTCTATAAACCTCCTTCACGGCAAATCCTCTATTGGTTCGGTCATCTGCTTCGTTATCAGACCTTGTAAGACAGCAAGTATTACTGCGGTCTGATGCCTTGCATCTGACCGAACCAATGGACGAGGCTTTGCTCGTGTCCCGGTTTATAGAGAACCCCAATATTTATACGGCAGTCATTTTTATTGGCTGCCGTACATTTTTTGCAGGAAATGATATCACAGCATTGAGCGTATATTTCGGCAAAAATTTATATTACAAATGCTTTTTCAAAAAAACTTGACAAACAGTAAAAAAAGTGATATTCTGACAATATACTTGCAAGTAAAATTTATTATTCAGGAGGCGGAAAAAATGACAAAGGCTATATATACAATAAAAAATGAATATAATATATTTAAACGGACGCACATCGCTGAAATATATCCGCCGAAGTATTTTAAAATATAAAATCTCGGTGCATAATTTTTTACGGCGTTTCCGTTTCCCGGAAACGCCGTTTTTATTTTTTTGACTAATGAAAGGACAAACATATGATTGAAATTAACGGAAAATACAACACGGCAAAGGTATTCACAGATGTTATTGACTCAGCCTCGGTATCTCAGATAATTGAGCTTTGCAGCCAGGCATTTACTGTCGGTGAAAAAATCAGAATGATGCCCGACGTTCATGCCGGAATGGGCTGCGTTATCGGCACTACAATGACGATCACCGATAAGATTGTTCCCAATCTTGTCGGAGTGGATATAGGCTGCGGCATGGAAGCTGTACGCATAAGAGAAAAGCAGCTTGAGCTGATGCAGCTCGATAAGCTTATCAGACGTGAGATACCATCGGGTTTTTCAATAAGAAAAACACCTCATATATATGCCGAAGAAGCTGATATCTGCTCGCTCAGATGCGCAGATAAAATTGATCTGCGGCGTGCGGAGCGGTCTGTGGGAACTCTCGGCGGAGGAAACCATTTTATTGAGGCGGACAAAGGTGAAAAAGAAATTTATATTGTAATCCACAGCGGTTCACGTCATCTGGGAACGGAGGTCGCAAAATATTATCAGGAGCAGGGCTTCAGGCAGCTGAACCATTCGGGAGACGATGCCGTAAAAAAGCTTATTGACGACCTTAAATCACAGGGCAGAGATACTGAGATAAAACGTGAGCTTAATAAGCTGAAGGAAACCAAAAATACAAAAATCCCAAAAAGTCTCGCTTATGTAAGCGGAAGTCTTTTTGAGGATTATATCCACGATATGAAGATCGTTCAGCGTTTCGCCGCTCTTAACCGCCGTGCCATGATGGACGTGATAGTTAAAGAAATGAAGCTTACCGTTGAGGAGCAATTTACCACTATCCATAATTATATAGATACAGATAATATGATCCTGCGGAAAGGCTCTGTTTCTGCACAGAAAGGAGAGCGCCTTATTATTCCCATAAACATGAGGGACGGCAGTCTTATCTGCACAGGAAAGGGAAATCCCGACTGGAATTTCTCCGCACCCCACGGCGCAGGCAGACTTATGAGCCGCAGCGAGGCTAAACAAAGCTTTACGGTAAACGAATTTAAAAAGCAGATGGAGGGAATTTACAGCACATCTGTCGGAAAGGGAACGCTTGACGAATGCCCGATGGCATACAAGGGAATGAACGATATTCTGGACAATATCGGCGATACGGCCGAGGTAAACGAGATCATCAGACCTATTTACAATTTCAAGGCAGGCGCTGAGGCGGAATAACTCTGCCTCCGTATTCGGAGCATATCTTATCAAAATCCAGAGTTCCTCCGAATATATCCAGAGCGCTTCCCACAGTGAAATCAAGCCTTCCCCTGCCGAGAAGCTCAAGCTTTTCAATATCCCCGTATGAGCCTATGCCTCCGGCATATGTAGCGGTTATGCCGCCGATATTTCCGAGCATTTCGGCAACGGCGTATTCAATGCCTTTTTGCCGGCCCTCAACATCTACGGCATGGATCAGAAATTCATCGCAGTACTTTCTGAGCATAAAAATGCTTTCGGCAGTAACCTCGGTATCGGTGAATTTCTGCCATCTGTCGGTCACTATGTAATATTTGCCGTCACGCCTGCGGCAGGAAAGATCGAGGACTATCCTTTCCCTGCCAACTGCGCTCACAAGCCTTTCAAGACGGTCAATGCTTATTTTGCCGTCCTTAAAAACATAGGAGGTAACAATTACGTGAGACGCTCCCCTTTCTATATATTCGGGAGCGTTTTCGGCAGTTATGCCTCCGCCTATCTGAAGTCCTCCCCTGTATTCCTCAAGCGCCGCAAATGCCTGCCGCCTGTCAGCCTCGTAATACTCCGATCCGACAGGGTTTAAAATAATTATATGACCTCCCGAAAGTCCTCTTTGCTTGTACAGACGGGCATAATATTCTCCGCCGCAGACCGAAACAAAGTTTTCCTCTGCGGCGGAATTTTCGTCTGCAAGGCTGCCGCCGACTATCTGCTTTACACGGCCGTTGTGGATATCGATACAGGGTCTGAATTTCATAAACTTTTAACAATTCCTTTCAATCAACATCTGAATATCTGCCCATTCTGACAGAATCGGCTATCTCTCTGAAAACGGGACCGCAGGTGTAATTGCCCGAAACCCCCTCCTCTATCATAACCGTTACCGCATATTCAGGCTTATCAGCAGGGAAAAAGCCTGTAAACCAGCAGTTAAGGTTCTCATTTCCGTACTTGTTGTACGTCCATGTCTGGGCGGTGGACGTTTTTCCGCCCGCAGTGGTAAATTCGGGAACAGCCGCCGAATTTTCCTTATAAACCGTATCGGTCATAAAGCTTTTTAGCTTATCGGCAGTGGATTTTTTCATCACTCTTGTAAATTTTGCGGAAGATGACGCAGCCTCATATCCTCTTGCATTATCGGTGCTGCCGTGAACAAGAACAGGCACAGGCATTTGTCCTCCGTTTGCGATGGCGGCGGTGAGAAGCGTAATTTGCAAAGGCGTTGCGGTAAGCTTTCCCTGTCCGAAAGAAAAATTCGCCTTTTCGGCAGGAATGAGCAGCTCCCTTGCAGATGTCAGATACCCCGAAGACGAGGATATGCCCCGTGCAAGCCGTATACCTTGCCCAAATCCCAGCTTGTGAGCAAAGCTGTAAAGAAAATCTGTGGGAATGTCCCGTGAAAGGCATATAAAATAAGGATTGCAGGACTCAACAACAGCCTTACGCATATCAAGAGTTCCGTGACCGCCGAACCGGTGGCAGTCAAACTCCTGTCCCCTGACAAAAATACTTCCGCTGCAATCGTAGGTATATTCATCGGATATTCCGTATTCAAGCGCCGCTCCCGCAGTGACAAGCTTGAATATCGATCCTACGCTGTAAGGTGAGAATGCACGGTTTATAAATGGAGCATTTTCCGACTCAAGACTATATTCGGGATGTTCAGGATCGTAATCCGGCTTACTTACAACGGCGCAGATTTCTCCGCTGGATATATCCATAACAACAGCCGCACCCTTGTTTACATTTTTCATGGCATTTTCACAGGCAGTCTGTATGGAAATATCTATTCCCGTGCGGACTCCCGTCATGTAGCTGTTCTGCCACTTCATGCCGATCCCGTCCCCCTCAAGAAGATCGCCCCCCGCATCAACGCTGTAGCTGAGAACCACCGAGCTTTTGGGCTGACGAAGTATCTCATCATAGGCTTTTTCCAGTCCGCACACGCCCGCGCCGTCGCTTGTGTAGCCTATAATATGCGTGCAAAGACCTCCCTCATAGCGCTCACAAACGGGTATTACCGTGACCGACGGAATGCTCGGACTGTCGACCCCGCAGAGAAAAAGAGCATTCCCGTCAATACAGCTTTCATATTTTTCACTGTCGGTTACATGAGGCTTTATAAGTTCTTTGTCGGCAGTCTGAGGATTTATAACGGCAATATAGCTCTCGCTTCTGTTTACAAGCTTTTTGCCGTTTCTGTCGTATATATCGCCGTATGAACAAACCACCGTAACCTTTCTCGGCGCGGAAACATCATAGCTCATATAAAAGCTGCGGTTGAGATTTATATACATAAGCCTGCCGAGCAGCAGCACTCCCAAAACCGCAATGGCTGCTGCCGAAATAAGTATTCTCTTCCGGATTGCATTCATAAAAGTATCCCTCCAACCTGAATTATCGGCAAAGGGATATTCTTTTATGCAAAAATAAGTTATTTTCCCCCCATTCTTTTTTTCTCCTCCTCAAGTATCCTAAGACGGTAGGCAAGAGCCGCCTGCTCGTTTTTATTTTCTCCGAAATGATAATATACCCTGTCCTTTATCGGGTCGGGCAGATACTGCTGCGTAACATAATGGTTGGGAAAATCATGTGGATAAAGGTAGTGCTGTCCCTTAACGGCGGCATCCTCGCCATCGCAGTGCTTGTTTTGCAGATGTCTCGGAAAATCACCGCATTCCTTTGTGCGCACATCATCAAGAGCTGCGTTTATCGCATTATATCCCGAATTGGATTTCGGAGCTGTGGCAAGCAGCACTACAGCATCTCCGAGGGGAATACGCGCTTCGGGAAGTCCAAGCTGCATTGCGCTGTCAACGCACGCCTTGACTATCGGTATAGCCTGAGGATATGCAAGTCCTACATCTTCTGCGGCAATGACCAGCAGCCGCCTTGAAAGGGATATTATATCCCCTGCTTCGATAAGCCTTGCCGCATAATGTACGGCGGCGTTTTCATCCGATCCCCGTATGGATTTCTGCAGGGCAGACAGGATATCGTAATGTGAATCCCCGTCACGGTCATAGTGCATATTGCTGCGCTGGGTAAGTGCTTTAGCTTCCTCAAGGGTTATTTCTGCCTCAGCGCCGTTATTTTCCGCTCCCAGAAAGCACAGCTCGCACACGCTTACGGATTTTCTCACATCTCCGCCGCAGCCCCTTGCAATATGCTCGCATACGCCCTTTTCGGTTTTTATCTTAATACCCGATTCCTCGGCAAGAAAGCGGAATGCCCTTTCTGCCGCAGGAATGATATCCTCTGCCGAAACGGGCTTGAACTCAAAAACAGCGCTACGACTGAGTATTGCGTTATATATATAAAAATACGGATTTTCGGTGGTAGAGGCTATAAGGGTTATCTGTCCGTTTTCGATGTATTCAAGAAGAGACTGCTGTTGCTTCTTGTTCAGGTACTGTATCTCGTCAAGATACAGCAGAACGCCGTTCATTCCGTCAATGGTATTGGTATCGGCGATTACGTCCTTGATGTCGGCAATCCCCGCAGAGGTGCCGTTTAGTTTGTGGAGCTTCATTCCCGAATTTTCCGCAATGATACGGGCAACGGTGGTCTTTCCCACTCCCGACGGACCATAGAATATCATGTTGGGGATATTTCCCCCTTCGATTATCCTGCGAAGATATTTTCCCTTTCCGAGAATATGCTGCTGTCCCACGATATCATCAAGGCTTTTCGGACGTATTCTGTCAGCGAGAGGCGAGGGCATATTTTCACTTCCTTATTAAAATTCCGAAAATCAAAAGGCAAGAGACATCACGCCTCTTGCCCCGATCCATTCGGAATTTTATTCGTACAGAGGGTGCTTCCTGCATATTTCGGTAACGCCTGCACGGATATTTTCAATGTTATTGTCAAAATCCTTGGCGGCAAGATACATAAATTCTGCGATCTTCTCCATATCGGAGGTATCAAGACCTCTTGTGGTAACAGCGGGAGTTCCCACTCTTACGCCGCTGGTGACAAAGGGCTTCTGAGGATCGTTGGGTATTGCATTCTTGTTGACGGTGATGTAGACCTCGTCAAGACGGTGTTCAAATTCCTTGCCCGTAAGGTCGAAGGGTCTGAGGTCAACAAGCATAAGGTGATTGTCCGTACCGCCCGAAACAAGGTCAAAGCCTCTGTCAAGCAGTCCCTTTGCAAGAGCCTGAGCGTTTGCGACGATTTTCTTTCCGTACTCCTTGAATTCGGGCTTGAGAGCCTCGCCGAAACAAACTGCCTTTCCTGCGATAACGTGCATGAGAGGACCGCCCTGTGTTCCGGGGAAAATAGCGGAGTTTATCTTCTTGGCAAGATACTCGTTGTTTGTAAGGATAAGACCGCCGCGGGGGCCCCTGAGCGTCTTGTGGGTCGTGGTCGTTGTGATATCGGCATAGGGAACGGGAGACTGGTGCTGACCTGCCGCAACAAGACCTGCGATATGAGCCATATCTACCATGAGATATGCGCCGACCGCCCTTGCAATGGAGGAAAGCTTCTCAAAATCAATAGCTCTGGGATATGCCGACGCACCTGCTACGATAAGCTTGGGCTTGCACTTGTTAGCCTCCTTGTAAAGGACCTCGTAGTCGATAAAGCCTTCATCGTTTGTACCGTAAGGAACAAAGTTGAAATACTTTCCCGAAATATTTACGGGAGAACCGTGTGTAAGATGACCTCCGTGAGCAAGGCTCATGCCCATTACCGTATCGCCCGGAGTAAGGAGAGCCATGTAAACAGCAGTGTTAGCCTGTGCGCCCGAATGAGCCTGAACGTTTGCATAGCTTGCTCCGAAAAGCTTTTTTGCCCTTTCGATAGCAATATTCTCAACAATATCAACGTCCTCGCAGCCGCCGTAATATCTCTTACCTGGATAGCCCTCTGCGTACTTGTTGGTGAGAACGCTGCCCATTGCAGCCATTACAGCGGGGGAAACGATGTTTTCACTGGCAATAAGCTCAAGGTTCCTCTTTTGACGGGCAAGCTCCTTTGCCATAGCGGCGCCGACCTCAGGATCGGACTTTTCAACAAAACCGATGGTGTCGATAATATTCTCGTACATTTTTCATTCTCCTTTATTTAAAATGAGTGATAGGATAATTATACAATATTTTCCCCCAGATTGCAACTGTTTTTAAAAAAAATAAAAAAAATCACTTGACAAAGCATTTCCAATGTGCTATACTTCAAAATGTAATTTTTATGAAAGGAGGGCAGGCAAAATGTTTGTACATTATAACATTTACGAAAAAAATGCGTTTACATTTGTTTATTCTCAAAGGAAAAATGCTTTGTCTGCCGCTGTAAATATCTGACGGCAGATGTGATCGGTTTGCGTCGCATTTTCCTTGTTCGGGAAGATGCGGCTTTTTTGTGTTCTGAAAGGGGGAGTGACTATGAATATCTTCAAAAAAAAGACAAAGGAAGAAAACACCGATGAATTTCACAGGGACTACGGCGTTATCAGCAACTGCCGCTATATTTTCGGCAAATTCGTCAAATACCGCAAATCCCTGATATTCTTTATAATAACGGGTGGAATAGCGGGAGCGTCGATGTCATATCTGTGGAGCTTTATCGGGAAGCTTGTCATAGACATTATCCAAAGGCAGGCTGCCTCTCCCGACAAGGATATAAAGCCGCTTTTTTATCTTATACTTATGACATCGGCGGCAGAGCTTTTTATGATGTGGCTCAACACCGTTTCGACTATGAAAATGGGAGTAGGCTTTACATATGTAAGGCTGATGATAGTCAAGGAAAGGATAGCCAAGGCTCTGAGCATGGAATACGAAGCTCTTGAAACACCCGAAATGCTCGACAGGCTCCAGAAAGCCAAAAGAGCGACCACAGGCGACTGGCAGGGCGTTCAGGGCATGATGACCTATATACAGGTAATGTCGGTGCAGATATTTTCCGTGATCACCGCCGTCAGCATTATGACCACCTTCAATCCGTGGATAATCCTTGTGATAGCCGTTCTTTCCTATATACAGTTCCTGTTTTTCGAGTATATCAGAAAAAAAGACAAAAAGGAAATGTGGGACGCTATGATGCCCAACTGGCGCAAGCTTGAATACATGGAAACCGTCACCACAGACTTCAGCTATGCAAAGGATATCCGTCTTTTCGGCATGAAGAAATATCTTGCAGGCAAGCAGCGGGAGGTCTATGACGATGAGCTGCGGCACTGGATAAAATCACGTCAGTACTGGATATATAATTCTTTCTTTGCTCACGGCATATCTATGCTCAGACAGCTTATCATTATGGGCTGGCTTATTTACAGCGTTATTTTCGAGGATCTGTCCATCGGTAATTTCACGCTCTACACAGCAAGCGCAGCCGCGTTTTCGGGAGCGGTAAACGAAATACTAACGGCTCTTTCAGCACTGCGGGAAAGAAGCGCGCATACCGACGATTTCCGCAGCTTTATGGACATCCCCTGCGCAGACGAGGGCAAAAAGACCGTTCCCGTACCCAAAACAGATAAGTACACCTTTACCTTTGAAAACGTTTCGTTTAAATACAAGGGACAGGACAAATATGCCCTTAAAAATGTAAATATCACCCTCTCCCCCGGCGAAAAGCTTGCGGTAGTCGGTCTTAACGGCGCGGGAAAAAGCACCTTTATAAAGCTGCTGCTCAGGCTCTACGACGTGACAGAGGGACGTATTTTACTAAACGGCACAGACATACGCTGCTTCGACAGACAGGAATATTTCAGAATATTTTCGCCTGCATTCCAGGACGTTATGGTCTTTGCATTTCCCATTGCGGAAAATGTTTCCATGAAGAAGCCCGAAGAAACGGATAAGACAGAGGCGGAAAGAGCTCTCAGGAGCGCAGGTCTGGGAGAAAAGCTTGACAGCCTTGAAAAGGGTATCGACACAGAGCTGCTCAAGGTGCTCTATGACGACGGTATCGACCTTTCGGGAGGGGAAAAGCAAAAGCTTGCACTTGCAAGAGCGCTGTACAAAAAAAGCCCCGTAATAGTTCTCGACGAGCCTACGGCTGCTCTCGACGCACTGGCTGAGTATAAGCTGTACCAGAGCTTTAACGGACTTGTGGGCAGCCGTACCGCAGTCTACATCTCCCACAGGCTTTCATCTACCCGCTTCTGTGACAGAGTGGCCATGTTCAGGGACGGAGAGATCTGTGAAACAGGCACTCACAGCGAGCTTATGGAAAAAAACGGCGCATATGCGGAAATGTTTCGGGTACAGGCTCAGTATTACACTGAGGACAAGGATATTTTCGATATTCCCTATGAAAAGGAGGCGGCTCTCAATGACCGATAAAAACACATCGCCCGTATGGCGTTCGCTCAGCTACTGCTTCAGGCAGATACGGCAGTATAAAAGATCTTATCTCCCTCTGTCGCTGATAAATGTAGTAATCGGCGCAGCAGTACCTTTTGCGGAGATTATATTTCTTCCTCTGCTCATAAATGCACTTACCGCCCCTCAGAAGGATCTGAAGCTTATATTGTTTTACGGAGCGGCAATGACGGTATCTCAGTCTGTTCTTGCGTGTCTGAACAGTGTGCTTACCATTCATCTTTCAAAATCCGAGGATCTGTTTATCAATGCATCGAAAGAGGAAATATCATGCCTTTGTATGGATATTGACTTTTCCCTGACGGAAAACAAAAAGGCGCTCGACCAGATAAAAAAAGCCCGTGAAGGCATAGACTGGTCAGGAGGAACGCACTACGTTATAAACGGATTTTTCACCATTATTTCCAATACTCTTAAAATGCTCGGCGTTATAACAGTGATGCTTGTAAACGCACCCCTGCTGCTGCTTGTAATAGCAGTCCTGCTGGCAATTTCCGCTGTTATCAACGGAAAGAAAAACAATATCGATATCAGGAACTTCTCAAAGCTTGCGGGAATAAACCGTATTTTCGGATATATATGCTGGGAAATGGAGGATTTCAGATATGGAAAGGATATCCGCCTGTACAGCGCAGCAGGAATGATGCTCGAAAAATCCGCACAGCAGATAAAAAGGCTGAGCGATTACTGGCAGAATATCAACGATAAAAAATTTCCTCTCAATATCCTCGATATCATCATCGGCGTTATCAGGGATTTTGCTACATATTTTTACCTGGGAGTGCTTGTTGTCACGGGAAAAATAACCATAGGTGCATTTTCGCAGCTTCTGAGCGCAGGCGGTACGCTTCACTCGTCGATGCAGGCTATAATTATGGGCGTTCAGGATATCGTCAAGCGCAGCGGATATATGTATGAAATAATAAAATTCATGGAGTATCCACCCGCAATGGAAAAGGGAGACAAAAAGCCCGGCAGCGGTTCGGAACATGAAATAGAATTTAAGAACGTTTCCTTTAAATATCCTGGAACGGACAAATATGTACTCAAAAACGTTTCCATCATCCTGCACAGCGGCGAAAAGCTTTCCGTCGTAGGTCTTAACGGTGCGGGAAAAACCACCTTTATAAAGCTTCTGTGCCGTCTTTACGACGTTACCGACGGAGAAATACTCCTTGACGGAGTGAATATAAAGGAGTATGACTATGAGGAATATATGAAGCTTTTCTCGGTAGTTTTTCAGGATTTCAGACTTCTGGCATTTTCCGCAGAGGATAATATTCTTCTCGGTCGGGAGGATTCACCCGAAGCAACAGACAAGCTGTTTGAAAAGGTGGGACTGCTCGGTAAGATAAATTCTCTTCCAAACGGAAAAAACACCATGATGTTCAAGCAGTTTGACAAGGATGGCGTGGAGCTTTCGGGAGGAGAGCAGCAGAAAATGGCGATTGCCCGTGTGCTTTACAAAAATTCTCCCGTTGTCGTGCTTGACGAGCCTACGGCAGCCCTTGACCCAGTGGCGGAGTATGAGATATACCGTCAGTTCAACGATCTGGTACACGGAAAAACAGCCGTATACATCTCTCACCGCCTTTCATCCTGCAAATTCTGCGACAGAATCGCTGTTTTTTCCGAGGGAACGATAAAGGAACTCGGCACTCACGACCGCCTTGTTCATCTGAAAAATGGGATATATTCGGAAATGTTCAGGGCGCAGGCGCAATACTATGTGTAATACTAATCTTCATTTAAACTCAGGAAATCTTTGTAAAAAAACTGCACCGCTTTCTGCGTCAAACAAATCCTGAGTTTAAATGGGTTTTAGGGCAATACCGAATAAAGATTGCGCTGAAGATGCGCAGTCAGATTTTTCGTCAGGTTGCACGAAAAATTCGCAGGCAGGCTGTCGCCTGTCAAGGATTTTTTGTGTAAGATGACGAAAAATCCGCAAGCGGATTCGGTGCAAAGACGCAAGTCGCTCTTTGTTCGGTATTGCCTTAGTATGAAGTATCACCAAAACTTATTCGGAGGTAATTTCATTGAAAGAGCTAAAAAAAGACGCAAAGCTTGAGACCAGATGCCTGCATTCAGGCTATACTCCCAAAAACGGCGAACCGAGAGTTATGCCGATCGTACAGAGCACCACATATGTTTACGACTCCACAAATTCTGTTGCGGACGTTTTCGACGATCCTACCCTGAGCCTTATCTACTCTCGCTTTGAAAACCCAACAACAGATGCGGTGGAAAAGAAAATAGCCGCTCTTGAGGGCGGAGCAGCGGCAATGTGTACATCAAGCGGTCAGGCAGCCTCCCTGCTTTCCATTCTGAATATCTGCGAAGCAGGCGACAGCTTTATTGCCTCTTCCTCAATCTACGGCGGAACTGTCAACCTTTTCGGCTTTACGCTTAAAAGAATGGGAATAGAATGTATCTGGGTGGACGTAAATGCGACCGAGGAGGAGCTGAATGCCGCTTTCAAGCCCAATACCAAATGCGTTTTCGGCGAAACCATCGCAAACCCCGCTCTTACCGTATTCGATATCGAAATGTGGGCAAGGACTGCTCATGCTCATAACGTACCGCTTATAGTGGACAATACCTTTGCCACACCTATCCTCTGCCGTCCTATCGAATGGGGCGCAGATATCATCGTTCACTCCACGTCAAAATATATGGACGGTCATGCCGTTCAGGTAGGCGGAGTTATTGTGGACAGCGGAAAATTCAACTGGGATAACGGCAAATTCCCCTGCCTTTCAGAGCCTGACGAAAGCTATCACGGAACGGTGTATACCAAGCAGTATCCTGCCGCTCCGTATATCACAAAGGCAAGAATGCAGCTTATGAGGGATTTTGGCTGCTATCCCGCCGCACATTCTTCCTTCCTTTTAAATCTGGGTCTTGAAACTCTTGCGGTACGTATGCCCGTATACTGCTCAAACGCTCTTAAAGCCGCAAAATTCTTTAAGACCTGCGACAAGGTGGTTTCCGTTTCCTATCCGGGTCTTGAAACGGATAAATATCACAGCCTTGCAAAAAAATATCTCCCCGACGGCACAAGCGGTGTAATTTCCTTCTCGATCGAGGGAGGAAGAAGCGAAGCTGTCAAATTTATGGATAATCTGGAGCTTGCCTCAAATGAAGTCCACGTTGCGGATATACGCACCTGCGTACTTCATCCCGCATCGGCAACACACCGTCAGCTCAGCGACGAACAGCTTGCAGCGGCAGGGATAGACGGAGGGCTTATCAGATTCTCGGTAGGTCTTGAAAACATTGACGACATAATTGCCGATATCAGGCAGGCATTTGACAGAATGAATTAAGGTGTGTTGACACTCTATTACCCGTAAGCATCGGCTGAAAGAATAGTATAAGGGGGTTTTGTATCAATGGATAACGCTGTTATCAAACGTTTTGACAACATTTCCGCTATGATCGGCAGAACGCCGCTCCTTGAAATTCACTACACTTATAAAGGCAGACCGGGAAAGATCTTTGCCAAGGCGGAGTATTTTAACCTTTCCGGCAGTATCAAGGACAGAGTAGCTTTCCACATTCTGAAAAAAGCTTATTCAGAGGGCGAGATATCCCCCGACGATATTATCGCCGAGGCTACAAGCGGAAATACGGGAATTGCATTTTCCGCCTTGGGCAGCTTTCTCGGTCACAAGGTGATCATATATATGCCCGACTGGATGAGTGCGGAACGGATAAATCTGATGAAAAGCTTCGGCGCAGAGGTACGTCTTGTTTCCCGTGAGGAGGGAGGCTTTTTAGGCTCTATAGCCCTTACGGAAAAGCTTGCGGAAAACGGCGAAGTGTTTCTCCCCCGACAGTTTTCAAACGAGGACAACACCGAAACGCACTATATTTACACGGGAGAAGAAATATCCCGTCAGCTCTCGGCTTTGGGACTCAAAGCAGATGCCGTTGTTGCAGGAGTCGGCACGGGAGGAACGGTCATGGGCATCGGCAGACGGCTCAGAGAAGATAACAAAAGCTGTGCTGTATTTCCCCTTGAACCGTTAAACTCCCCTACCCTCTCCACGGGATACAAGGTGGGAAAGCACCGTATTCAGGGAATTTCCGATGAATTTATCCCCGAAATATTTAAACTTCCCGAAACAACGTCCGTTGTTTCGGTGGACGATATCGATTCCATCATTATGGCAAAAATGCTCTCACAGCGTTTCGGAATAGGTGTTGGGATTTCGTCGGGAGCGAATATGCTGGGCTGTATTCTTGCGCAGCAAAAGCTTGGAAATGACAGCACTGTTGTTACCGTTTTTGCCGATGACAACAAAAAATACCTTTCAACGGATTATTCGGACGAATTTGAAGTAAAAGAAGAATATCTTACGCATGATATCATGCTTACAGAGGTTGTCGCCCACCGCTATGAATGATATTTTAAATAACTGCAGACTATGCCCCCGCCGCTGCGGGACCGACCGCCGAAAAGCAGTCGGTTACTGCGGCGGCGGTCTTATGCCGAGGGTCGCAAAGGCATACCTTCATATGTGGGAGGAGCCGTGCATTTCGGGTACAAACGGGTCGGGAACTGTTTTCTTTTCGGGGTGCAGCCTTAAATGCTGTTTCTGTCAGAACTACAGGATATCCGCCGAAAATTACGGAAAAGAGATATCGGTAAACCGGCTTTCCGAAATATTTCTGGAGCTTCAGGAGCAGGGCGCGCATAACATAAATCTTGTCAGTGCGTCCCATTTTGTTCCGCAGATAATGGAAGCTATAGAAATATGCGGCGAAAAGCTTATTGTTCCTGTCATCTACAACAGCGGCGGCTATGAGCTTACCGAAACTGTTGAAATGCTGAAAGGGTATGTAAGCATTTTCATACCGGATATGAAATATTTCGACAGCACATTATCCGCAAAATATTCTTCTGCTCCGGATTACTTTGAATATGCCTCAAGGGCGATAGGAAAAATGATAGAAATTGCAGGAAACCCTGTTATAGACGAAAACGGGATCATGAAAAGCGGAGTTATTATCCGTCACATGGTATTGCCCTCTCACAGACGGGATTCCGAAAAAATACTGCGCAGTCTTTCGGATATGTACCCTGAAAAAAGCTTTCTTATCAGCCTTATGAGCCAGTACACGCCCTTTTACAAAAGCTTTGAGCATAAGGAAATAAACAGACGGATATCTACCTATGAATATGAAAAAACAGCAGACCTTGCTGCGGAGCTTGGATTTGAGGGATATATGCAGGAACGTTCCTCGGCTAAGGAAGAATATACTCCTGATTTTGATTTATCGGGAGTATAATGCTATATCAGGTCACAGAAACTGACTGACAAAATAAAGTGAGCAAAGAGCGTGAATAGCAATGCTGTTCACGCTCTTTGCTGCAAGCCTATGCAGGATTTTTTTATAAACTGCTATAAGGGAACCTCTATAAACCTCCTTCACGGCAAATCCTCTATTGGTTCGGTCATCTGCTTCGTTATCAGACCTTGTAAGACAGCAAGTATTACTGCGGTCTGATGCCTTGCATCTGACCGAACCAATGGACGAGGCTTTGCTCGTGTCCCGGTTTATAGAGAACCCCATAATATAAAATTATTCAAGCTCTCTGATGTACCTTACTCTGCGGAATATAAGGCAAACTGCCACTCCTGCAAAACCCGCAAACATAAACAGAAGTGCTGCACCCGAACCTTTGCCAAATCCGAATATGCCGCACAGAAAGCTGTCGTCAGGCAGCAATGACATAAACGGTTCAAACACACTGTCAACCAGAACACCTCCGATAAAATATCCGAGAGGAATAGTGAAAAACTGAAGCGTGTTTCTTACCGAAAACACTCTCCCCTGCATTTCAACGGGTATCCGTGTTCTCATAATTACGTCCATATTTGCATTCATAAACGGGATTGACAGCCAGCCCAGTATTGCGCCGATACACCATACTATGGGTCCCTTTCCCAATGCAAGCATAAAATTTTCAGTGCTCATGGAAATAAGAAGGCAGTTGCATACAGCCCTTATCCTGCTTTTCGGAGCGGGAAGAACCGCCGAGATAATGCTTCCTGCAAGCGTTGCTATGCCAACGCAGGCGTTCACAACGCCGAGAGCCTCTTCATCTGACTTTGAAAGTATCATTGCAGGCAAGGCAGCCTCATATACGGAAGCAATCAGATTTATGGCGGCAAGAAAAAGCATCAGCCACAAAATACCTTTGTTTGACCTGAGATAGAAAACTCCTCCCATAGCCGTTTTCAGCACACTTTCATTCTGCGCCGAACCGCTTTCCTTACGGGGTATGCGGATAAAAAACAGCAGCGTAATAAATGCCGCAGCAAAGGTCAAAAGATCGATCATTATCACCGCATCTATCCCCGCAAACGAAACCACAGCCGCTGCAAGGACAGGCGTAAGTATTGACACAAGCGAGTTTGAAAACGACCTCATTGAGCTTGTCTTCTGGTAATATTCGGGAGGGATCAGCAATGTTTCGGCTACGTCGGAGGCAGGCTGCTGTATTGTATTCATCAGACCGTTAAAGGCATTGAGCAAATATAAATGCCACACCTGAAGGCAGCCGGTTTTCAGAAGAATAAATATGACAGCCGTGGAAACAGCCGCAAGGCTGTCACAAACAAGCATAACTGTCTTTTTGTTCCACTTGTCGCTTATCGCTCCCGCAAAAATGCTCATAACCACATACGGCGCATATGAGCATACGGTCAGCATAGCTGTGGTAAGAGCCGAACCGCTGTCATTATAAAGCCAGATGACAAGTGCAAAGCCTGTCATAGAGCTGCCGAGCGCTGAAAGCGACTGGGTAAGCCAGAGAAGAATAAAATCTTTAAGTCCTTTGAATGTGTTTTTCATAAAACCTTGCTCCTTTTGAATAAAAGATGTTAATTCAAAATGCAAGGCAAGACGGTTGATTACAGGCTATTCTCCATGCAGTCCGTCATTCCTTGCATGGAGCAGCGCAAATACACAGTATCATAATATTTTCCGTATCCTTTTCTTAATCAAGTATTTTTATCGGTCTGATGAAAGGTTTTCAGGTTGCCTATTTTCTCATTTCTCTCGCTGAGTACCTTTTCAACGTCCGACCACTCAAGCCCCTGATTTACGGCAAGAACCATCACATGATAGATAAGATCGTTGATCTCGTTCATAAGCTCTGTATTATCGCCGTTTTTGGCAGCAATAATAGTCTCCGATGCTTCCTCGCCGACCTTTTTGCATATTTTGTCAACACCCTTTTCAAAAAGATAGCAGGTGTATGACTTTTCGGGAGCGTTTCCGCTGTCATAAGCTTTTTTTCTTTCCTTCAAGACCTCAAAAATTTCTTCATATACAGTCATTTTATTTATCCTTTCTCTCAGCGGTTTCATTGAGATTGATAAGCTTCATGGAATCCATATCAAGTTCCCTGTAATAGCAGTTGTTGGCAACACCGTTATAGCTTGTGTGGCAAATATTTCCCTTGTCGGGAACTACCTGATATACCAGTGAATTTTGCTCGCAGTTTACAAAGATGTGCTTTAAAGTAAAGGTATTTCCCGATTCGGCGCCTTTAAACCACAGCGTATTTCTTGACGTGCTCCAGAAAACGGCTTTTCTCAGCCTGACAGATTCCTTCAGAGCCTCCTCGTTTACATAGGCTACCAGAATTACTTCCTTTGTATTGTAATTCTGAACTGCCACGGGGATGACCTTGTTTTCCTCGGAAATACTGCCGATCTTGTTCCAGTCGAGCATAAGCTCGTTTGTTTCTTCAATAAGTCCCATAAGCTTCTCCGTTTTTATATATACTTAATGAACCTGAGCTGCTGTTTTTCCGAACTAAAGCCGACAGAACGGCGGAGGCATTTCGTATTGTTATCGGCATATAATTACACCCTCCTGACAGGAATATTATGCCGCTGCATTTCTTCCTTGACCTGTCCCACAGTCAGCTCTTTATAGTGAAAAAGTGACGCTGCAAGGGCGGCAGCCGAATTTGTTTTTTCAAACACGTCTGTAAAATCCTGTAAACAGCCGCAGCCGCCGCTGGCAATAACGGGAATATTCACAACATCGCATACAGCATTAAGCATATCAATATCAAATCCGCCCTTTACTCCGTCGGTATCCATTGATGTAAGCAGTATCTCCCCCGCACCAAGCTTTTCTGCCTTTTTCGCCCATTCAACGGCGTCGATACCCATGTCAATACGACCGCCATTTATAACTACGGTATAATGACCGTCGGGACATTTTTTTGCGTCTATCGCCGCAACCACACACTGTCTGCCGAAAATATCAGCCGCCTCTTTTATCAGAGATGGATTTCTCACCGCTGCGGAATTTACCGATACCTTGTCCGCGCCCGCTCTGAGTGTGTCCCTGAAATCGTCGATATTGCGTATTCCTCCTCCTACGGTAAGAGGGACGAAAACCTTGCGTGCAGTTTTACTTACAACGTCAAGCATTGTGCCTCTATGCTCGTGAGATGCTGTAATATCGAGAAAAACTATTTCGTCTGCTCCCTGTCTGTCATACTCGGCAGCACATTCAACAGGACTGCCTACCTCCTTAATGCCCACAAAATTTATTCCCTTGACAACCTTTCCGCCGCGGACGTCAAGACACGGTATTATTCTTTTGGCAAGCATTGTGCAGCCTCCTTTCAGCCTTTCACCATCTGAGCAAAATTGCGGAGCATTTTAAGTCCTGCCGCACCGCTTTTTTCGGGGTGAAACTGTGCGCCGCATATCGTACCCTTATTTACAAGCGCAGTGCGCTTTCCGCCGTAATCCGTATATGCCGCAATATTGTCATCGCAGCACTGTGCCGCATAGGAATGAACAAAGTACACATATTCCTCGCCCACTCCGTTCAGAAGCTCGCAGTCGTGATTTATCTCAAGCTTGTTCCAGCCGATATGAGGAAGAGGCAAGCCTCCCGTTTCCATAAGCCTTACATCTCCGCCAATAAGACCCAGACCCTCTGTTTCCTCAAATTCAAAGCCCTTGTCAAAAAGGAGCTGCATTCCGAGGCATATTCCGAGAAACGGCTTCTGAGGTGCCTGCTCCCTGATAACATCGGTAAGACCGGATTCTCCAAGCATTTTCATAGCCTGCGGGAACGCTCCCACTCCCGGAAGAATTATTCCGTCCGCATTTTCAATATCCGACCTGTTTTTGGTAAGCTCCGCCTTAACACCTATGTAATCCAGCGCATTTTTTACGCTGAAAATATTTCCTGCGCCATAATCCACGATCGCAATCAATTATAACACTCCTTTTGTGGAGAGTACATCTCCGCCGTTCACTTTAAGTGCAGCTTTCAGAGCATGAGCAAGCGCCTTGAACATTGCTTCATTCTTGTGATGGTCATTTGAGCCGTAGGGACATTTTATATGGAGAGTGATTCCCGCATTATATGCAAATGCTCTCATAAACTCCTCCGTAAGGCAGTTGTCATACTTCCCCGTTTTCTGATTGGAAAAGCTGCATTCGTACACAAGGAAAGGACGATTGCTGATATCAAGGCAGCAAAATCCAAGACTTTCGTCCATAGGAATAAAGCTTGTACCGTATCTTGCGATACCCTTCATATCCCCCACAGCCTTTTTAAATGCGGTTCCCAGAACGATTCCCGTATCCTCCACCGAATGATGTCCGTCAACAAAAAGATCTCCCTTTACGGATACGTCCATATCAAAGCCGCCGTGAACGCATAAGGCTGTAAGCATATGGTCAAAAAAACCTATTCCTGTGCTTATATTATGTTTGCCGCTGCCGTCAAGCTCCAGTCTGACAGATATCTGAGTTTCCTTTGTATTTCTTGTAATTTCCGCGTTTCGCATAAGCTTACTTCCTTTCAGATGAAAAAGCGGTAAGTATTTCTTCAAGCGCACTTATCAGAAGCTTGTTTTCATTTTCCGTACCGGCGGTTATCCTCAGATATCCGTCCATATATCTTACGGAAATCCCCTTTCGGAGAAGCCGCTCATGTATCTCCTTTGCCTTTGAGGTCTTTACGAAAATGAAATTCGTGACCGAATCATATATGCGTTCAATGGCAAAAAAGCGCTCGGCAAGCTCTGAAAGTGAAGTCTGAAGCTGCTTTCTGCTGTGAATAATCTCTGCGGTGTATTCCTCTAAAACAGCCTTGTTCCTGAATATCTCGCAGGCAATGGTCTGTGTGAGGGAATTTATGTTATAGGGCGATTTGACAGCCCTCAGTGCCTCGGTAATATTCTTTCCCGCAACGGCAAAGCCAAGCCTCAGAGCAGCCATTCCCATATTTTTAGAGCAGGTTTTGAGCACAATAAGATTATCGAAATTCCGTACCTCGTCAAGAATGCTCTCCCCCCAGAAATCCATATATGCCTCATCAATAATAACAAGACAGAACACGTTTTTCACAAGCTTTATAATGTCGTTTCGTGAAATACCAAGGGACGTGGGATTGCAGGGATTTGAGAAGATGACCGCCTTGACGTCGTTATTATTGCAGTATTCGATCACCTTGCGTATATCGACCGTAAGGTTTTCTTCCTTGGGAAGAGTTTTCAGCTTCAGCTCGTCAATATATCCGTAAAATGCATACATGGAAAAATCGGGAGAAAGTGTAAGAAGCGTGTCGCCCTTTTCCAAAAAAGCGCCCACTATCACGCTGATAAGCTCGTCCGAACCGTTTCCTGCGGTACACATTCCGGGGTCTATACCATAATATTCGGCAAAGCCCTGTACAGCAATCTCCGCAGCAGGGTCGGGATAACGGTTAAACTCTGTTTTTGCCAGAGCCTGTGCCAGAACGTCCGAAAGCCTTTCGCCGATATTTATAAAAGACTCGTTTGCATCAAGCCTTACGGCATGATCCTCAAATACAGGAGTATACATATCAATGCCGCTCAGCTTTTTATTCAGTTCATATGCCATTTAAAATTATTCCTCCGATTTATTTTCAAATCTTATCTTAACGGCATGAACATGAGCTGTAAGCCCTTCCTTTTCAGCAATGCAGACAATATCGTCCCGTGCGTCAAGCAGTGCCTGTTCGGTGTAATAGATAAACTGAGAACGCTTTGTAAAGCTGTTTACCGAAAGAGGCGAGAAAAATCTTGCCGTACCTCCTGTGGGAAGAACGTGGTTGGGTCCTGCATAATAATCTCCAAGCGGTTCGGGACTGTAGCGTCCCATAAACACCGAACCTGCATTGTCAATGCTGCCGAGATATCTCATAGGGTCAGCCACCTGAAGCTCAAGATGTTCGGGAGCAAGGGAATTTGCAAGCTCTATCGCACACTCGGTGCAGTCGGATACGATTATCGCTCCGTAATTGTCTATGGAAGAACGGATAATATCCTTTCTTTCAAGCTTTTCCATCTGTTTTTCAAGCTCGGCAGATGTTTCATCTGCGATCCTTTCGCTTGAGGTAATGAGTATTGCCGAAGCAAGCCTGTCATGCTCCGCCTGGGACATAAGATCTGCCGCAAGGAATCCGGGGTCTGCCGTTTCATCGGCAACGATAAGTATCTCGCTGGGGCCTGCTATCATGTCGATATCCACCTTACCGTAAAGCAGCTTTTTAGCTGTTGCAACAAAAATATTTCCGGGACCCACTATTTTATCCACCCTCGGAATGGTTTCCGTGCCGTATGCAAGAGCGGCGATTGCCTGCGCCCCGCCGCACATGAAAACCCTGTCAACACCAACTACAGCGGCAGCAGTAAGGATATCGGGATTGGGCTTGCCGTCCTTTCCGGGAGGCGTTACCATAATTATCTCTTTAACGCCTGCGATCTTTGCGGGAACAGCGTTCATAAGCACAGACGACGGATATGCGGCAGTACCGCCGGGGACATAAAGACCGACTCTTTCAAGTCCTCTTACACGCTGACCGAGAATACAGCCGTCAGGCTTTGCGTCAATAAAGCTCTGTTCCTTTTGTCTGTGGTGAAATTCGGCGATATTTTCCATTGCGTCAAGCAGGGCGTTGACAAAGTCCTCGTCAGCCTCCTCAAGCGCCTCGTGTATAACGTCGAGGGGAACTTCATAATATTCGGGCAGCTTGCCGTCAAATTCAAGAGTATAATCCCTTACGGCATCGTCGCCTCTTTCCTTTACATTTTCAATTATATCGGAAACTATTCCGGAAATTTTTTTATCCGTTTCGCCGTTTCGCTTTTCAACTTCCCTTAAAAATTCTGCCTCGGCAGTACCGTCGGCAATGATCTTTCTTATCATGATAAATTACTCCTTAACCGATATTTTCTTCAATAGCGGAAATAAGCCGCTCAATTTCTTCCTTTCGCAGCTTAAGGCTTACCATATTTGCAATAAGCCTTGCCGAAATGGGACAGATATATTCGTAAACCTCAAGACCGTTTTCTTTGAGCGTAGTACCCGTTTCAACAATATCAACAATGGCATGGGAAAGTCCGAGCAAAGGCGCAAGCTCAACACTGCCCTCTATTTTTACAATATCCACGTCCATATTTTTCTTTTCAAAAAAAGAACGGGCAACATTGGGATATTTTGTTGCAATGGTCCTTATATGAGTGCCCTCATAAAAATTCTCTCCCTTTTTTCCGGCAAGAGCAAACCGGCATTTGCCGAATCCAAGGTCGGACAGCTCGAAAAATTTTCCGCTCATTTCAATAATGGTGTCCTTGCCCACAACGCCAAGATCGCATACGCCGTTTTCAACATAAGTGATAACGTCCGCAGCCTTTGCAAGAACCACCTCGATACTGTCCCCCACAGGGAGAATAAGCTTTCTTCCTTTTTCATGGACGGCAGTGCAGTCATAGCCCATTTTTTCAAGCAAATCAACGGTATCCTTTTCAAGCCTGCCCTTTGTAAGAGCGATCCTCAGCGGTCTTGATATATTGCTGTTCATATATGACAGTCTCCTTTGATCACACATTTTTTTCGGAAGCAACGCTGTCCGAAACTATATCTATCCTGCCGATACCCTTTTCCTGCGCATATCTGCGAACCTCGTCAAGAGAATCAAAAACAGCGGTTTCCGCAGTAAATCCCTGCCTGATAAGCTCCCTGCACCGGACAACGGCGTCCGCCTCATAGCCTTTTGTGCCGAATACGATAACATCGGTAGTCTTACGTCTGAAATCGGCGCTTTTCATCTCGGCTCTCGCAACAGCATCAACATTTACCGCAAAGCCCGCAGCAGGAACATCGTATCCGAATTCGGAAAGCAGCTTATCATATCTTCCGCCCGATAGAACGGCATCTCCGCAGCCCTCGATATAGCCCTTTATAACCGTTCCCGTATAGTAATCCATTCGGTTTACAAGACCGAGATCAACAGTGATCATTCCCTTGCAGCCGAGAGAGCTTGCCATTTCGTATGTTTCCTTCAGCTCTGCAAGGACAGCGTCCGCATCGCAGTCGGAATAAAGCTTTGCAGCCTCTTCAAAAACCTCCTCGCCGCCGAAAAGTCTCGGCAGCTTTTTAAGCGCCATTGCCTCACGGCTGTCGCCCATGGAGTCAAGGAGATCGTTAAGAGCGGGATAATTCTTGACCTCGATAAGACTTCTTATATTTTCCGCTGCATCGCTGTCGCAGCCAAGCTTTTCAATAAGTACCTTAAAAAATCCGATATGCCCCAGCTCAAGACGGAATCCGCCTGTTTTAAACGAAGAAAGAACCTCAAGTGCATTTGCAAGTATTTCCAGCTCGGCACGTCTTGAAGATGAACCGATAAGCTCGATGCCTGTCTGACGTATCTCATCGCTTCTCCCTCTCATACTTGGTTTGCTGCGATAAACGCTCTGACTGTAGCAAAGCCTGAGCGGAAGGATCTGTTCTCTCAGACGGGTGGCGGTCATACGGGCAATAGGCATTGTAGAATCGGGTCTTACGACCATCAGCCTCATTTTGTTGTCGGTGAGCTTATACATGGTTTCCTGCGGAAAGTACCGTGATTTCATGTTAAACACATCATAAAATTCAAGTCCCGGAGTAATTACCTCGGAATATCCCTTTGCTTTAAAGCAGCTTTGAAGTCTGTTTTCGACGTCCCTTACTGCTGCACATTCCTCAAAGAGCAGATCACGTGTTCCCTCGGGGGTGATCAGATCATATCTTTTCATTATTATGAACATCCTTTCGTAAAGGTTTTGCGGTTCCCGTAACCCGAAAATCAAAACCTTTTGTATGAAAATAACCGGTTTTCTTTAAATGGCTGTTTTCAAAGCGGCAATATATTCCAAATATACATTATCGCCGCAGCTTATCTCCGATTTACCCAGAAACAGCTTACCGTCATAAATATATAGTACATCCTGAAGTCCGCTGTTTAAAAAATCGGAATAGGATGATTTGTATTCGCTTTCGGATACTTCGCTCGAATCAACGGATCCTTCCGAAAATTCCAGTTCTTCCGAAGCAGAATCCGATTTCCATTCTGCTTTAAAAATATTTCTTACTTTTCCGTTGGGAAGAACACCGTCTATTCTCTCGGATTTAAGAAAATACGAATGGATATAGTCCGAAAAAATAAACTGCTCGGAATGTGAAGAATCAGTCATAAAATAAGTTGTACCGTCCCTGCAAAAGCCCTCTGCGGAAAATATTTCCGTTATTTCCGATTCGCCGCTTACACTGTAAAACGAAATCGGAACATAGCCCTGACCGCCCTTGGAAAACACGGCGAACAACTCGCTTTTTCCGTCGCTGTCAAAATCTGCCGCTCCGTATGTTATATAGGTATTTACACTATCCTCGCTAAGCTTCTCCGATAAAAGCCGAACCTGATTTTCAATCGTAAGCGCCTTTTCTTCGTCACCGGAAACAGGTGCATTTTCCGATAAAGCTTCGCCGTCATCAGACACAACACCCGTCAACAATACCTCAGAGTTTGAATAACCGGCTTCATTACAGCCCGATACGCATAACAGCATTGCAGTTATTGCTATAAATAAAACCAATTTTTTCATAAGGGAACCTCTATAAACCTCCTTCACGGCAAATCCTCTATTGGTTCGGTCATCTGCTTCGTTATCAGACCTTGTAAGACAGCAAGTATTACTGCGGTCTGATGCCTTGCATCTGACCGAACCAATGGACGAGGCTTTGCTCGTGTCCCGGTTTATAGAGAACCCCATAAATCTCTCCGCCGTAATTAAAAGTATTAAAGTGATATTGTAATATCATATTACCATAGTATTATGATACCATAAAAAGATATTCTTGTCAAATCCTTCCTGATAATTTAGGTAATATAGCCTTTGATTTTCAAAAAATCGCCGTTAAGCTTGTCTATATCCACGGAACCATCGGGTCTTACGGCTGTTGCTTCAACAGTGAAATCACCGCTGTAGCCCACCCTGCGGACAAATCCGAAAAATCCGTCAAAATCCACATGACCCTCTCCGAGATGGAGCGAACGCAGATCGGACCAATCCTTCAGTCCGCCGCCGTAATCATTGATATGCAGATGACGGATATTATTGCGCCACAGCTCCTCATTATAAACACGGTCAAGCTCGCCGTGAAATTCAGCCATTTTTGTATCAAAGGTGAATGAAATGCCGGGGTACCGCTCTGCAAGCTCATATAAATGCGCCATGGGACTTCCTGTATTGCAGACCACGTTTTCCACAGTAAGCATAAGCCCGAAGCTTTCGGAAATTTCCGCCAGCTTTGAATATGCCGAAAGATTTGCCTTGAAATTTCTGTCGGAAACCATACCGTTCCACAGATGGAGCACAAGCATTTTTGCTCCTATTTTTTCGGCGCAGCGGCAATTTTTTTCAAACAGATCCGCAGCAGTATTATCCTCGGAGACAATATGCTCTCCGATGCTTTTTTCGCAGTGGACAACGGGAATATTCAGTTCCATAGCCCTGATATCCTCTGTGATACGGTCTATCTCATCATACCATGAGTCATATATCATAAATTCAAAGCCGCCGCAGTCAAGCTTTTCCGAAAGCTCCTTCAGAAGATGATGGTTTCTGCCGTTTCTTCTGGTTATAAGCGCACCCGTGGAGCATAATATTCTGTGCATTTCGTCACTCCTTTAAAACAGACTTATCTGATCTGATTTTGGCAGATCTCCCATTGCGCCGATGGATTCAAGCTTTTCAATCACGGATTTTGACGCTCCGCTGCGCTCCTGAAGCTCGTCTATTGAAATAAAATCTCCCGCCTGTACAGCCTCGTAAAGAGCATTTGCGGCATTTTCCCCAATTCCTCCGGCTGCCACAAAGGGCATACGGATCTTGCCGTCCTCGACCTTGTATTTAGTGGCATGGGATTTGAAAATATCAATGGGAAGAAACTCAAATCCC
>CAZDJG010000004.1:0-7258 GCA_964505695.1 uncultured Ruminococcus sp.
CCGACGCACTCCACCCATTTTCTCTTTTCAAACCGGTTTCTAGAGGTTCCCCAAAAGCATTTTTCATAATTATACCATAAACACTTTTTTTATTCAACTGCATTTTCGCTGTACCGGAAAAGAAAATTTCCGCTATTGTAAATAGTGCATACAAATATACTGCCGATTTTTGCAATGCTTTTGAGAAAATCAAATAATCGGCCGATATTTTGTTATAATTGCATAAACTGGAAATAATTATCCCAAATTGATTGACAAACGGCGGATTTTAGGTTAAAATCAATATAGGTGCAGTGTATACACTGTAAACATAATTTGCAACGGAGGTTTCATTATGGCTTCAATAAAGCTTTTGGATTTAATAGACGTACAGACCCTACAGGAAATTCAGGACGGCTTTGCCGATGTTACCGAAATGGCGGCTCTCACTACAGACGCCGACGGCAACCCCGTAACAAAAGGAAGCAACTTCACCGACTTCTGCATGAAATATACACGTCAGTCCCGTCTCGGCTGCGAAAGATGCGAAAACTGCGACCGCACAGGCGGCGAACAGACCCACCGCACAGGCAAAGCAAACGCATATACCTGTCATGCCGGTCTGATGGACTTTGCCGCGCCGATCATGGTAAACGGTGAGTTCATCGGCTCGTTTATAGGCGGACAGATCCTCACCGAAAAACCCGATGAGGCTAAATTCAGGAAGATCGCCAGGGAGCTTGGCATAAATCCCGATGAATACATAGCCGCACTCAGGAAGGTGAAGATAATCCCCAAGGCAAAGGTCGAGGCTGCGGCGAAATTTCTCTGCACCATTGCAAAGAACATCTCCGCAATGGCATACAGCAGTTACTGCGCAAAGCGCAGCAACGAAACTCTTAAACTGGATGTTTCCTCCTCAACAGACAATATAAGGCATATTGAGCAGATCGCGAACAACAATATAAGAGCTATAACCGGTCTTAACGAGAAATTTGCAAAGCTTACCGAAATATCCGCAAACTGCGTAAAGGAAGTAAGAGCTACCAACGAGACTATCAAGCTCATTCAGGATATTGCCATGAATACACGTATCCTCGGCTTCAATGCGTCAATTGAGGCTTCAAGGGCAAAGGAAAGCGGAAAGGGCTTCGGCGTTATCGCACAGGAGGTAAGAACTCTTGCAGACACCTCTAAAACCTCTGCGGATAAGATCCAGAGCATGATGAAATCCATCAGCGGCTTTGCTGCGCAGATAGATGAATGCGCCAAGGAATCGGAGGAGCTTGTAAGACAGTGCTATGACGATTCTAATTCTCTCAAGAAGATTCTGTCAGGCATTAAAAAATAATTGTGGACAACAGATGAAAAATATGGTATAATAAAGTAAGGGATATTTCCCCCGAAAGGACGGATCGATTTATGGAAACCGCTATAGCTTCTATGGCAATGAGCATGAGCCAGGCACAGCTTATGAACTCCGTAAGCACTGCTATGACAAAGAAATCCATGGACACAATGGAAACACAGGCTCAGGGAATCATAGAAATGGCTCAGAACCTTCCCAAGGTTCAGGGTCAGATCGGTTCTGTGCTTGATGTAAGAGCATAAAACCCGATTCCGGCGTCCAACGCAGTCTTTTTGAGACTGCGTTTTTTTATGCCATTACAAGCGAAAATATTTCTCGTCAAAATGAACGATAATTATTTCATTTTGTTTACAAAATGTAGATTTTATGCCATGGATACAACAATTTTTAAAATAACTATTGCATTTGATATTAAAATTTGATATAATTTTTTTAATAATAAAATTTCCCGGCTAAAAGATCATATCCGTTTTTCAGCCGAATTAGCATGAGGAGTGTACTTAAATGAACATAATCGAAGTAAACACCGAAAGATGCGTGGGATGCAGCGCTTGTATCAGAGTTTGTCCCTCTCCGGAGGCAAACATTGTAAAGATAACAGAGGACGGCAGAACCGTCACGGAAATAAATAACGAAAAATGTATTGCCTGCGGTGAATGTATCAAGGCCTGCAAATCCAAAGCAAGAGATTATGAAGATGATACCGATAAGTTCTTTAAGGATCTCAGGGAAAGAAAGATCATCCTCGTTGTTCACCCCGCGATCAAAACAGCATTCCCGGGCACATGGCAGGCTGTTCTTAAATGGTTCAAGCAGAACGGAGCAGACGGAATATATGACGGAGCATACGGCGCAGATATATGCACATGGGCGTATGTCAGGGCTATCGAACAGGGAAACGCAAAGAACGTCATATCAAGCCATTGTCCGTCGGTAGTTAAGTATATGGAGCTTTACCACCCCGATGAATCGAAGGATCTATCCCCCGTTCACAGCCCCAATTCCTGCGAAGCAGTCTACATAAGGGATTATCTTAAAAAGAATTATGCCGTTGCAGTGCTTTCTCCCTGCCCTGCTATGAAGCTTGAATTTGAATCAACGGGTCATGCGGAGTATAACGTTACCTTCAAACGCCTCAAGGAATATTTCAGACGCAAGAAAATTGATTTTACAAAATCTGTTGATAATGGTCAGACCTATGATTTCGACGATCAGGTACAGGGCTGCATGGGCGGAATATTCCCGACCTCAGGCGGTCTTAAGTACAATCTTACAATAAATGTGCCCTCAATAAACGCCATCAGCTCGGACGGCGCACAGACAGTATACAACGAGCTGGATACATATGCAAAGCTGCCTCCCCACCGTCATCCTCAGGTGTTCGACGTCCTTTCCTGCAGCGGAGGCTGCGGCTGCGGCTGCGGAACGGATTATGCAGATTCAGACCAGACCGTTCTCGATATCAAATCCATTATGAGAGATGTTGAGATAGACGCCCGAAACCGCAGAAAGACCACCATCAACGGAATCGACAAGCAATTCAAGACCTTTGACGACAGGCTCAATCCCAGAAGCCTCATGAGAAATTACAATATGGACGGCAGGTCCACTCCTCCCCTTTCCGCTAAGGAGCTTGAGGACGTTTACGTGTCTATGGGCAAAAATACCGAAGCAGAACGCAGAATCGACTGCGGAGCCTGCGGGTATTCGACCTGCGCTCAGATGGCGGAGGCTATATATTATAACAGAAATATTTCCCAAAACTGTATATTCTGCGCAAAGAAAGGCACAGAACCGGCAGCTCCCGCAGCTTCCCGCACCGATACCGCTAAAGCTGCTGTTATCGCGGAAAAGGTCAGCAGCTTTGCAACCGAACTGCTTGCGGATATCGAAAATATCTATGCAAGCCTTTACAGCATCGACAAATCAAATCAGCAGTCAGCGTCAATGTCGGGGATCGTTGAGGATATCCTTGCAAAGGTCGTAGGCTTCTGCGCATCAGCAGAAAGCATTGATTCGGATAATCTTCCTCTGCTCGTTTCCACACTTGAAAAGCTGCAAAATGCCGTGGGTTCGCTCAATGCAAACGTCAAGGAATGTGCCGCAGGCTCAAGCACTATCAGAGAGGCAATGCAGGCTGTTGCAGACGCCACAACCGAGCTTAACGTTATGAGCCACGACATGGTTTCCAGCCTGTCGGATAAATACTGATCCCGAAAACTGTCCTCAATACGGAATGTTATAAAAACACAATATCCCGTTTCCTTTTGCTATAATGTAATAGTAAAGAAACACTGATTTAAACAGTGTTTCTGCAATTATTATAGCGGGAAACGGGGTGTTTTTTTTTGTCAGAATTTATAGTTTATTTTCCAGAAAAGGATATGTATCTGCGCAGTTCTAAACTGCTTGTTCACGAAAGAAACAGCGCAAAAAAATATGCCGCTGTTTCCACAGCAAAGCGTGCTGCCAAAAACAGCAGCTGGGGCAGGGAAAAATTTGCTGTAATAAAACCGGATGAGGCTGTACCCGAAAACTTGTGGGGTTCTCTATAAACCGGGACACGAGCAAAGCCTCGTCCATTGGTTCGGTCAGATGCAAGGCATCAGACCGCAGTAATACTTGCTGTCTTACAAGGTCTGATAACGAAGCAGATGACCGAACCAATAGAGGATTTGCCGTGAAGGAGGTTTATAGAGGTTCCCTTGTAATATTTACCCAATATTAACAATTGCTCAGCGTTTATATGTTAAAATATATAAAGAAATTATTATTGCTCCGCCTGACCGTGTTCCGGCAGGGCAGTATAAGGGAAGGAATTGTGATATGGGATTCTTTGCAAACGCAGATCTGCCCGTTTTGCTGGCATTTCTGCTCTATCTTGCCGTTATGCTCGGCATAGGATTTTATTTTACCAACAAATCAAAGAAAATGAGCGACTATTTCCTTGCGGGCAGAGGTCTGAACAGTTGGGTAACGGCAATGTCGGCTCAGGCGTCCGATATGAGCGGCTGGCTGCTTATGGGGCTGCCCGGTGCGGCATACGCTACGGGTATGGGCAATTACTGGATCGCTATCGGTCTTGCAGCAGGAACTATCCTCAACTGGATATTCGTGGCTAAGCCTCTCAGGCGGTTTACCGAGGTATGCGGCGATTCCATAACCATACCTCAGTATCTTCAGAACCGCTTTAAAACAAGCAGTCCCGTTGTAAGAATGGTATGCGCGGCGGTCATCTTCATTTTCTTTCTGGTATATACGACCTCAGCCTTTGTTTCAGGCGGAAAGCTCTTTCAGGTGGTTTTCAACATTGACCCCGCAAACGAGGTCTACACAAAAGCAGCCGTGGTGATCTCCGCGCTTATTATAATCATATATACATTTTTCGGCGGCTTTAACGCCGTTGCATGGACTGACTTTGTTCAGGGTCTGCTTATGGTAATAACCATTGTGGCACTTCCCATTGCCCTTGTAAGCGCAACTCCGGACTTCTCTTCGGATATGCTTATGAGCATACCGAAAATAGTTTCCGAGGGCGCAGATTCAAGCGGATATATGTCTATGACCTCGGGCATGAGAACTGTGGACATCATCAGCAACCTTGCATGGGCGCTGGGATATTTCGGTATGCCGCATATCCTTGTACGCTTTATGGCAATAAAGGATACCAAAAGCGTGAAAAAATCGGGAATAATCGCTGTTGTATGGGTTCTGATATCGCTTACCGCAGCAGTTCTTGTGGGCATTCTCGGACGGGCTTATCTCGATTCTCAGGGAACGGTTCTCGACGCTGCGTCAATGGAGCTTATCTTTATAACTACAGTAAAACGGCTTTTCCCATCGTTCCTCGGCGGAATTTTCCTTTCGGCAGTGCTTGCCTCCATAATGAGCACGGCTGACAGTCAGCTTCTTGTGACTGCCTCTGCGGTGGTAAACGATTTTTACACCATTATAGTTAAAAAGGAAGCGTCGGAAAAGAAGCTTATGTGGATAAGCAGGCTTTCTGTCATTGTTATCTCGGTAATTGCCTGCATACTTGCTCTGAACCCCAACGACTCTATCATGGGTATCGTATCGAATGCATGGGCAGGCTTCGGAGCGGCATTCGGTCCCGCAATAGTCCTTTCCCTTTACTGGAAAAGACTTACCCTGAAGGGAACCGTTTCCGGCATTATAGGCGGTGCGGCAACTGTAATTTTGTGGGAATATATCCTTCCGGGCATTATCCCTGCGGCAGACAGCCTTTATTCCATCATTCCGGGTGTGATCGTTTCGGTAATTCTTACGGTAACCGTTTCGCTTATCGACAAAGCGCCCTCCAAAGAAGTCACCGATATGTTTGAGCTTGCCAAAGCTGACGAATGATTACGCACTTTAAACCGCTCTTGATCCATAAAAATAACGCCCCCCTAATTCGGGAGGCGTTATTTTTATTATTGATCCGTGATTACTTGACAGTCACGTAAACTATATCCTTGGAGGTCACATCGGTTACCTTGCCGTTTATAACTGCCTTGACTGCGAAGCCGTATGTCTTTCCTGCCACAAGTCCCTTTACGTACATACCGTTGCCGGTTCTTTCGCCTGCATATGTCCACTTGCCGTCCACACGGTAATAAACCTTATAGGACTGAGCGTCATTGACGGACGACCAGTTGAGGGCAACCACTCCCTCGCCCGACTGAACAGCCTTGGTGATAGCGGGCTTTGCAGCAGCCATAGTCACGTAAACTATATCCTTGGAGGTCACTTCGGTTTCCTTGCCGTTTATAACTGCCTTGACTGCGAAGCCGTATGTCTTTCCTGCCACAAGTCCCTTTACGTACATACCGTTGCCGGTTCTTTCGCCTGCATATGTCCACTTGCCGTCCACACGGTAATAAACCTTATAGGACTGAGCGTCATTGACGGACGACCAGTTGAGGGCAACCACTCCCTCGCCCGACTGAACAGCCTTGGTGATAGCGGGCTTTCCATCGCTTTCGGTGGTCACGTAAACTATATCATTGGAGGTTACGACGCTGACTTCTCCGTTCACCACTGCCTTTACCGCAAAGCCGTATCTTGTACCTGCCGCAAGACCGCCTACGTACATACCGTTTCCGGTTCTTTCGCCCGCATATGTCCACTTGCCGTTTACTGTATAGTATACCCTGTAGGCTTCAGCGCCCTCGACCGATGACCAGTTAAGCGCAACTACTCCCTTGCTCGATTCAAAGCATTTTGTAATAGCAGGCGCAGCTATATCAACATCGGTATCGCCATCGCTGTCCGAGTCGCTGTCGCTATCGGAATCATCGTCGCTATCCGAATCGCTGTCGCTATCCGTATCGGTATCTGTATCTGTGTCCGTATCTGTATCTGTGTCCGTATCGGTATCGGTATCTGTATCGGTGTCTGTGTCCGTATCAGTATCAGTGTCCGTATCGGTATCTGTATCGGTGTCTGTGTCCGTATCGGTATCTGTGTCCGTATCGGTATCGGTATCGGTGTCTGTGTCTGTATCGGTATCAGTGTCCGTATCTGTATCGGTATCTGTGTCCGTATCGGTATCGGTATCAGTGTCCGTATCGGTGTCTGTGTCTGTATCGGTATCTGTGTCCGTATCGGTGTCCGTATCGGTATCGGTATCTGTGTCCGTATCTGTATCTGTATCGGTATCTGTGTCCGTATCGGTATCTGTGTCCGTATCGGTATCGGTATCAGTGTCCGTATCGGTATCGGTATCTGTATCGGTGTCTGTGTCCGTATCAGTATCAGTGTCCGTATCGGTATCGGTATCTGTATCGGTGTCTGTGTCCGTATCGGTATCTGTGTCCGTATCTGTATCTGTGTCCGTATCGGTGTCCGTATCGGTGTCCGTATCGGTATCGGTATCTGTGTCCGTATCGGTATCGGTATCAGTGTCCG
>CAZDJG010000004.1:7358-13762 GCA_964505695.1 uncultured Ruminococcus sp.
GTGTCCGTATCGGTATCGGTATCTGTGTCCGTATCGGTATCGGTATCAGTGTCCGTATCGGTATCGGTGTCTGTGTCCGTATCGGTATCGGTATCGGTGTCCGTATCGGTATCAGTATCTGTATCGGTGTCTGTGTCAGTATCGGTGTCCGTATCGGTATCGGTATCTGTGTCCGTATCGGTATCGGTGTCTGTGTCCGTATCGGTATCTGTGTCTGTGTCCGTATCGGTATCGGTATCTGTGTCCGTATCAGTATCGGTGTCTGTGTCCGTATCGGTATCGGTATCAGTATCAGTGTCCGTATCGGTATCGGTGTCTGTGTCCGTATCGGTATCGGTATCTGTGTCCGTATCGGTATCGGTATCTGTGTCCGTATCGGTATCAGTGTCCGTATCGGTATCGGTATCAGTATCAGTGTCCGTATCGGTATCAGTATCGGTGTCCGTATCGCTTTCATCTGAATACGTTGCAGCAGCAGCATCAATATTAGCGGGATTTACCTGTACCAGCTCATATTTAGCTTCACCCGACTCGGTAAGACGAACAGTTACGCTAATTCCCTCAGTGGTTTCCTCAACAACGATCTCATAATCCGCAGTATCGACCTCAACGCAGCCGAAATCGACCGTAGCCGCGCTTTTTACAGCAGTCGCAAGATCCCAAGCCTCACCTTTGGCATCAGCTTCAGCAGCATCAGCCTCCAGCTCATTCCAATCGACATCGACCGTAGCCGTCAGTTGAGTTTTGACATTCGTTTCTTCTACAACAGATGTGTCCTCGACACCCATTGTTCCGCCTATAGCTCCTACGGGGACAGCCGCAACACGAGAAAAAGCAATTACCAGCGCCATTGCTGTATAGATCTTTTTCTTCAAGTCGCTTCGCTTAATATTCATTGCAAATCATCCTTTCAAACTTCCAAATTGCATTCATTTGAATGCTTCGGAATAAATTTTAGCATATTTATGAATGCGTGTCAAGCATTCAAATGAATGATTGAGATATAATCTAAAATAATAATAAATGAAAGGATGAAAAAATGTGCATTATTACCAAAGGCTCAGAGACATCAGAGAGGACAATGACCTGAAACAGGACAGTATTGCCGAAAAGCTCGGCATGACAAGGCAGCAATATCAGCTTTATGAAAGCGGCAAAAGAGAGATCCCATTTCACTCGGCAATAGAATTTGCCGAGCTTTTCGGCGTTTCAATAGACTATATCGCAGGGCGGACAAACAATAAAAGAATAAACGACGTTTCGGGCATCTCGGAAGAAGAAAGGGCGATGATCAGCAAATACCGCTCCCTTTCCTCCGAACGGCGGGGCAGGATTGCGGAACGCCTCGAAATGCTTTCGGAGGAAGAATGGCGCAGCTCCGAAAAGAAAAAAAAACACACCTGAAATACAGGCTCGTCCGCAGCTTCACGGGAAAATTTATTATCTGCCGTATCTGCCTGAAGAGAATAAATGAGGCGAAAAAGGATCTTAATATTCCGTAAACTTTACATGATTTGATTGACATACCGTTTATGAAAATGGTATAATTTTCTTGTCGAAATATGTCGAAAAATTCAAATAACGGAGTTGATCTCAAATGGCGCGCAAAACCGCTTTTGTCGGCTTTTCTTACCTGACAGGGCTTTTGCTTGCGTCATTTTTGTCACTCTGGCTCACATTTGCGGCAGCAGGCGCACTTCTCGGCTTCGGGATATGCGTTTTTCTTATATTCAGACCCGAAAACGGCAGCAGGCTTTACCGTACCGCCGTGTGTGCGGCGGCTTGCTCGGCGGGTCTTTTTCTTTACGGCGGCTATGACATTGCCTTGTGCCACAGGATCGAACAAAACAACGGTATGTCCTTCAGCGGCAGCGTTACGGTGGAGGAGGTCAGCGTTTATTCGGAAAACAGCGCGTTTTATATAGGGAGCTGTACCTTTCCCAACGGCATGAGAGGCAAAACAGGCTTTTATTCCAAAAATCCGGATCTTGTGAGAGGTGACAGCATAACACTTTCGGGAGTACTTTACGCTCCGTCGGACAGCGGCACGCAAAGCAGCGCCGAACATTACCGGAGTATGAATGTTTTTCTTCTTATTGACGTTTACGATGAATCGGATCATATCATAAACGAAAGCGGCATTTTCCGCATTATTGATGATTTCCGCTCCGATGTGTGCGAAAGAATAAGGAAATACGTTCCCTCCGAGGAGGGAGAAATGATAATAGGAATGATATTCGGCAGCGGATATATGGATCTTTCCTATAAAACCGAAAGGCTCCTTTACCGTGCAGGGATAGGTCACGTTACCGCAGTTTCGGGAATGCACCTGTCCATCGCAGCGGGAATAGCGGCAGCAGCGGCAAACGCTGCCGGAATGGGCAGGAAATCAAGATTTGCGGCAGTCATGGGGATATCCTTCATTTTTGCCGCAGCCGCAGGCTTTTCCCCTTCGGTGATAAGGGCGCTTATTGCGGCGGCGGCGGTCTGGAGCGCAGGTATATTCAACAGAAAAAGCGACAGCCTTACATCTCTTGCCATAGCCGCTGTGATTATGACCGCTTTTTCTCCGTTTTCGGCAAGAAACGTTTCTTTTCTGCTGTCGCTTTCGGGAACGCTGGGAACGGCTGTACTCGCCCCTGCGCTTATAGAGGAGCTTGAGCGATACAAAAGCAAAAAATACGGAGAAAATTACCGAATGGGAGCTTTTTTCTCCTCGGTATGCACGGCATTATGCGCGGGAGCGGCGGTTTTTCCCGTTTCGGCGCTGTCCTTTGATGAAATATCGGTAATATCGCCTGTTACAAACGTTATCCTGTCCCCCCTTTTTACCCTTGCAGTCACCCTTTCGATCTTAGGGGCAGCAGCGTGTCTGCTGCCCTTTTCGTTTATCGGCGGAGGTCTTTTCCTTGCTGCGGGCGCAGTATGCAAACCGATAATATACATTGCGGAGCTTTTGGGGAAAATTCCCTTTGCGGCGATCCCCGCAGGACTTGAAATAGTAAAACCCATGCTTTTGCTCATTATACTGTCCGTATCCGCAGGCGCAGTCATTATATCCGACAGAATGTACTCCGTGCTGTTATGCCTGCTTTCCGTACTGATAAGCGTCTGCTGCATATCGGTCTACAGGCTTGTCCCGTCGGGTGTTACGGAAATATCCGTGCTTACCGAGGGAAACGGCTGTTCGGTGATCGTTAAAAATGACAGCGCTTCGCAAATATTCGACTTCATGGGAACGCGCAGGGGAGTACGGACTGCCGCAAAAGAGCTTGCACGTTCGGGAGCCTCCGAAACGGTCTTTGCGGTCATTACGGAAAACTGCGCATTTACCGAATCGGTCTTTTCCGAAATATTTGACAATATTACCGTTATTTCTCCATTAACAAAAAGCGGCTTGACTTATTCGGCGGAAGAGAATATAATTAAACTTGGCGGGTGTGAGTATTACCCGCATAACGGTTTTGATATCATTGAAACCGAGGGGATACGCATTATCTGCATTACGGGAAAATGCACGCCGCCGGATATGGAGTACGACCTGTGCATTATCTGCTGCAAAAACGACATAAACGTCAAGGCGGATAGATACCTCGTTGCAGACAGCGGCTTTGAGGGACGGCTTTCCCCTCTTGCGGAAACGGTAAGCTGCGAAAATGCGGCATATATTGCCGATAACGGCGCATTTTACCCTAAGGAGGACACAGCATGGCTTCGATAAACGAAAAGGAGCTTGCAAGGATAATAAAAAGCGGCGAGCTGACTGGGGTATATTACCTCTACGGCACCGACCTTTACACCATAGAAAAATACAAGCGTGAAATGACTTCCCGAATCATAAGAAAAGGCGACGAGGCATATAATCTTCACGAGTATCAGGGCAGGGATATAGACATAGAAGGGCTGAGCGAGGCGTGCGAGGGCTACCCCATGTTTGCGGACAGGCTGTGCGTTACCGTATGCGATCTTGATATGGAGGAGGAAACAAAGCAGCGTCCGGGACACAAAAGGCTTGACGACAGCGGTGTAAAGCTTCTTTACGAAACCGTTTCAAATGTTCCCGACACCACTGTGCTGATCTTTTACACCGCAAACATAAACGTTTGCGGCGGAAAAAAATATCCCACTCCAAAAAACAAAAAGCTTATAGATATCATCGCCAAAAACGGCGCCGTATGCGAAATAAACGTCAGATCAAGGAGCGAATCCGTAAAAATAATATGCAAAGCGGCACAAAAGCAGGGTTCGCTCATGGACGACAAAGCGGCAGGTCTGCTGTTCGACCGCTGCTGCGGAAACATGACCCTTATCATGAACGAGGTGGACAAGCTGACCTCCTATGCAAACGGAAGAACCATCACTCCAGCCGATGTGGAGCTGCTCACTCCCGATACGGGCGACGCAAAAAGCTATAATCTTGCGGACGCCGTTGCCGCAGGAAACATGAACAGGGCTATGGAGCTTTACAGGGAGCTTGCGGACGACCCCGAAAACACCCCCGTTTATCTGCTTTACGTGCTGACAGGCAGCATGAACGACCTTTACAGGGCAAGGCTTGCCATAGACAGCGGTCACAGCGTTTCAGACGTTATAAAGGATTTCGGATACGCAAAAAATCTGGAATTCCGGATAAAAAACGCCTTTTCCTCCGTCCGCAGGCTGACCTCGGAAAGGCTTGCACAGTGCCTGGAGATACTTGCAAAGGCGGATATCGACATGAAATCAAGCGGCGCTTCCCAGGGTCTTATTCTCGAAAAAGCCATAGCTCAGATGCTTTCTTAAAAAGGATACCGGATATGATAAATATAAATCAGGCTGTTATCGTAGAGGGAAAATACGACAAAATAAAGCTTTCCTCCGTGATAAACGGAGTTATAATATGCACCGACGGCTTTCATATTTTTAAGGATAAGGAAAAAATGCGGCTGATACGTCATTATGCCAAAAAAACGGGCATAATTATTCTGACTGACAGCGACGCCGCAGGCTTCAAGATACGCAGCTATCTCAGAGGAGCGGTGGACGGAAATATCACAAACGTTTATATTCCCGATATTTTCGGCAAGGAAAGGCGAAAAACGGAGCCGTCAAAGGAGGGCAAGCTCGGAGTTGAGGGAATGAGCGGGGAAATACTGCTTGATGCCTTTAAGAAAGCGGGAATAACCGAGAGCGCAAGACCAAAGGGCGGCATAGACAGGCTGCTGCTGTATGAGCTTGGATACTCAGGCGCACCGGATTCCTCAAAACGCAGGAGGACTCTTCTGAACGCTCTTGAGCTTCCGGAGCTTATGACCTCGGGTGCGCTGACGGATATTTTAAATACCATGCTTACCCCCGAGGAGCTTGAAACGCTCACAGAGCAGCTTTTTGGCGGCGGCGAAAGGACGGATATATAAATTGGTTTTTTCCGAACTGACTTTTTTATATTTTTTTCTCCCCATTGTAATGCTGATATATTTTTTTTCGGGAAATAAGCTCAGAAATATCATTATCTTCATTACGGGACTGTTTTTTTACGCATGGGGCGAACCGTTTTACGTTATCGTAATGCTCATATCCACTGCCATAGACTACACCGCGGGACGGTTTATGGCAAAATATGACGACGATAATAAAAAACGAAAGATCTGTCTTATCGTTTCGGTATGCATGAACGTGGGACTGCTGGCGGTATTCAAGTACAGCGATTTTATTATCGGCAGCATAAACGGAGTTTTCGGCACAGAGCTTACAAACCCCGTGATATATATCAATAAAGCGCTTAACAACATTTACGATTTCGGACTTAACGAAAAGCAGGTGGATCTGCCTATAGGAATATCGTTTTACACCTTTCAGTCAATGTCCTACACCATCGACCTTTATCTCAGGAATATCACGGTACAGAAAAGCTTTCTGAATTTTGCGTCCTATGTTTCCCTTTTTCCGCAGATCGTGGCAGGTCCCATCGTAAGATACGGGGACGTGGCAAACGAGCTGGAATCAAGAACGGTAAACGTGCTGAAGATAAGCTCGGGCATCGGTCTTTTTGTAAAGGGACTTGCCAAAAAGGTGCTGCTTGCAAACAATATCGGCATGATCTGGGCGGAAATAAAGGCTATGGACTACAGCGGCATTTCCGCACTTACCGCATGGATCGGGATCATCGCATTCGCATTCCAGATATATTTTGACTTTTCGGGATATTCGGATATGGCTATGGGGCTCGGAAAAATGCTCGGCTTTAACTTCCCCGTAAACTTTGATCATCCCTATATCTCGCAGAGCATAAGCGAGTTTTGGCGCAGATGGCACATCACTCTCGGAAGCTGGTTCCGCTCCTATGTTTATATTCCCCTCGGCGGCAACAGAAACGGAACTCTCAAAACCTTCAGAAATCTGTTTATTGTGTGGGCGCTTACGGG
>CAZDJG010000004.1:13772-27337 GCA_964505695.1 uncultured Ruminococcus sp.
GTGGGGGCTTTATTTCGGGATCCTTATCGTTATCGAAAAGGCGGGCTTCGGGGAACTGCTCAAAAAGCTGCCTGCTCCCGTAAGTATGCTTTACACATTTGTTATGGTGGTTTTCGGCTGGGTGCTTTTCGATACGAATACCCTTTCGGACGCAGGAGCATATTTTGCGGCAATGTTCGGCGCAGGAGGAAGCCTCGCGGACAGCTACGGGAAATACACACTTGCATCAAATTGTATTTTATTTGTTTTATGTATCCTTATTTCGGGAGGACTTGGCAGCAGGCTTATACAGACGGCGGAGGAAAAGAAGCCGAAAGCTGCTGCGGCTGCGGCTGTCATTCTGAAAACGGGAGGACTTCTCGTCTGCACCGCGTATCTTGTGGGAGCGTCCTACAATCCGTTTTTGTATTTCAGATTCTGAGGTAAGGAAGGGCGGAAAATATCTATGAAAAGCAGAAAAACCAACAAGCAGACCCACCGTCAGAGTGAAAAAATGCTGCGTATAATATCGTCCCTTGTGACAGTGATAATCTTCTTCGGCATTCTTATCTCTCTCGGCTGTATTACCGTTTTTTCCGAAAAGGAATCCTTTTCAGAAACACAGAACAGGGTGCTTGCATCATTTCCGAAGTTTTCGGGAAAAAAACTGTATAACGGCAGCTATACGGGCGGCATAGAAAGCTATGTTTCCGACCACTTTGCGGGACACGACAAATGGATCGCCGCACAGACCTATATGGAGCTTATGACGGGCAAAAGGGAACGAAACGGCATTTATTTCCTTTCGGACAGGCTTGTGGAAAAAATATCCGAGCCCGACAAGGAAACCGTTGCAAAAAGCATAGAGGGTATAAAAAATTTTTCGGAGGACAATTCCGTTATTCCCTATATTATGATAGTTCCCACACAGGCGGAAATATACAGGGATAAGCTGCCCTCGAACGCCCCCAATCCCGACCAGCAGAAATTTATAAACGAGGTCTATTCAGGACTTGAGGGATATGCAGTTCCTATTGACGTTTATTCCGTTCTCAGCGCAAACAGGGACGATTATATCTATTACCGCACCGATCACCACTGGACAACAAGGGGCGCTTTTCTGGGATATACCGCTGCGGCGAAAAAGCTTGGTTTTGCATCATTCAACGAGGATCATTACGACATCGACCACGCAGGCAGCGAATTTAAGGGAACATTTTATTCAAAGGTCCTTTATGAGGGGATACAGCCCGATTCTCTGGATATATGGCTGCCGTCGGAGGCAGCGGAGGAACCCGAGCTTGAGATATATTCGACCTTCGGCGAGGATCCCGTGATACACAAAGGAATGTATTTCAGGGAATATCTTGACGTTAAGGACAAATACAGCACATTTTTCGGCACAAACCAGCCCATGATAACCGTCCGCACAGGAAACGAGGGAGGAAAGCTGCTCATTTTCAAGGACAGCTACGCGCACTGCTTTGTCCCGTTCCTTACCGAGCATTACAGCGAGATAACCATGGTCGATCTTCGGTATATACAGATATCCTATAAAGAGCTTATCGACATTTCCGATTACGATCAGGTGCTGTTTCTTTATAATGCTTCCACCTTTATGTCGGATCAGAACATCAAAAAGCTGTCCTATTAGAGCAAAACACAAAAATATCTCTGCTGTTTCGTATGAAGAAATTAAGGCAATACCGAATAAAGATTGCGCTGAAGATGCGCAGTCAGATTCGGTGCAAAGGCGCAAGTCGTTCTTTGTTCGGTATTGCCTTAAAAAGTCAACAAACAGTTTTCAACAAATTACATTATGTGCAGATTTTCAGCAGCCACACAGTAAACCATAATCGGGGTGAAAAAATGCGCTCTCTTATAAAAGCATACCGTCCAATAACAGGCGAACCGTACAAAAATAACGACCGATACTGCGAAATAAGTCCCTGCGCCGCTCTTGCGCCGTATATCCGCTGTTTCTGGGGAACGAAAAAAGCCTCCGCGCAAAGGGAGAGCCGAAATATAGTTATACCCGATACCTGCATGGACATTATTTTCAGGATAAACTATACAAAAAATAACCTGAGCGGCATATTCTGCGCACTGGACGAAAGCACCTGCATATCGCAAACGAAAGAAAGCGCCGATATCACCGCCGTTTTCGGAATACGTTTTTACGCATGGACGGCTATTTTATTTTCCGACGAAAGCTTCGGAAAAGACAAAACCGGATATTTCCCTGTGGAGGAATTTTCACGGCAGCTCAGATCGGAGCTTGAACCGCTGCTTTTTGATATTCCCGACCTTAACGGAAAAATATCCGCCGCCGAAAAGCTTCTTCTGAAAAAGCTTTCTCCTCAGCGCATAAACACCGACCTTATGAACGGGATAGATTATATCCTCAGAACCAACGGCAGCAAAAAAATATCCGACGTCTGCGGATATACCGCCGTTTCCCAAAAACAGCTCGAAAGGATCTTTATAAGCAATACGGGAATATCCCCCAAAACAATGTCGTCCCTTATACGGTACCAGCTTTTGTGGCAGGACGCAGCGTTTTCGGAAAGCTTTTGCGTGCTTGACGCAGTATACAAATACGGCTATACCGATCAGCCGCACCTGCTAAATGATTTTAAACGGCGGCACAGCATGACGCTGACATCGGCTGTAGAGCTTGCACGAAATAATAAATAATTTCTTTTTAACGTACATATCACAGTTCGGAAAAAGGGAACGGAGGCTTTTTTTGATTAGCTCGGAACTCAGGGAAAAATTCAGATCGGTAATGCTCTGCGGTCAAAGCACAGCTTATTCGTCCGATCAAAAAAGAGCCGCAAATCTGGCGGTCATAAAATTACTCACAGACGCTGTCGAAAACGGAGATGTCACCGATATGCAGGAAAAGGCTTTCTGCCTGTGGAACATTTCCGACAGCTTTGCAATGCTGCGTGACAGCGAAAGCTTGTATAAAAATCACCGAAAGCTTGAAGCTCTTGTTGATCGTATGACTGAAAAATACTTATTTTATCCCGTTTGCGATACGACCCAAAGATTTACGCTTGCACTGGGCGGAGCCGAAAGCTATTGGTTCGGAATGTATAAAAAAGCGGTTGAAGCAAACAGCGAAATTACAGCTGAGAATGAATGCATAGCATATGAGGCTCACCGTGCGGCAATGGCTGTAAACCCAAGGCTTAACATTGATCCCGCACATACGGATTTTTCAAGAGATGCCTTTGAAGGATTCCTCAGCAAATGCCAAAACAGCATTCAGTATGACTTTTACAGACTGATCTTTTTGTCCTCGGTCATGACGGCTTACGGCGAGAAAATTCAGGTCGGACAGCTTTGCGAAAAGCTGCTGCCCGATCTGTGCAGTGAGGACGCTCCCGAAATATACGTAACGGGCGAATGGGAAAAGCTGAATAAGCCCCGCTCTTCCAAAAACAGGGCAGCCGTAGGTATCATAGCGGCGGTAAACGCCCTGATAAACATAAACGATACGGATACGGCAATTGAGATTTATTCCTCGGCAAAGAAAAACGGTCTTGCGGCAAACGGTTATATTGAAAATCGTTTGAAATATAAAGGCTGATCGACATATCCCCTGAGCAACAGCCGAAAATTTTACGATGTCGAATTTTTACAAGACATTCTCCCGATGATGTGATATTCTTAAAAGAACAATACAAAAAAGGAGCAGATCATATGACTGTGTTTGAAAAAGCAAGACAATTCGTTTACCGCAATGCACGCCCTCTCGATCTGGCAAGGTGGCAGTTCCATTTTGAAAACGGAAACAAGGAAAATGTTCTTCGGGCGCTGAGCTTTTATCAGAATGAGGACGGCGGCTTCGGACATGGGATAGAACCCGATTTTCTGAACCCCTGTTCATCGCCCATAGCGACGTGGCAGGCAACCGAAATCATTGACGAAATACGGGTTGAGGATAAAAATCACCCTGTTATAAAGGGTATTCTCCGATACCTTGAAAGCGGAGCGGATTTTGACACCGCACATAATCAGTGGCTTAACACCGTACCCTCAAACAATGATTATCCCCATGCAATATGGTGGGAATACAGCGGCAGGGACGATTTTTCCTATAATCCCACCGCCGCTCTTGCAGGCTTTATTTTAAGATACGCAGACTGCGGTACGGAAATTTACAAAAAAGCCCGTGAAATTGCAGAGCAGGCGGCAGAATGGTTTATAAATGACTCCCCTGTGGGCGAGCGGCATATCACATGGTGCTTTATCAAGCTTTTTTACGCAGTTAAGAAAACAGATACGACTGTCTGCGATATGGAGCTGCTTGAAAAAAAGCTCCGTGAGCAGGTGACGTGCTGCATTTGCAGGGAAAAGGAAAAATGGTCGTCGGAATACACCGCAAGACCCTCCGATCTCGGTATTACAAGGAACAGCCTTTTTTATGAGGATAGCGCCGAGCTTGCGGAATATGAATGCAGATTTATAAAGGAAAGCCAGCTTCCCGATGGCTCATTCCCCGTAACATGGCAGTGGTGCAATGATTACAAGGAATACGAGATAGCCGCAAACCGCTGGAAAGCCTCTTTCGCAATAAAAAATATGCTTTACCTCAGAGAATACGGCGAAAGGCTGTGACAATACTGCGTCTGAAACAAGAAAATACCGCACAAAAACCCGATGATGTCTTTGTGCGGTATTTTCTTGAATGCTGCGGTAAAAAATCCGCCTTGACAAGCCTTTGTTCTGCGGCTATAATTATAGTATGTGATATTACAGGGGTTCTCTATAAACCGGGACACGAGCAAAGCCTCGTCCATTGGTTCGGTCAGATGCAAGGCATCAGACCGCAGTAATACTTGCTGTCTTACAAGGTCTGATAACGAAGCAGATGACCGAACCAATAGAGGATTTGCCGTGAAGGAGGTTTATAGAGGTTCCCTACAGTTAAAGGCGGCAGGCATATGGATATAAAATTTCATCTTCCCGATTTTATAAGGCATTTCAGGCTCAATCTTACCCTTGCGGAATATATGGAGCGTTTTCCCGAACCGTTTATTGACGGCGTTAAAATAGGCTCGGTCTACGGCTGCTTTCCAAATATGACCTGGAACGGCGGCAGATTTATCCAGGGTGCGCTTGATCCAAGAATAATGCGTGAGATACTCAGCCGGTTCAACAAAAGAGGCATACCCTGCCGCTTTACCCTTACAAATCCCATGATAAAGGCGGAGCATCTTTCCGATCCGCTGTGCAATGCGGTTCTGAAGGCGGCGGATAACGGCATGAACGAGGTCATCGTTTGTTCGCAGATGCTTGAGGACTATATAAGGGATAAATTTCCCGATATTCCCGTTACCAGCTCCACCTGCAAGCAGATAGAGGACTTTGGCGAGCTTTGCGGCGAAATGGAAAAGGATTATTCCCTTGTGGTTCTCGACTACAATTTCAACAATAAATTTGATATCCTCGAAAAGCTCCCTCACAAGGAAAAAGCGGAGCTGCTCATAAATCCCTGCTGCACCCCCGCCTGCAAGCGCAGAGGGGAGCATTACCGCTCTATCGGCAGGAGCCAGATCGCCTGCACCGAGCATATGGCAAAGCGCACAGGTACGCAGTATGTTCCCGAGCCATTTGAGTGCGAATGTATGAAAAAGACCCTTTATCAGACGATCTCCTCACCCTTGCATATTTCTCCCGATGCTATTTACAATAAATATGTGCCTATGGGCTTTTACAATTTCAAAATTGAGGGAAGAAGCGTTCCCGATGTGAATATCCTCGAAAATTACGTTTATTATATGGTAAAGCCCGAATACAGGGACAAGGTGCGCCTTGATCTGCTTCTTATGCTCACAAAAGATATCAGATACTTCAAATAAAGAGAGGATATTACCATGAAACTGCTTGCCATTGACGGAAACAGCATTATGAACCGTGCATTTTACGGGATAAAGGCACTGTCCAATAAAAACGGCGTTTTTACCAACGCGATCACGGGATTTATGAACATTTATCTGAAAACTGCGGGTGAAATAGCTCCCGACTGCTGCGCAGTTGCCTTTGATCTGAGAGAGCCTACCTTCCGCCACAAGGCAAACGCCGCATACAAGGCAAACCGTCACGGAATGCCCGAGGAGCTTGCAATGCAGATGCCCCTTATAAAGGAGCTTCTGACTGCTCTCGGAGTAAGCGTTACAGAATGTCCCGGCTTTGAGGCGGACGATATTCTCGGGACTCTTGCGTCCATCTGCGGCGAAAACGACCATGCCTATATTCTTACAGGCGACAGGGACAGTCTACAGCTTATACGGGATAATGTGACCGTTCTGCTCCACACAACAAAGGAGCTTATCCGCTGCACTCCCGAAAAATTCGGCGAGCTTTACGGCGGACTTTCTCCCCGTCAGCTTATTGACCTGAAGGGACTTATGGGCGACAGCTCCGATAATATAAGCGGAGTAAAGGGGATAGGTGAAAAAACCGCTCTTTCGCTCATTTCCGAATACGGCTGCGTTGAAAAGCTTTATGAAAAGCTTGCGGCAGGAGAGGTGAACGCATCAAGATCCGTTATTGCAAAGCTTGAAGCGGGCGCTCAGGACGCAAAGGACAGCAAATGGCTTGCGACTATCGTTACAAATGCTCCTGTTTCAAGGAAGCTTTCCGATTACAGCTATTCCGAAAGGGACAGCGAAAGGCTTTCACGGCTGCTTACCGAACTTGAAATGACAAAGCTTATGGAAAAGCTGGGTGTAAAGCCGTCGGCGGCTGCCGCTTCGGTAAATGAGGAAAAATCCCCCGAAATAAAATATGAAATATCCTCTCTTACGGCAGAGGATATCAAGGGAAAATTTGCTTTTATTTTGCAGGATAACAGGCTTTACTGCGCATACGGCGAAAGGCTTTGCGTATTTGAGGAGGAAGAGGACATTTTAGCTCTCCTTTCCTGTGAATATGAAAAGCTGACCTTCGGGGCAAAGCCTGCTTACAGATATTGTCTTGAAAGAGGCAAAGTGCTGAAAAACGTTGTTTCCGACGGGGATATTGCAGGCTATCTTCTCAACGCCTCCGCCTCGGAATACACCGTAAGCGGTCTTTGTGCCCTTTACGGCTGTCCCTCTTACGAAAATCTCGGAGAATACGGCGATATTGCCGCTCTTACCGCTCTTTGCCAGCGCCTTGACGGCGAAACGGACAAGCTCGGCATGGGAAAGCTTTACCGTGAAACGGAGCTGCCGCTTACCGAGGTGCTTGCCTCAATGGAATACTTTGGCGTAAAAGCGGATACGGAGGGCATAAAGGAATTCGGAAAAACGCTCTGCACCGAAATAGAGGGTCTTGAACAGCAGATATATTTCCGTGCGGGAAAGCAGTTCAATATCTCTTCGCCAAAGCAGCTTGGAGCAGTACTCTTTGAGGATCTGGGACTTCCCTCGGGGAAAAAAACAAAAACGGGATATTCCACAAACGCCGACGTGCTTGAGAGCCTGCGGGACAAAGACCCCATCATCGACATGATAATCATGTACCGCCAGTACACAAAGCTTCAGTCTACCTATGTGGAGGGACTGCTAAAGGCGGTTTCTCCCGACGGACGGATCCATTCCGTTTTTAAGCAGACCGAAACAAGAACGGGACGTATTTCCTCTACCGAGCCTAATCTTCAGAATATTCCCGTGCGCACCGAGCTTGGACGCAGCATGAGGAAATTTTTCGTAAGCGAGGAGGGAAGACTGCTTATCGACGCCGATTACAGTCAGATCGAGCTGAGAATACTTGCCCATCTGAGCGGCGACAAAAATATGCAGGAGGCTTTTACCGGCGGAAAGGATATCCATACCGCAACAGCAGCGCAGGTATTCTCAATGCCCGAGGACATGGTGACCTCCGAAATGCGCCGTGCGGCAAAGGCGGTAAACTTCGGCATAGTTTACGGAATAAGCGCATTTTCCCTTTCAAAGGATATCGACGTTTCGGTGGCACAGGCAGACAGATATATAAAAAACTATCTCGCCAATTATTCGGGAGTAAAGAGGTTTATGGAAGATGCCGTTTCGAGTGCCGAGAAAAACGGATATTCCGAAACCATGTTCGGCAGAAGAAGATATATCCCCGAGCTTGCGGCAAAGAACAAGAATATTCAGTCATTCGGAAAAAGAGCCGCCATGAATGCGCCCGTTCAGGGAGCGGCGGCGGATATTATCAAAATTGCCATGGTAAAGGTGTACCGCAGACTGAAGGAGGAGCAGCTTGACGCACAGCTTATTTTGCAGATACACGACGAGCTTATCATTGAGGCGTCCGAAAAGGACGCGGAGCGTGCGGCGCAGATACTCGGAGAGGAAATGAAAAATGCCGTGCGGCTTGATATCCCCCTTACGGCGGACGTATGCACGGGCAAAAGTTGGTTTGAATGCCATTAGAGGCAAGAGGACAAGAGGCAGGAGGCAAGAAATTCAAACCGGCAAAATTATACTAAAAACCGTATCCGGAAAATTTCCGGATACGGCGAAAGGGCTTACTTCAGCCGAGGATTTGTCTATAGGTTGAATAATACAAAAAACTGCTGCTGCCTTTAAAACGCACAGCGGATTTTTATGTATTATTCAATCCTCCAGTCAACAGGCTCTATGCCGTTGCTTTGAAGAAATTCGTTGCATTTTGAAAAATGCCTGCACCCGAAGAATCCGTTATACGCAGAAAGCGGCGACGGGTGAGCAGCCTCAAGCACAAGATGACGGGGATTTGTTATAAGCTCCTTTTTCGCTCTTGCGTTTGCACCCCATAAAAGGAACACCATGGGCTTTTCACGTTCATTCAGCCTTTTGATAACGTCGTCGGTAAATATTTCCCAGCCCTTGCCCTTATGAGAATTTGCCTGTCCCCTGCGGACGGTGAGAACAGTGTTAAGGAGCAGCACACCGTTATCCGCCCACTTGTAAAGCTCCCCGTGAGGTGCCGGAGGAATACCCAAGTCGGCGTTCAGCTCCTTATAAATATTCTGAAGCGACGGAGGTATGGGGCAGCCCTTCTGAACGGAAAAGCAAAGCCCGTGAGCCTGCCCCGGCTCATGATAAGGATCCTGTCCAAGTATCACCGCCTTGATATCGCTGTAGGACGCGTGCTTCATGGCGTTGAAAATGTTGTTCATTTCGGGATATATTTCCCTTGTGAAATACTCCTGCTTTAAAAACTCCCTGAGCTGCCTGTAGTATGGCAGATCAAACTCCCCTGCCATTATTCCGTCCCATTCATTTCCGAAATTTACCATAACGTTCTCCCTTATTTCATGCCAAGCATCGGTCTGAGATATTTTCCTGTGTAGCTTTTTTTGCATTCTGCGACCTCCTCGGGGGTTCCGCTGACAACAAGAGTTCCTCCCTTGTCGCCGCCCTCGGGTCCCAGGTCGATAATATGATCCGCAGTTTTTATCACATCAAGATTATGCTCAATCACAAGAACGGTATTGCCGCTGTCGGCAAGCTTACTCAGTACCTCCAGAAGCTTATGGACGTCTGCTGTATGAAGTCCTGTGGTAGGCTCGTCAAGAACATAGATAGTCTTGCCCGTAGAACGCCTTGCAAGCTCTGCGGCAAGCTTTACCCTCTGCGCCTCTCCTCCCGAAAGAGTGGTTGCGGGCTGTCCTATCTTGATATATCCAAGTCCCACCTCCTGCAGAGTAAGGAGCTTTCGGTATATTTTCTGGTGGTTCGAGAAAAATTCCACACCCTCGTCTACGGTCATTTCAAGCACATCGTAAATATTTTTGCCCTTGTATCTGACCTCAAGAGTTTCGCGGTTATAGCGTTTTCCCTTGCAGACCTCGCAGGGAACGTAAACGTCGGGCAGAAAGTGCATTTCTATCTTTATGATACCGTCGCCCTCGCACGCCTCGCACCGTCCGCCCTTTATATTGAAGGAAAATCTGCCTGATGTATAGCCGTGGGTCTTTGCATCGTTTGTCTGAGCAAAAAGCTCCCTGATATCGTTGAAAACACCCGTATATGTGGCGGGATTGGAGCGCGGCGTTCTGCCTATGGGCGACTGGTCTATAGCAATGATCTTATCGAGATATTCCGCTCCCTCAATGGTATCGAAATCGCCCGCACGGGTCCTTGCCCTGTTGAGCTTTGCCGCCAGATATTTATATATTATACGGTTTACAAGAGAGGATTTTCCCGAACCGCTTACTCCCGTAACGCAGGTAAATGTACCCAGCGGTATCCTGACGGTTATGTTTTTCAGATTATTTTCCCTTGCGCCCTTTACGGTAAGAAATTTTCCGCTGCCCGTTCTGCGCTTTTCGGGAACGGGGACCGTCCTCCTTCCGCTCAGATACGCTCCCGTTATGGAACGCTCGCAGTTCATTATGTCCTCCACAGTTCCTGCGCAGATTATCTCGCCGCCGTGTATTCCCGCATAGGGACCGACGTCCACGATAAAATCGGCTGCCCTCATAGTGTCCTCGTCATGCTCGACCACGATAAGGGTATTGCCCAGATCTCTCAGACGTTTAAGAGTTGCGATAAGCTTGTCGTTATCCCTCTGATGAAGCCCTATGGACGGCTCGTCGAGAATGTAAAGCACTCCCACAAGAGAAGAGCCTATCTGGGTCGCAAGCCGTATTCTCTGCGATTCTCCGCCCGAAAGCGTTCCGGACGGGCGTGAAAGAGTAAGATATTCAAGTCCCACGCTTTTTAAAAATCCCAGACGACCGGTTATTTCCTTTACTACTCTTTCCGCGATAAAGCTTTCCCTTTCGGTAAGGGCCAGATTTTCAAAAAAATCAAGGCATTTCGTCACGGACATATCCGTTACCTCTGCAATGCTTTTGCCGCCTACGGTAACGCCGAGGATCTCCTTTTTCAGCCTTTTTCCGTGACATTCGGGACAGTCCTCCTCGGACATATACTGCTCGATATCCGCCTTGCTCCATTCGGAATTGCTTTCCCTGTAGCGGCGTTCAAGGTTGTTTATTATTCCCTCGAAGGGCTGGTAATACATTCCCCCTCCGTATGCGGTGGAGCGGTGAAGCTTCAGCTTTGTGTCACCCGTGCCGTAGAGCAGCGCGTTTACCGCCTCCCCGCTCCATGTGCTCAGAGGCGCTGTTACGGAGCAGCCGTAATACTGAGCTATCCCCTTGAAATACATCATTGCAATGGAATTTTCGTCGGTGGCTGACCATCCGCTTGCCTTTACCGCTCCCTCCTTCAGGGAAAGATCGGGATTGGGGATAATAAGGTAGGGGTCTATCTTCTTGTAAACGCCCAGACCCGTACATTTTTCACAGGCGCCGTACGGATTGTTGAAGGAAAACATTCTCGGAGAAAGCTCCTCCATTGAAACGCCGTGTTCGGGGCAGGCATAATTCTGGGAGAACATCATTTCCTCTCCTCCGATTATGTCGCAGATAACCGTTCCTCCCGACAATCCCGAAGCGGTTTCTATGCTGTCGGCAAGACGTGTCCCCATTTCGGACTTTACTATAAGCCTGTCCACCACGATCTCAACAGTGTGCTTTTTGTTCTTTTCAAGCTTTATTTCTTCCGAAAGGTCGTATACTATCCCGTCGATCCTCACACGTACATAGCCTGATCTTTTTGCGCCCTCAAGCTCCTTGACGTGTTCGCCCTTGCGTCCCTTTACAATGGGAGCAAGTATCTGTATCTTCGTTCCCTCCGGCAGAGCGGATATGCGGTCGATTATCTGATCGACCGTCTGCTGCTTTATCTCACGTCCGCACACGGGGCAGTGGGGTATTCCTATCCTTGCAAAAAGCAAACGGAAATAGTCATATATCTCGGTAACGGTTCCCACCGTTGAACGCGGGTTTTTTGAAGTGGTTTTCTGGTCTATGGATATTGCGGGAGAAAGTCCCTCTATGGAATCAACGTCAGGCTTGTCCATCTGACCGAGAAACATTCTTGCATAGGACGACAGGCTTTCCACATATCTGCGCTGACCGTCCGCATATATCGTATCAAAGGCAAGAGATGATTTTCCCGATCCCGAAAGCCCCGTCATTACAATAAGCTTGTCACGGGGAAGCTCCAGATCGACATTTTTGAGATTATGCTCCCTTGCGCCCTTTATTACTATCTTATCTATTGACATCTGCAAATGATCCTTTCAATCAAAAATCCCCAGCTCGCCGCCGTCCCTCATGGAATAGGTCTTGTCTGCGCCAATGATTATGTGATCCATAAGACGGACTTCAACGGCTTTAAGTATTTCGTTTATTCTTCTTGTAACGGCTATATCCTCATCGGAGGGTCTGGGAGAGCCGCCCGGATGGTTATGAGCGACCGCAGTCATAGCGCAGCCGCTTTTAATGACCTCGCTCATTATCTTTCTCATTTCAACAGAGGTATACGAGGAAGTGCCCCTGCTCACCTCCGTGACCGATATCACACGCAGGTCGCCGTCAAAGCAGGCTATGAGGAATTTTTCCGAGGACGCACCCACAAAATACGGCTTGAACAGCTCCGCAAGCATACGTGTATCGGTGCATGAAGTTTTTTTGTTGATATCCGAATAATAGACGGATATTATCTGCGGAATAAGTCTGAAAAGCACTGCGGCATTTTCGCTTACGCCGTTTACCGAGCAAAGGTCGGATATGTCCGCATTAAAAACCCCCGCAATGCTGCCGAAACGGCCGATAAGCTCGTGAGCGGTCTGCTTTGTGTCCCGTCTGGGAACGGCATAAAAAAGCAGCAGCTCAAGGATCTCATGGGGAGCAAAGCCCGTAAGACCGGAGCTTAAAAACCTGTCCCTCATACGCTGTCTGTGTCCTGCGGCTGAGCTTTTACGCTTATCCTCACGGGAGATAGCCTGCATTTCCCTGTTTTTTTCCGAAACCGCACGGTCAAGCTCGTCCTCGGAGATCTCCGACATTTCTTTTTCCAAAAGCCTGCTCATGCCTGCTCACCCCCAAAACCGTTATGGGAATATTATAACGCAAATTATTTTATTTTTCAAGAACATTTTAAGTACAGCCGATAAAAAGAGGTTCAGACGTACATAGTCCGGCGAAAAAATATATATTTATTCCATGCATACAAATAGTGTAATGATATGGCTTTGTTCCAAACGTTCCACCGGAACGTTTGGAAGGCTTTATTTTGAAGGGAGAGCGGTCGTGTCCGCTCCCCGCAGGGAGCGATTCTCTCTCGAAATGCTGCCGCATTTCTCACCTTTTCCCCGTTTTCTTGATAAAAAAGGGGATTTCGCCCTCTGCGGAGGTTGACCAAGCTTCGCCTGGTCATTCCAAAGACGGCGCTGCCCACCTTGACCCCATGCAAGCCTTTGGAAAGGCTTGACCTATAGCAATCCGCAAAAATATCCTGACAAGTTCAGCGGCAGAGAATGTGAATAGTGTCGTCATTCGTCCTTGACGGGCGACAAGCCCGTCTGCGGACTCATTCCTAACTCTTCCCACTCTCTGCCGCTTCCTTTTGTTAGTCTGTTTCTGTGTCTTGCTATAAACTTTACCGTGAGCTTATTTGCAAGGATTTCTTTCTTGCCTTCTCAAAAGGGAAACTCTATAAACCTCCTTCACGGCAAATCCTCTATTGGTTCGGTCATCTGCTTCG
>CAZDJG010000005.1:0-26325 GCA_964505695.1 uncultured Ruminococcus sp.
TCTGACCGAACCAATGGACGAGGCTTTGCTCGTGTCCCGGTTTATAGAGAACCCCTACATTATATCATCATTTTCGGGAAAAAGTTTAGCTTTGCCGCAAATCAGCATAAAATAAGCCTTTTTATTTCGCCTGCATCCGCGCATACTCCCGCGCAGGCAAATTCCTTTGTATCCCCGGCGGTCTTGAATCCGAAGCCGTAGGTCACTGCAATAAAGTCAATGCCCGCCTCTGCCGCTCCCATAGCGTCGTAGCTGCTGTCGCCGATAAGAACCGCCCTGTTTTTGGGGCAGCTCTGTTTTTCAAGGCAGTATTCTATAAGCTGAGATTTGGTCATGGGATTTTTTGTGTCAACACCGATAACCGTGTCGAATTTGTCGGCAAGTCCGAAGGTATCGAAGATCTTCAGTGCTGTCTGATGAGCCTTCAGGGTGGCAACGGCGGTTTTTATTCCGTGACTTCTCAGCTCGTCAAGCAGCTCCGTTATATGGGGATAAAGCTCTATCTCCTTATAGCCCTGCTTTACGGCGTATTCCTTGTGGTATTCCACAGCCTGTCTGAGCCTTTCACCAGAAAGTCCGAAATTCCTTGCATAGGACTGATCCATCGGAGGACCCACGTGGGAATACATCTGTTCAAGAGTTATTTCGGGCAGGCAAAGCATTTTCTGAGTATATCTTATGCTGTTGAGTATACCGGGTGACGTGTCGGCAAGCGTGCCGTCAAGGTCGAAAATAACAAGGTCATATCTGCTCATCGTATCCTCCCCTGCTGCGGTCGTAGACCGACGGAGTGATAAAGGTGAGCTTCAGCGAAGCATTCAATCTTGAAAGGTATTCCGTCATAGCCTTGTTCATAAGGATACGTCTTTCGGCGTCCTGGGCGCTCATCAGCTTTTCGTCGAAATAGTTCTTTTCGGCGGTAATGTCAAATCCGTCGTAGCCTGCCAGCGCAGCCTCCGTAACGCCTGCTTTTTTCAGAATGTTAAGAAGCATAAGCCCCGAATTGTCGGAAATAACGTCGCTGTCGTTAAGATATGCGGAATAATTGACGGTGCAGATGCCGGGGTCTGCGGAGATATTTGAAGTGATTATCACCCGTCCGTTCATAGCCGAGATAGCGTCGTCTATTCCCTTGAAGCGTTTGAGGTTGCTGACAAAGACCCTGTCGCAGCGATAGTCCGAGGGAATATGGTTAATGCTGAAAACAACGGGATCGTTTTCGCCGATATATTTTTTTATCTGCTCCTTATGGGTGAGCAGAGTCCTGCCGGGAGCGAGAATAAGCACCTTTCTTCCCCTGCAAAGCCCCGATATCTCCGCAAGCGCAGTTCTGTCGTCGATGCTTCTTTCCTGATATTCAAGGTAAAGCGTATTGATAAGCTCCTTGTTGTAAAGGTGCTTTTTATCCTGCGGGATACGCTTTATTATTGCGCTTATATCCCTTATGCACAGCGACTGCTTGTTCATAAGATACGAGGCGTAATTTGGGTGGCAGCCGTTTACCGCCGCAAGATAGTAGGGAGCGGAATAACCCCACGTCTTTGCGGAATATATGGGGAGGATATATTCGTCCATGATTTCAAGGATAGGTATGATGTCATATTTTTCGCAGATGTTTTCATTGATATACTGCGTAAGCAGCTCGGTGCAGAGATTGCCTGCGCCCCTTCCCATTCCGAAAACAGAGGAATCTATGATTATATCCCGCTTGGAGTTAAGCTCTATAAGCTCCTGTGCGTTTGAAAAGGAAAGCTGGAGATTATTGTGGGAGTGAAATCCGACCCTGATATCTTTATTGAGGTTGTTATCCACAAGATAGAACATTCTCAGAAGATTATTCTTGTACATAGTGCCGAGAGTGTCAACCAGATAAAAGGCAAACGGCTCCATCCGGTTTACCTTTTCAATAAGGTCAAGAAGAGCCTTGTCGGTATAGGACGCTGTTCCCACGGGCTGGATAAAGACCTTGTAGCCCTTATCGGAAAGCTTTGAGGCAAAGTCAAAGGCGCTGTCGATATCGTACTCGTGGAATGTAAGGCGTATGCCCGACACTGAGCTGCCGTCATACGGCTCTACCTCGTCAATGGAGATATCCCCGAATGCAATCATTGCCACATACATACATTTTCCTTTGTTTTCTGGAATGTGCTTTGCAATAGCTCCGACGCTGTCAAAAAGCGACCTGTCGGGATCGTCCGCTCCGCTTTTGAGAAAGCCGCACTCCACTATTTCAATTCCCGAATGGGAAAGCTTTCCTATTATTTCGGAAATGCTTTTTCTTCCGAAACTGAAATCATTGATGTATCCTCCGTCACGGAGGGTGCAGTCAAGAATGTTTATATTCATATACTGATATTACTCCTTGTTTTGCTTGCTGATGATATGAGAACATATAGCATCGGCAATTTCAAAATCCTCTGCGTTATCGATATCGCAGGCTTCGATCTCACTGACTTCAACTATATATGCTTTTTCTCCGATACGTCTGTTATACTTGCTGATAAGCTCCCTGGTATATGCGTAATAACCGCAGGTTTCTTTATAAATTACGGGGAGATCCTGTGTTCTGGGAATATTGTCAAGGGAATAGTTCATCGGCTTGTTGTCGCACCAAAGGAAATCCTGTATTTTTTCGGCAGCGAAAGCAGAGTCATAACCCTTATCGGTTATTGCATGAATGCCCTCGGAAATACTTTTTGCAGACATAAAGGGCGCTGTTGCATGGGTAAGCACATAAATATCTGCAGGAACGTCATCGGAAAATGATTTAAGGACCTCGTTTATTTTGGTCGTGTCCTTGTCAAGTTCTGTACTTCTCTGAAAAAATTTTACTCCGCTTGGGATATATTTCTTGATTTCGGGATTGCTGCAATATACATAAATTTCGTCAAGTTCTGGTACTGTCAGCAGCGTGGAAAGTATATAGGAACAGAGAGGTTTGCCATTGGTAAACGGTTTTGTGTTTTTTTGCGGAAGTCGAGTGTTGTTAAGCTTCATTGGAACAAATGCTACAACCTTCATTATAATTCGATCCTTTCAATTTATACATTGCTGTATCAGTTTGCCTGACAGACAGCGTTCATCATAAGGTCACCTCTAATACTAAAAACCATTTAAACTCAGGATATCTTTGACAAAAATCCGCACCGTTTTCTGCGTCAAAGAACCTTGCCAGGCGCCAAGCCTGCCTGCGGTTCTTTTCCTTGAAACCGGCACGGCTTTTCGCCAAATCTTATCCTTCGTTCAAACGGTTTTTAGTATAAAAACCTTGTTTGAGAGAAAATGTGCGGAGCACGCCGTCTGCTTCGTCAAACCTCCTCGCAAGGCATCAAGCCTTGCTTCGTCGGCTTTCCTAGCATCCGACGTGCTCCGCACATTTTTTCTTTTCAAACCGGTTTCTAGAGGTTCCCATAAGTAAATTATACAATGTAAGCCGCCGCTTGTCAACCTAAAAAACAAATAAAACGCCGTAAAAGCACAGCACTGCGGCTATGCTTTTACGGCGTTCTTCGTTAAATAACGGTTTATACCTTTATTACGGGAACCCATATCTCACTGTAGGTATCCTTAGGATCGTCCGCAGGGGGCGTATACCTTTCAATATTGTAATTTCCGCCCAGCTTGTATTCCCTGCAGCTTGGGAGCCATTCGTTCCATATTCTCGTGTTTACGTCCTGAAGAGCCTTCGGCAGCTCCCCTCTGCACGGGAATACCGCCCATGTTCCCGCAGGTATGGTCTTTGTAATGCACCCTTCGGGAATATCCCCGCAATGATCGTAGCAGTCGGCAATGAGATAGTCAAAGCTGCTGCCGTCCCCGTCCATGCATATTCCGTACATTCCGCTTATATTTTTGCATTTGCCGTTTTCCATAAGCTCCTGCCAGAACAGGGGAATATCCCTGTACGAGGTTTCGGCACTGAATTTTCTTGCTTTGCCCATGACCGTAAATGCCGATTTTTCAATAATTCTGTATTCCATGACCGTACCGCCTTCCAATGTAAGCTTTATTCTCAGAGGCGCAAAGGCTTTAAGCTTTGCACCCTTCTGCTTTGCAGCCGAGGGAGATATTCCGTGGAAACGGGTGAATGCTCTGGCAAAGCTGTCGGGGAATCATAGCCGTATCTGACCGCTGCGTCTATTACCTTTATATCCGACCCCGAAAGCTCCTGCGCCGCAAGGGTGAGCCGTCTGAGCCTGATATATTCACCTACCGTAAAGCCGCAGAGAACACTGAATATCCTCTGAAAGTGAAACGGAGAAACATAAGCCCTTGCGGCTATAGCTTCGATGTCAAGCTCACCGGTGATATTGTCCTCAATGTATTCAAGTGCATTGCGTATGCCTTCTGTCCAGCCCTCCATGCGCACACGTCCTTCCCTCTCCGGCTGTACTGTCATTTTATCATTATTAAGACCCGTTCGTCCCGATTTTCCGTGCGGCTCGGTGAGGGTTTATTTATCCTTATTTTCCTTTGCCAGGCGCATGACCTCCACATATATTGCCGCTACTACCGAATACATTTCGGGAGGTATACCCTGTCCCACATTCATCATGGTAAGCACCGCTGCCGCACTGTCATCACGGTAAACGGGCACGCCGCTTTCGTCAGCAAGAGTGATTATCCTCTCAGCCGCATGACCGTGACCTGCGGCAACGATAATGGGGCTGTAGTCCTTTTCGGGATTGTATTTGAGCGCAACTGCGGACGCCTTTTTCCTGTCCTTGGACATAATGATCACTCCTTTATACCTTTAAATTAAGCGAATTTTTCGGCTCGGAAAGCTTGGGAAACACCTTGTCAAGGCTGCGTTTTTCCCTTACGGCTCCAACTATGGAGGCAGTGACTTTATAGCCGTTTGCCTCGGCGATCTTCGGGATAGTCTCCTTTATGGGCGCAAACGCATTCTCAAGCTTTTCCGGGCATAAAAGCATTACGCTCATGCTCTTGTTCTTTTCATATATTTCAAGCTCGAAATAGCCGGTATTCTCGATATCGAAGCACAGGAACATATGATTTCCCGCAGTTTCCCCGACAGCTCTTTTGCTGTTTTTTTCGTTTTCGACAAGCTCGTCAGCATTGGGGTCTATCCACATTTCGCCGAATGCTCTCATACCGAATGCGTCAAGCGGCACGAACTGGTGGAGCAGGGGAGTGAGCACTCCGGGAGTCGTAAGCATATTCTGCACCATATCGCCGCTGTTCATTCCCGAAAGAGTATGTAAAAAGCTGTTGTTGATATTTTTGGTAAGAAAATCCGTAAGCACTTCCATAGAGGTTTCGCGGCTTACGGTGTATGATCCGCTCTTTACCATTTCGGAAAGCGCGCTGTTAAGTCCCTGTGCAAGCTTTATAGCGGTCTCGCTGCCGATGTCCACGCTTTCAAGGACAATATTCAGGCGTTCTACCGTCTTGTCAAGATCGCCTGTCTGTTCAAGCTCGTCGAAAATGCTCTGAAGTGCGTTTCTCATGGCGGGAGTATTGGGAATGACAGATCCGAGGACCTTTCTCATTGCCTCCGCCCCCTGAGTAAAGTCAACGGTACTGATTATACGTGTTATCTCCTCGGGAGAAATCCTTGCCGTCATGTGCTTTGCGCCTGCGGCAAGAAGATTTACATTCGACCGCATCTGCTCCTCATGACCTGCAAGCTCTCTGCTGAACATTGCGGAGGACTTTGCGCTGTCGGTAAGGTATTCGTTTTTTATAACATAGCTGTCAAAAAGCTCCTTCAGATTTTCCGCAGGAGTTTTTTGGGGGTCGATGCCAAGCTTTTCGGACTGTTCTGGGGTAAATTCAAGATTTGCCGCAAGGCTCAGCAGGGATTCAAAGCTGTCGCGCAGCGCATCGGGGGAATCGGTGTATCTTGACATACTGTGGACGATAAGGGGAAGCAGGTTCTTGGTATCGTCCGTAAGCAGCAGGCTGCGTTCCGTGTAGCCGAGAAGCTTTAAAAGAGTGGGCTTGAGAGCGGCAAAGCTTTTTTCCGCATCTGCGCCCGCAAGAGCCTTTGAGGCAGCCATAAGCTCATCGGAAACCGCCTTTCCGGGAGCTGCTTCCGTGGCAAGGAATTTAAAATTTGCGGAAAGGGAGCGGATTATCTCTTTGCGTGAGGAGAGATCCGCCGCCGCCTTTGCAAAATCTGCCGCACCCGCTTCCAGACTTTTCGAGCCTGTCATATCAATAATATTTTTCAGAACGCCCCACAGCTTGTCGCCGAAAATGGTGGAGCTTTTCTGCTGCGCCGCCATGTCCTCCGAAAGATTTTCGGGTGACAGCATGACCTCTGAAGCAAATTCCGTAAGCTTGCTCAGAGTTTCGGTATCGCCGCTCTCTTTTATAAATGTAAGAGTTTCCGCAGACAGAAGAGCCTTTGCGGTGTTAAGTGCGGAAATCGCATTCTTTATCGAGTCCGCAGGAGAACGCATGAGGACGGAACCGCCCTCGTCCTTCAGATCCTGATTGGCGTTATCGCCGCCCCTGTCGTTTGTTTTGACTATCTGGGTCTGGTTTCCGAGATCGAATACCTGTCCCGTAGGATTTTGCTGGATATTCTGCTGACGGTTTCCCTGGGGCATATTGTCATAGCCCCTGCCCGGTACGGGCGTTGTGATCTGGATAAGATCGGACAATCTGATTCCCCCTTACGGAGCGTTTGGATACGCTCAAAAAAGTCCGCATAAAAAACCATTTTAATTTTACCACAATATATATATGAATTTCAATCATCATATATATAATTTATGCAAATTTGTCTATTTTTAACGAAAATTGAGGATAAAATTCTTTGGTTATTCAACTTTATTTTTTTAATTTCGCTTGTAGAAAAGAAAAAAATATAGTATAATATATACGTATAATTATCTGCGGATATATTTTTCGCTTGATATGTGATTGCAGACAGATATATTAAAACGGGCTTTTTGGGGGCGGACGCCTCTCCCGCAGGAAAGGATGAACAACAAAATGGCAAAGTTTGAATCCGGCATGGAATCAATGGTGGATATGTACATATTTGAAACCACTTCGCTGCTTGAGCAGCTCGATCAGATACTTATGAAGACCGAAAGCGAAAACAGCTTCGGCGATGAGGAGATCAACGAGATCTTCCGCATAATGCATACTATCAAAGGTTCTTCGGCAATGATGGGTCTTGAAAATATGTCGCACCTTGCTCATGCTATCGAGGATATGTTCTATATTATAAGGGAGGATAACCCGGTTATATCGGATATGCGTTCGCTGTACGATCTTGTGTTTACCGCATCCGACCTTCTGAAAGCGGAAATAGACATTGTGCAGGACGAGGACAGCGCTCCTACGGATTTCAGCGGTCATATGGCTAAGATAGAAAGCTTTGCAGCAAGCCTTAAAAACGGAAGCTGCGGCAATGCAGCCGCCGACGCTGTTCCTGCGGCTTCCGAGAATACCGCATCAGCAGACCCCGATGAGATGATCCCCGTGCTGACCGGAGGCGGAGAAAATCTCACTACCGTTAAGGTAAGCTTTGAGGACGAGTGCAAAATGGAGAACCTCCGTGCGCTGCTGGTCATCAACAATATCAGAAATGAATGCTCTACGCTTAAATTCGAGCCTGAGGATATAGAAAACAATGCGGATACCGCAAAGGAGATCATGGAACACGGATTTATAATCCATTTTGCTCCTGCGCAGACCACCGCCGAGGATATCATCAGCCTTATCGGCAGCACCATGAACGTTAAATCGTGCGAGATCGTATCCATGGGCGGCGAAAAAACAGTGGAGGTTCCTGCTTATACTCTTACTACGGTAAGAGTAAACTTTACTCCCGACTGCAAGATGGAAAATCTCCGCGCGCTGATGGTCGTAAACAATATCCGCGAGGAATGCGACGAGATCGCCTTTGAGCCTGCGGATATCGAGTCAAATCAGGCAACGGCGCAGATCGTTCGAGAAAACGGCTTCATTATTCATTTTAAATCGGGTTACGGCGATGACGCCGTCATCAGGACCATTACCGAAACTCCCAATGTGGCAAGCACAGACATTATCAAGCACGGAAGCGATATCCCCCCCGTTCAGACTGATGAGCCGGCTCAGCCCGATCAGCCCGCTCAGGCGGCTCAGACAGTCCGGGAATCTGCTGCCGCACAGCCTGAACAATCCTCCGAGAAGTCCGCACCTGCTCCGCAGAGCCGGGAGCAGCAGAAAGCCGCCGCAGCTCCCGCTCACGAAAAAAAGCCTTCCGAAAAGTCCGGAGCGGGCAGCGGAAAGCAATCTCTTATCTCCGTAAATCTTTACAAGCTCGATCAGCTCCTCGATATGGTCGGAGAGATCGTTATCACCGAGGCAATGGTAACCTCCAACCCCGACCTTAAAGGACTCAGACTGGATAATTTCCAGAAGGCTGCCCGTCAGCTCAGAAAACTTAATTCGGAGCTTCAGGATATTGTAATGTCCATACGAATGGTACCCATTTCGGGAGCATTCAATAAAATGACCCGTATCGTAAGAGATATGAAGGTAAAGCTTAATAAGGACGTTGACCTTATCTTCGAGGGCGAGGAAACAGAGGTAGATAAATCGATCATAGATAATCTGAACGATCCCCTTATGCACATGGTCCGCAACTCGATGGATCACGGCATAGAGGACACTGCCGAGGAACGTATTGCGGCAGGAAAGCCCGCAAAGGGCAAGATCACTCTTTCCGCCTACAGCTCATCGGGAGAGGTCGTTATAGTCGTTGCCGACGACGGCAAGGGCATGGATCCCGAAAAGCTCCTTGACAAAGCCGAAAAGAACGGCATACTTATCAAGCCCCGCTCCGAGTACAGCGACAAGGAGGCTCTTAACCTTATAATGCTCCCCGGCTTCTCCACAAACGAAACCGTTACCGAATATTCGGGCAGAGGCGTGGGAATGGACGTTGTAAGAAAGAACATCGAAAAGGTGGGCGGAACGGTTTCCGTTGATTCAAGGATCGGCGAAGGCACAAGCTTTATCATAAAGATCCCCCTTTCGCTTTCTATCGTGGACGGAATGGAAGTTTCTGTGGGCAGTTCTATCTTCACTATCCCCATCAGCTACATACAGGAGTCCTTCAAGCTTAAACCCAATCAGCTTATAAAGGATACCGACGGCAGGGAAATGATAATGATAAGAGGTGAATGCTACCCGCTTATCAGACTATACGAAATGTATGAGCTTGACAAGGCTGTCAACGACCTGTACGAGGGTATCATTATCCTTGTGGAATCTGACGGAAAATGCGCGTGTCTGCTTGCAGATGAGCTTATCGGTGAGCAGCAGGTCGTAGTAAAGCCCTTCTCTCCCCTGCTCAACAACTATAACGTCAAGCAGAACGGTATGGCGGGCTGCTCTATTCTCGGTGACGGCTCTATCACCATTATCCTTGATATAAGCAATATTATTTCGGATTTTTGATACATACAAACGGGAAAAATCAGGGATCTTCAGATCGGAAAGGAATGATCATATATTATGAGTACTATCAAAGAAGAAGATAAGGATCTGCTTGCTTCGGGGGGAGAGGTTCTTCTCTTCACTATCGACGAGATCGTATACGGAATTGAAATAAAGTACATCAACGAAATTATCGGTATCGAGCAGATAACCGTTGTCCCGAAGGTTCCCGACTATATTAAGGGGATCATCAACATCAGAGGAAAGATCGTCCCCATCATAAGCGTGAGAAAGCGGTTCGGCAAGGAGGAGATACCCTACGACGAGCGGACCTGCATCATAGTTCTTGAGCTTGAGGACGGCAATCAGGTCGGAGTCATCGTTGACAGAGTGAGAGAGGTGGCTCAGGCAAAGCCTGAGGAAATATGCACCACTCCCGTCAACAAGAATGTAAACGCAAATCACTATATTAAAAATATTATTGAAAATGCAGACGGCATAAAGCTGCTGCTCAACTGCGAAAAACTTGTTATGGAGCAGCCGTAAGCCCTCGGAAAGGTCAAATAATAATGCTTAAACTGAGCGACGATGATTTTCACCGTTTGGTAAACTTTATTAAAACCAATTACGGGATCAATCTTGAAAAGAAAAGGGTTCTTATCGAAGGACGTCTGGCAGGGGCTGTCTCTGCCGGCGGTTTTGATAACTTCACCGATTACATCAATTTCGCTCTCGGCGATAAAACAGGTCGGGAGACTATAAAGCTTGTAAACAAGCTTACCACAAACCACACTTTCTTTATGCGCGAGCCTGAGCATTTCAGATTCCTTGAAAACACGGTTCTGCCTTATATCGAGCAGTCTGTTAGGGACAGGGACGCAAGAATATGGTGCGCCGCCTCGTCAACAGGACAGGAGCCTTATACTCTTGCCATGACAATTGACAGCTATTTCGGCAGCAGAAAAAAAGGATGGGATACCACTCTGCTTGCTACCGACCTCGATACTGATGTGCTTAGAACGGCTAAGGCGGGAATATATTCCGAGGAAATGCTGGGAGGACTTTCAAGCGAATGGATCGACAAATATTTCGTTAAGCTTGAACCGGGTAAATATCAGGTGGCGGACAGGATCCGCAACGAGGTCGTTTTCAAGAAATTCAACCTTATGGATCCGATTGTCTTTAAAAAGCCTTTTGACCTTATAAGCTGCCGCAACGTTATGATCTACTTCGATACGGAAACCAAAAATGCCCTTATAGAGCGGTTTTACGATGCTACCAAAAAGGGCGGATATCTGTTTATAGGTCATGCGGAAAATGTTTCAAGGGACACCCGGTACAGCTACATACAGCCTGCAATATACCGCAGGACGAAATAATATATTGCGGAGGTGGCAGCAAATGATAAAGATCCTTATTGTTGACGATTCCGTTTTTTTTGCCGATACTCTGAAGAATGCGCTTTCCAAATACAGCGGGATAAGCGTTGTGGGAACAGCCTCCAACCCTTATGATGCAAGAGATAAGATCCTTGAGCTGAGTCCCGATATTCTGACCCTTGATATCGAAATGCCCCGTATGGACGGCATTAAATTTTTAAAACGCCTTCTTCCGCAGTATCCTATCCCCGTGATCATGGTATCCTCGCTTGAGAGCCGCAGACAGGAGGCGCTTGAGGCAGGCGCTGCGGATTTTTTTGTAAAACCGTCGCTTTCGGACGGAGGCGGAGTTAATTTCTTTGCCAAAAAGCTTGCGCAAAGCGTTGTGCATATAATTTCGCCGCATACAGAGCATCCGGGATCCGTAATTTCCCCTCATCATACAGAAAATCATCTGCACAGAATGAAAACCGATATAATTGCGCTGGGTGCGTCTACGGGCGGAACAGATGCGCTTGAGGTAGTGGTGAAGGGACTTACTCCACAATGTCCTCCCGTAATAATAACTCAGCATATGCCTCCCGTGTTTACGGAAATGTACTCGGAAAGACTGAACCGTACTACCCCTCTTGCGGTTTTTGAGGCAAGAGACGGTATGCGGCTGAAAAACGGTATGTGCGTTGTGGCTGAGGGCGGAAAGCATATGGAGCTTCACAAGGACTCAGCCGGATACTATATATCCAGCAGAGAGGGCGAGAAGGTGTCGGGACACTGTCCCTCGGTGGACGTTATGTTTGAAAGCGCTGCAAAATGCTCAGGCAAGGCTACTGTCGCCGCACTTCTTACAGGAATGGGCGCAGACGGAGCAAAGGGTATGCTGAGTCTTAAAAATGCGGGAGCGTATACCATCGGTCAGAATAAGGAAACCTGCGTGGTGTACGGTATGCCGATGGAGGCATATAAGCTGGGAGCAGTCTGCGAGGAGGCTCCTCTTGAAAAGATAAGCGGGATCATACTTTCAAAGCTTGATCGGTGATGCGCTTAAGGAAAAGGAGCCATTAAAAAAATGAATGACGGAAAATATCTTACCTTTGAACTTTCGGGACAGTCCTACGCAATACAGATATCCTGCATAAAGGAAATACTCAACGGCTGCGGAAATATCTCATCAGTTCCCGAATTTCCCGAATACGGAAAGGGCGTAGTAAATCTCAGAGGCGATATTGTACCTATCGTTGATATGAGGATAAGACTTCATGTGCCTGCCGCAGACTATAAAGGCAAGATTTGCATTATCGTTACAGAAAGCAATGCAGGAACGGGTGCGTCTTATATCGGTTATGTGGTCGATAAGGTAAAAGCGGTGGAGGATTTTGACGGTTCGGATATTTCTCCATCTCCGAAGCTCGCCGGAGAAAGCAGCAAGTATATTACAGGCGTTTACAAGGGCAAGGACGGCATTACCATGATAATCGCTCCGGATGAGCTGCTTACGGAAAATATGAAAGCCGCTATCGACAGATATATGGATCGGAAGGCAGCGTCAGAGGGATAGTAGCGCATGGTAAAAGCAGATTATTATACTTTCGGTATAATAATCTGCTTTTTTACAAGCTTTAAAAAATTTTTTTGTTTTTTTTCCCGTTAAAGCTAAGTTTTTTAAAGTCCGTGCCGATATAATAAGTACCGATATGTTATCTTAATGCAATTTTGTCCGAAAGGAGTTACAGTTATGGAAATAAAGAATTATACTTCTGCAGTCAATGCGTACCGGTTCAATGCAGAGTTGAGCGAAAAAAAGATCCGCACGGGAAAAACAGCAAAAGGCAAAAATACCGATAAAGCGGATTTTTCCTCCGCAGCAAGGGCAAGCTTTTCGGAATCTCTTAAAGCCGCTGCCAGAAATGCGGCAGATTCCTCCGCTTCTCCCGAAAGACTGAAGAGCCTTTCGGCTGAGATAGCCGATGGTACTTACAGCGTTTCCGCCGAGGATGTTGCTTCGGCTATAGTCGGACTTTGACCCGATATCTCCGCAAAGGTGAATATCCCGCAGGAAGTACTGCGGCACGGAAAGGAATGATACTCAAGATGGATTATCCCGCCCTTATTGCTTTTTTTGACGAATATAACGCTCATTTCCGCAGCTTTCTTAAATTTGAATACAGCAAAATGAATATGATCAACAAGGACGAAATTGAAAAACTATCTGCCTCGCTTTCTACAGAACAGGCGTTTATAATGAAAAGCAATACGCTGGAAGCAGCTCGTATCAAGCTTCTGGGGACTGAAAAGGGGAAAACCTTTCCGCAGATCATAGAGGAGGCTCCGAGTGAATACAAGGCTCCTCTTGAGGAAAGATACAAGGCTCTTTCCGAAATGGTATTCAAAATAAAGGAGCTTAACGATACGGCTGATATTATTGTGTCGGAACGGCTCAAAAAGATCCGCTCCGTTACAGGGGAGCTTGATACATACAATATGAAGGGCAATGTGAAAAAGGAGTCCGCCACAGGCTCTACAATGTCCGCAAACGCATAATTCATTATGAAGGAAAGGAACTGATAAAAATGGCTTCAAGCTTTTTCGGACTTTATGTTCAGAGAGATGCTATCCAGATAGCGCAGAAGGCTCTTGATATCACAGGTAACAACATTTCAAACTTAAATACGGAGGGATATTCCAGACAAAGGGTGGACGTGGTTTCCGTAGCAAATACAAAGGGAACTCTCGGCTATAACACCGGCGTTTCCCTTGCGGGAAAAGGAGCGGAAGCTATCGGCGTTACACAGATAAGAAATAAGCTTCTGGACGCAAAGGTAAGAAAATACAGCTCGGAGCTTTGCGATACGGGAGCTAAAACCTCTGTCCTTTCGGATATAGAGGATATCCTTGACGATGTGGAAAATGAGGAAACAGGTCTTGCGGCTATCCTCGGAAACTGGAAGGCCTCCTTCCAGTCGTTTTCGGCAACGGGCGCAGACAGACGGGATCTTTCAAATATTGCCATGAATTCGGCTCAGTCCGTGCTCAATGTTATGAAAAACTTTGAAACAAGGATCAAGGACTGCGAGACTTCCACCGGAACGGATATAGAGAGTACCAACACAAGAGTAAACTCCATTCTCAAGGAAATGGCTTCTCTTAACAAGCAGATAGAGGACGCTTACGTTCAGATGAACGATGTTTATGCGACCTCCGGCGGCTATCAGGCGGATCTTGCTTACGGTCCCCTTGAGCTGAAGGATGAGTTCAACAGCCTTGCCGACGAGCTTTCGCAGTATATGAACATTACAGTCACAGAGCAGCTTGAAGGCTCATACAAGGTTGAGTTCGGCGATAAGATCCTTGTCAATAAGGACAGCTATGCAAAAACCGATATCAAATTCCGTTCCGATTTTGCCGATACGGTAACGGACGCCGACGGAAACGATATATCCGATAAGGTTCTTTTCCTTGAAAAAGACCCCGCATATGACGCTGACGGCAAAATGATCGAAACAGATACGGACGGAAATATCCCCGCAGGCACAAAGCTTTATTATTCGGACGGAAAGGATTCCGGTCTTACAGCCGACGGCAATGGAGGATATATTGACGCCGACGGAAGTGCTCCTGTCGTATATATCGTCGGAAAGAGCAAATTCTATGACGGCGAAGGAAATGAGATCAAAGACTGGGGAACGATAAACGACGGAGCGACCGTAAAGGATGAAAACGGCAACACCATTGAAGTAAAGGGCAATTTCGATGCCGAGTGCATAGATTATACCTTTACCGAGCTTTACGTAAGCTCAACCAATACCGCCAAGGAATGGAACAAATCAAAGAGAGAGCTTACTTCCGAGCTTGTAAATGCAGACATGGGAGATATGATAAATAAGATCAACAGCCTTATTGAATCGGGCGACGTTGAGGAGGCTCTCAGATACGAAGAAGAGATAATGTCGGCTGCTGCCGACAAGGGCGTTGAATACACGCCCGTATTCAAGGAACATATTACCGAGCCTGTTGTTGACGGCAAGATACAGTATCCCTCCTATGCAATTTCCGTAAGCGAGGAAACAGACACCCTTACGGGCGGATCTATAAAGGGACTTTTCGATATGTACAACGGCGAGGGCGTTTACAGCGGTTTGACGGGCAATTCGTATAAGGGAATAAAGTACTATCAGGAAACCATACGCTCCCTTGCAAAGACGCTTAAAACAGAATTTAATGCGCTTTACGATGATTATAACAGCGAAAATCCCGATGACCAGTTTAGGCTGTTTGAGTTTGACGGCGCAGAAACAGTGGGCAATTTGAAAATTGCTCAGACATGGAAGGACGATCCGCTGCGCTGCGTTCATCCGGAGGGTACGAATGAAGAGGACTTCAATTACGACGAGCTTGACAATGTTTATCTCAATAAGATCCTTTCCGCATTCGAGGCGAAGCATGATTTCAGCAGCGAAACCTTCGGCAGCGAAGCTAAGGAATATACCTTTGAGGAGTTCGTTGCATTTTACGGAAATACATTAGGCTCTCAGCTCGAAGATGAGCTTAGCGTATTTGATGCCACTACGACCCAGTACGAAAGCGTTTCAAGCGCAAGAGAAGAGGTCATGGGAGTCTCGATGGACGAAGAGGGCGTAAATATGATGAATTATCAGAAGTGGTACAATGCCATTTCCAGAATGATAACCGCAATGGATGAGTGCCTTGACAAGCTTATCAACGGCACGGGCGTTGTGGGTCTGTAAAATGTAAAGGGGTGAATTTTCGGTGAGAGTTACAACAAAGGCATATAACCAGAGCTTTCTGAAAAACAACAATACGCTGCTTTCACAGATGCTTAAATCCGAGAGCAAGATACTTTCCCAGAGAAAGTATAACCGCGCTTCGGAGGATTCTGTTTCCGCAGCAAAGGCGGCTCATGTAAGAAAGTCCATAGCGAATCTTGCTATATATGATGAAAACTGCAATACCGCAAAGGAGTTCTTCTATTCCGCAGAAACGATCCTTTACGATGTTGCCGGGGACGCTTATCCCAATACGATAAAGCCCCGTCTTGTTTCCGCTCAGGATACGAAGGATCAGACTCAGCTCAATATCCTCGCTCAGGAGATCCAGGAAGTTGCGGATCATATGCTCCAGGATATGAATACCGACTATGCTGAAAGACAGATGTTCGGCGGCACAAGCAACAATAAGACCCCATTTACCACATTTGCATCGGTAAAGGTGTTCGATAAGGACGGAAATGAGATTTGCGCACTCGGAAACGAAACCGACACCGCTGCAACAGTGGGCAATGAGGACACCGCTCTCAATATCTTCCGTATGAATGACAAAACCTTCTATGACAAGGACGGCAGCGAAATTGCCGATTACGAAGCGGCAGAGGACGGGACCGAGCTTTACGATTCAAAGGGCGTAAAATATACCGTGACCGTTCAGGAAGGAAAGCTTACCGATGTAGACGGAACTGTTTATGATAAGGTATACGCTTCCGATCAGAAGTATTACGACGAAAACGGCGATGAGATACAGGATCTGTCTGTTTTTGACGGAGATTGCTACTATGACAGCATGAATATCGATTCTTTAAATACTGTTAAATTTACCGTAAATGACAGTCCCGATATCAGCGCCGCACAGAAGGAGAGAGTTGTTTGCTACAACGATGTTCCCGTAAATCTTTCGGGAGATGACCTCCTTGCGGCTGTAAACGGCGGAACTATTGCATACTACGATGACTCGGGCTGCCTTGTTCAGAGCAAGACTATCAATTCTCCCGCAGAAAAAGGAGATTCAAACGCATTCCCCGGTTCTAATCCTATTTATGTGGATATCGGTCTGGGCATAAAGTATGACGAAAAGGGTACGGTCGTAGAGGATACCGCTCTTGATGTATCTCTTAACGGCGCAGCCATTACGGGATATGGCACGGATAAGGACGGGGATTCCTACAATCTTCTCCAGCTTTGCTACGATGCGGCTCAGGCGCTCAGAGATGGCGACCTTGACACCGCAAACAGATATATTGACAAGCTTGACGCTGCACAGACAAAGGTCATGAACGCTATCACAGACCTTGGCATCAAGCAGAACAATATGGACTTTTACCTATCCAAGGATGAGATCTACAACCTCAGCCTTCTTGATAAGCAGAATGAGCTTGAGGGCACAGACCTTGAGGCAGAGATCACCAACTGGAAAACCATCAGCGCAGCTTATAACGCATCGCTTTCGATGGGTTCGAATATTCTTCCAAAGAGCCTTTTCGATTTTATCTGATAATAAAAGGGGTGTATTTTTATGGCTCAGTTACTTAATATCACCACAGTGCCTATCAATATCGAGGTAAATGTTACAAGGGCGGAGCTTAAACAGGAGTCATCTTCACCTACCGTTCACGTAACAAAAAATCCGGGCGGAATGCAGATACAGGCGGATCCCATTAAGGTCCAGATAGATAACACCGCCGCAAGGGAAAGCTTGGGATACGGCTATAAAAATATAGATACATTTGCCAGAGATGAGGCGGATAAAGGTATCCAGGTAGCTTATCAGGCAGTGGCGACTATAGTGAACGAGGGCGACGCTCTCGGAAACCTTGAGGCTACTCCGGGTTCGATCGCAGCGTCAAAGGCGAACAGGACCATTGAGGCTGTAATGGATTTTCTTCCCAAGGAATCTCCCGATATAAGCTGGTCGGGCGGAACGCTCAGCATTAACTACAGGGCTGATACCCTCAGCATGGACTGGGACGTAAGCACAAGACCGAAAATGGAGTTCATTCCCGGAAGCATCGAGCTTATCGTAAATCAGCTTCCGAAGGTCGAAATAGAATATGTGGGAGAACCCATATATTTCCCCAAAAGTGCAGCGCCCGGCTATGAGGGCTGAATTTGAAAGGCGGATATTTTATAAATGAATGATACCATGGAAAAAATCACCGTAATAACAAGGGATTTTGATGAAATGCAGGTATCCCCGAAGGATATTATCACTTTCCCTGAGGGTATATTCGCCTTTGAGGGTTATAAAAAATACATCCTCATTACGCCTCTGGGCAGCGGCAGATTTCCCGTATGGCTCCAGAGCACGGAAAATCCAAACCTTTGCTTTATTCTCTTCAATCCTCTTGAATTCTGCCCCGATTATCGGGTAATGGTAGCAGACGAGGATCTTGCTCCCCTTGAGCTTGACAGCGATGAGGACACACGTTTCTATGTTATCTCCGTAATACCGGAGGATCATATGAAGGCGACCGTAAACCTCAAAAGCCCTATTATCATAAACGCAAAAAACAATAAGGCTGTTCAGGTGATAGCTGCGGACGATTATCCGATAAAGTTCCCCGTTTTTGCCAAGGAGGACTGACGTATGCTTATAATTACCCGTAAAAACGGCGAGGGCTTTCATATCGGCGATAATGTTGAGGTAACGGTTGTCGAAAGCGGCAAGGATAAGGTAAGGCTGGGGATAAAAGCTCCTAAGGACGTCAAAATAATCCGCTCCGAATTGTATCAGTCACGTGAGTTCAATGTTGAAGCGGCTGTAAATAAGGTATCAATTGATTTTATGAACAGTTTTCTCGAAAAGCCCAAGCAGCTTAACGGGATAAAGCAGGAAGGACGGTAATTATTTATGTCAAGTGTATCGGAATTGACAAGAATGTCGGGTCTCGTTTCGGGACTTGACACCGAATCACTGGTAAAGGCAGGTACTGCCAATACCAAAAATGCGATCAATTCCAGAAAGCAGAAGCTTCAGACCCTCCAGTGGAAGCAGGAGGCTTACCGCAGCGTAATATCTTCTCTTTCGGAATTTCAGTCAAAGTATCTGGATATCCTTTCTTCGGATTCTATCCGCTCAAACTCAGTAATGAAGGCAAACAAGGCAGTCAGCTCGGATGAGTCGCTGTCTGTTCAGGCGTCTTCAAGTGCAGTTTCGGCAAAGTATACCATTACTTCTGTAAAGGCTGCATCCGCTGCGTCTATCAAGGGAACAAGAGCCTCCACAGGCGGTGTTGCCATCGATCTCCTCAATGCTTCCGAGGGAGAGAATAAGGTCAAGATCACTCTCGATGGCACACAGAAGGAGATATCCTTCGAGGGAAGCAGCGATTTTGACACTACCAAGCAGAATTTCATTGATGCCGTAAACAAGGCATTCGACGGTGTTTCCGCCGCAAAGTTTGCTATGAAGGACGACTTTACTCTGGTCGTTGAAAATGCCGCAGACGATAAGGTTTCTCATATTTTCACCGTGGGCTATGCAGACTGCGTAGGTCTTGCTAACGACAGCTCCAATATGCTCTCAACAAGCTCGACTCTGGGCAGTATTGATTTTACCCAGAGCCTCGGCGGCAGCTCCTATAAGTTCAGCATAAACGGAGTGAACTTTGAGTTTGACAAGGATACTACCGTAAAGGATATGATGAATACCATCAACAAGTCCGATGCGGGCGTTAAAATGTCCTTCAGCAGCCTTACTCAGGCATTCACTCTTGAAACCTCCGATACGGGCGCAGGTCAGTCAATAAACGTTTCTCAGTCAGAAGGAACTCTCCTCAATGCTCTCTTCAACATTTCGGAGGATCAGCTCGGAACTGCTCCCACTGTCGCCTCAAGTCTTACCGACAAGACCGTTGACAGCAGCGTTGAATTTCAGTTTACCGCATCCAAGAACGGATTTGAGTCGGGGGACAATATAATTATCAACGGCAATGCACTTGCGGTAACGGGTCTTACCAAATCCCAGGCAAGCGAAACTATCACTGTTGACGATGAGGAGATCTCCGCAAAGCTTTATACCGACGGCAGCGGAAATACCATCTACCGCTATAAGCTTGACGGAACTACCCACTATGCAAAGAAAAACGGCGACTCCTTTGAAGATGTAATGACCGTGAACGGCGGAACCGTCAATGTAAACGGTTCGGACGTGGAAACTACCGAAACAGAGCAGCTTGCCGCACTGGGAATTGAAAAGAAATATAAGGAATATTCCGCAGAGGATATCCGGAACGCTCTTACAGACGCATACAAGGCTTCCTTTGCAGACGGCAGCGGCAGCTTCTCCGTTGAGAGCTTTGACGACGGCGTAAAGATCACCTTCACCCCCGGATCGGACGCCGAGACAACTGCGGCCGCAACAGGAAATATTACCCTTGCAGACACCGGATTCGGCGGAGAGAACGGCGTATATACAAACTACAGCGAGGTTCCCTACAGCGGCGACTATGTTGTTTCCGACAGCAAGAGTCTGCTGTTTGTCGCAAACGGCACTTCCGAGGTCACTATCAATGGTACGGGCGAAAACGGCGCAGTTACCATCAATGACCTTGTAAATTCCGGCTATTTCGAGTATGATTCCGCAAAGGGCGTTTTAAGCGTTACCGGCAAGAATATTCTTGAGTCGATCAGCAGCTATGACGATATTAAAAATCTGTTCGGAACAACAAGCCTTGTGGGTAAGGACAATGTGGGAGAGATGACCGTAAGGGGTTCAAACGCACAGATGACTATAAACGGCGTTACTCTTGAAAGCACATCCAATTCTTTCTCTATCGACGGAACGACCTTTAATATCGAAAATGTCAAGGAATTTGACGAAACCGATATCGAAAACGGCGACGCCGAGGAGATCACCGTAAATGTATCCAGGGACACAAGCAAGATCAAGGAAACGGTGCTTAATTTCGTTAAAGCATATAACGAAATGATCGATATGATAGATAATCAGCTTTCTACATCACGTCCCAAGTCCGACGGAAGCTACTATGACCCTCTTACTGAAGAGCAGGAAGAGGAAATGGATCAGGACGAGATCGATAAGTGGAACGAAAAGGCAAAAACAGGTCTTCTTTACCGCGATTCCACCCTTTCCAAGGTGTTCTCGAAGATTCGGCTGACAACATCTACAGTATGCGGCGGCATGACCCTCAAGGATCTGGGAATAGATACCAGCAGTGACTATACGGAACACGGAAAGCTTGTTATTGACGATGAAAGCGTTCTTGACAGCGCGATAGAGAAGTACGGTGACGAGATAGCAACGTTCTTTACCGATTCTGAGAATGGCTTCGGCACAGCTCTTAACAATTCCATTAATGCAGCTATTGACACAAGTACCAACAGCAACGGATATCCCAAGGGAATCCTTACAAGCGTTGCGGGTGTTGAGAACACACGTTCGGCGGAGAAGAACACTCTGTATTCTCAGATCGAAAGTCTCCAGTCTATCATTGATAAGCTCAATGATAAGTACGAAAGCCAGCAGGAGCGTTTGTGGGATAAGTATACGACTCTTGAAACATACATAAGCAATATGAACAACCAGTCTATATCACTGTTCGGAACAAGCTTGGGAAGTACAACTTCGTAACAATAATTGTATTTGTCAAGTCTGAGAATCTGTACCGGCAGGAGAAAAGCATAAGACTTTATCCTGCCGGTGCGTTTTAAGAAAGGTCAAAAAATGAATCCTTATCAGAAATATATGCAGCAGTCGGTCACTACGATGACCCCTGCTCAGCTGCTGATAGCTTTGTATGACAAGGCTATCACTGAAATAAACAAGGCAATCATATTCATTGAAGAAAAAAACATTCCGAAGGCGCATAACTCAATTATGAGAGCCAGTGATATTGTTGACGCACTTGACGCTCATCTGAAGGTAAAGTACGAGATATCCGACAATCTTGCTGCGCTTTACCAGTATTTCAGAGAGAGGCTTACAGAGGCAAATATAAAAAAAGATCCTGAAATACTCAAGGAGATACTTCCTATGATTCAGGAAATAAGAGACGCTTTCTTTGAGGCGGGCAAAACCGTCAGATAAAGGCGCAGAAAGGCGGCTGGATATGGATCCGAGACTGCTTGAGCTGACAGACAAAAAAATCGAACAGCTCAGACATTACAATGACATTACCTCAAGGATAATCTATGAGGATATTGACGGAGTGGGGGAGCTTATTGAAAAGCGGCAGGAGATCATTACTGCCGTTGACGGAATTTCAATGGAAATGCGCAACCTTATAAATGCCCAGTCCATTGAGCGCAAGGACGCAATAAATTCAATGTTCGATTTTAAAGAGGTTTCTGGGCTTACAGGCTCTATGCTTGAGCTTTCGCATAAGATCAATGAGCTTAAGGAGTTGACCGAAACGATCAAGAAGAACGATAAAATGGCGGTTGAACGTCTCAGAGGCATGAGAGACGAGCTTTATGCCGAGCTTACCAGATCCGCAAAGGGAAAAAAGGTGGTAAACTATTTCGGTGCGACTGCTGTTGATGTTAACAAGGGCAGTAAATTCAATGCCGCTCATTAAATGTTAATACTAAAAACCATTTAAACTCAGGATATCTTTGACAAAAATCCGCACCGTTTTCTGCGTCAAAGAACCTTGCCAGGCGCCAAGCCTGCCTGCGGTTCTTTTCCTTGAAACCGGCACGGCTTTTCGCCAAATCTTATCCTTCGTTCAAACGGTTTTTAGTATAAAAAGCCATAGTATCTGATACTATGGCTTTCTTGATGAACTTATCCTTCGTTCAAACATTTTTTGAATAAAATAGAAAACAGCTTCCTGATTTAGCGGGAAGCTGTTTTTTTGCTTTGCCGATGATCAGATGGTCAACTCATGAGCCGCATACTGGTCTGCAATGCCCTGATTTATGATCGTCCATGACGAATCGACCTGAATGTTTCCGATAAGCATTCCCGCAAAAAACGCAAGAATAACTCCCGCAACAAATACTACCATAGGAATATCCATAATGGTAACTGCCGCATCGCTGAAGGTATTGTCCTTGAGCGACTTGTTGAGCATACGGCATACAAAGAGCATTACTCCCGTTATAACTATGATAGCAAGGAGAATTATGATATACTGCACATAGCTTGTTATGCAGTAAACTCTTCTCGGCTCGTCAGGCTTATAGTAAACGGATACACGGTCACCGAGCTTTACAGCCTGATTAAATACTATGTTGTCCGAATAAACCTCGGTATTGTAAGCAACATATTTGCCTCTTGCAACAGTCTGAGTGCCTATGTAATCAAAGTGAGGAGCAAGATCGTCGGTATTTTCCTTGATGTCATGGGCAGAAGTGACAAAGAAATCTGTGTTGAGCCTTGTTGTCAGATCGGCAGCCGAGGTTTCATTCCACGTTCTGGACACTACGCTGTTAAGCTTTGAATAACGTGCAAGACCCATTTCAGTATAGAAAGTTGCAACACTGAGCAGCAGAGCCACAATGCACATCAGGACGCACGCTGCGTAATAACGCTTTTTGACTTTCATTATGTGTTTCCTCCCGTTTTTTGAGGCAGTCAATATCCGCCTTTTATTTATATTAAAAATTATACCATCTTATTTTTGATTTGTCAAGCAATTACAAATGTATCGGAAAAAATGACACAGGAAAAATTCTCCGTTTACCGGCTGAGCAATATTTGTTTTTCAGAACTGCCGAACCGTTCCCGTTTCGACCTTTTTTGCAGACACATAGTAATATAATCATATAGTATCTGAAGCAATTCGGGATATTCACGCAAGATTAATACTAAAAACCGTTTGAACGAAGGATAAGATTTGGCGAAAAGCCGTGCCGGTTTCAAGGAAAAGAACCGCAGGCAGGCTTGGCGCCTGGCAAGGTTCTTTGACGCAGAAAACGGTGCGGATTTTTGTCAAAGATATCCTGAGTTTAAATGGTTTTTAGTATAAGATGTTTACGAAAGGATGTTAAATAATGAGCGGAGGGGCTGTTTTGAGATCGGACAAAGGAGGAATGAGGCTTGCAGTCATGCTTATATCCGCTGCCGCCGCAGCTTTTTTACTGACGAATGTGAGAATAGGCGGAACATTTTCCCCCTTTTTGTCGGCATTTATTTCAGCATTGCCCCCGTTATGGGCAGCAGCGGCGCTTTTCGGGGGAATATGCTCGGCTGTGGCGTACGGCGCCGTGTGGGGCTGTGCCGCGGAGCTTTCTGCGGCAGCGGTCACAGCCCTTTATGTGTGGATATTTCATAACAAAAGCAGTATAAGGCTCAGATCCGCCGTTACGGGAATTATATATTTTATTTGCGCAGGTGCTGTGAATGCAGGCAGCGGCGACTGGGTAATGTTTATCGCTGTGTTTTTCAGAGCGGTCATGTGCGCTGCGGCAGCCTGCTGTATGAGCAGGGCGGGTGAGCTTGTAAAAAACGGAGTTTGTGATACTCGCAGAACGTCCGACATTTTCGGAGGACTTTTCTGTGCGGGGATCGTATATATGATCGCCGCCGCCGCCCTTTGTTCAAAGGAAATAGGTATTCTGAACCTCGGACGCATAGCCGCAGGCTTCTGCACTGCCGCTGCGGCGAGGAAATTCGGAGTAAGAGGCGGCTGCGCTGTGGGAGTATTGTCAGCGTCGGCATTTCTGCTGGCGGATCAGTCGCTGGGAAGGAGCGGCGCGATGCTTGCATTTTCGGGGCTTGCGGCGGGACTTTACTGCGTTAAGGGAAAATACGCCGTAAATATTGCATTTATCTGCGCGGCATTCGGAATAACCGCCGCCGCAGGAATGCCGTCGGGTGCGCCCCGTTTTATTGCCGATATGGGGGCTGCTGCCGCCATATATTGTCTTATTCCCGAAGCGCTTTATCTTCCCCGGCTCAACGGAATATTTGCTTCGGAGGAGGAAAGTAAAAATATACAGGCGGACAAGCTTGAGTTTGCCGCCCGCATTCTTGAGGAGGTAGGTGCGGATGTGGAAACAGCCTCGGAAATGCTTGCCGTACAGAGGGATAAGAGGTCGGGCAGCATTGGCGATTTTGTTAAGAGCCGTGTTTGCGGCACGGTTTGTGCGCAGGGAGGGTGCAGTGCGTTTTGCGGCAGCAGCGGGACAAGCGGTACGGCAGACGCTTTCAGGGCCGCTGAGAGCATTGCGCAGAGCAAGGGTTCGGTTACTTGCGCAGAGCTGCCGGCAGGCTTCAACGGCTGCAAAGCAAAGGCTCGGATCGCTGACGAGTGTAACTACGCAGTGGAGCTTCGGCAGGTACAGGAACGTAAAAATGCCTTCATACAGCGATTTTTAGAGGGAGCAAGCGAACAGCTATCCGCGTCCTGCAATATGATATGCTCCCTTGCAAAGGAGACGGAGGGGGAACTTAAACGGGATTTTAATCTTTCTGAGGCGGCAGGGAAAATACTTGCACAGGAGGGACTTGAGGTGCGCTCTGTTCAGGTTGCTTTTGACAGCGGGATGCGTCCGTTTGCCGAGGCATATGTGTATGCGGAAAATATCGCCGCAGATAAGGAAAGCGGCAGCGTTTTCCTTTCAGAGGCAGGAGAACGTCTTGGGATACTTATGGGGTATGAGCTTGCAAGACCCGTTGTTATCTCCTGCGGCTGTGAGGGACGGACTCTCAGCCGTATAAGATGGAGAGCGGAGGGTACATATATCCCCGACTGCTGCATTGTTTCCCACGCAGCAGAGGGGATATGCGGCGACAGCCATACGTCCTTTGAGGACGGCAGAGGGAACTTTTATATCATTCTTGCCGATGGAATGGGCAGAGGCGCAAGAGCGGCAGCCGAAAGCAGCATGGCTGTAAGTCTGCTCAGGCGGATCATTCTTGCGGGAACAGGCGCAGAAGCGGCTGTGCGCACCCTTAATGTGCTGATGAATGCAGCGTCCTCGGACGAAACCTTTACAACTGCGGATATTATGGAGGTAAACCTTTATACCGGACAGGCAAGGCTTATAAAAATGGGCGGCGCACCTACTGTAGTGATGCCGCAGAGCGGAGGAGGGGCATCGGCGGAGGTCTATTCGGAATGCTCTGCGCCGCTTGGTATAATCACCTCGGTGGAGGTAAAGGAGCAGCGCTTCTGTCTTACCGAAAGATCAAGGACGGTAATGACCACCGACGGCATCGGAGCGGAGGTTCAGGGATATATTACCGCTTTGCTTGAAAATGAAAGCCTTACCTGTGAGCAGATATGCGACAGGATAATGGCGCACACCGATGAACAGGAAAGAGAATCGGAGGAGAAAATGCGTCGCAGGGACGATAAGACCGCTGCGGTACTGCGGCTTTACAAAGCGTAAAGCTTTGTGCGGGATTACCTTATGGGAACCTCTATAAACCTCCTTCACGGCAAATCCTCTATTGGTTCGGTCATCTGCTTCGTTATCAGACCTTGTAAGACAGCAAGTATTACTGCGGTCTGATGCCTTGCATCTGACCGAACCAATGGACGAGGCTTTGCTCGTGTCCCGGTTTATAGAGAACCCCTTATAGCAATCCATAAAATTACCTATACAGATTGTTTGTTCCGAAATAATAATCCGGGAAAGCGGCAGGTTCAATAAGGGGCTTCGCCCCGCCATTTAACGTGGCAAAGGGCGGCGTTAGCCGCCTGAGGAATCAGTGGGGGATTGTATCCCCCACTGATTCCGAAATGAAACCCGCCGCCTTAGAGGCGGGGGATATATTTGCCTAAGTTATATGGGAACCTCTATAAACCTCCTTCACGGCAAATCCTCTATTGGTTCGGTCA
>CAZDJG010000006.1:0-15420 GCA_964505695.1 uncultured Ruminococcus sp.
TGTTGTTATCCATTCCATGACTTCTTTTTCCGACTGCTCAAGCGCCCTCATACAAGCGGCTTTGTCATTCCCGAAACTGCGATAAAAAAGTCCTATAAGCGGCGCCATACGGTACAGCCATGGATTTTTTTCACGGTCGGGCATAACCCCGAGCAAGTGACTCGCTCCCTCATACAAAATTACTTTGTACTCTTTGGGATAATTTCTTTCCTTCAAAGTCTTTTCAAGATATTTTACCGAATACTCCGAATGCCACATCTCATCACCCGTACCCGCCAAAAGCAAAATTCTTGCGTTTGTTTTTTCTATATGAATATCGGCTTTTTCTTCCATGCTTTTATCGTCATACGCATCGCGATAGGATCTCCACATTCCCGTTACCATACGTCCGACACGGCTGTCATAATAATATTTCATAGCCTTGTATTTTGTAAAATCGGCTCTGACAAATGGTAGTTCTCTGCCGCGCCATGTTACAAAAGAATGTCCTGTTATATGTTTTTTGTCATATGTACCCTCAAAGGGAACATGGGACGGCGAAACCATTATCACATTTTCTATTCCGCCGATGTACTCCGCAATAAGCGAGGCAAACAGTGAACCCATAGAAACTCCGTATGTACTGACAGAATTTATTTCCTTTCTTGCTCTGAGAAATTTAACGGCATTTTCAAACATATCAAGCGGTATTCTGTCCGGACCCCTGGGTAATCCCCCCGCCCCGAACAGGGATACCGACAGCGCACATATTCCATGCTCCGCAAATTTCTCCGCAATCTTTATTCCCGGAAGAATGCTTTTTTCTCCGCCCATTATTACGATAACGGCTTTGTCGGATGTTTCTTCGGGGTCAGCCATATGTCCTGCGAAGCCGTGAGCTTTTACTGTAAAATTTGTGTATTTCAAGCTTATCTCCCCTGTATACTGCCAAAAGCTGCTTGCAGATTTTCCGTCAGCTTGCGCAAAAAATCCTTGACAGGCGCTGTCCGCAAACTACACGGTCTGCCTGCGAATTTTTCGTACAGCCCGACGGAAATTCTGTCTGCGCAATCTGCGCACCGGATTTAATCAGTTTTTCCTTATAAATGAGGATACCGTTTTTGTCAATACCAAACAGAAAAAATTTTCATATTTGTCAAAACAACAGCGTATTTTTGCCTTGTCACTTCAAAATTATGCTCGAAAATCCGCACACTTCAAGATACTGAACAGGCTCTGAAAAGCATACTGTTATTCTACGCCTTTTAAGACCTCGACCATATCCAGACGGCGTATTCTTTTTGAAAACATAAAGCTTACAAGCACAGAAACCGCAAGAACAATAATTCCCGAAATAATATAACTGAGAAACGAAAGCTTCAGGCTGTAGTCAAAATTTTCGCCGTTGCTGTTCATCATGGCGTTAAGAGAAACGTTTCCGAGCGGAGCGCCGAGAATTACGCCGATTACGGATAGCCATAAATTTTGCACGCTGATAAGCCTTCTTATCTGTGAAGATTGCAGCCCCAGCACCTTTAATGTTGCAAATTCCTTAATTCGCTCACCGAATGACAGCGCGCCCGAATTGTACAGCACAACCACTATCATAATTACGGAAAATGCCGTCATCATTACAAGCATAATGTTTATTACTTCCATGCTTTCGATATATGCGTTTCTAAGCTCCTCCCTGCTGTGGACAGCGGTAACAAAGTCAAGTTCCTCCTTGTCGGAGGCATTTTTATTCGTTACCAAAAGCGTTGGAACATAATCCTCTCCCGTGCTTTCAAAATCCTCTCTCAAATAGGCGATCCCCTGGGTCTCGGAGCTTCTGTATATCATTCCGACCTTTGCTTCGTGCCATTTATTTTCCGAGTAAATATGCCAGTATACCGCGTCTCCTGTTTTTATTCCCATATCCTCCGCAAACTTACGGCTTATACCTATGCTGCCTGCGGTAAGCTCAGTGACTTCATTGTCAAGGTCAAGAATATTATACAGCCCCTTGCCCTCGATTACAGTAACAGTTCCTTTCTTTTTTTCCGATGAAACGGCATCCTGTACCTTCGATACCTCTATCATATCCATCATAACAGTTTCACCGTCAAGCTCCTCCGAAAGAGCATCCGCAAGACCTATATCTGCGTCGGGCGAAAGATTTACCTGATAATCCGCCGAAAAAATCTTTTCAAAGGTGATTTCCGTCATGCTGTCAACAAGCTCGGTGCAGCCTATGCCGTATACCATCAGCAGCATTCCCACCGCAGTACCCAGAACGCCCATAAAGGCTCTCAGCTTTGCGCGGGAAATATCACGCAAATCATACTGCGCGGTAAATGAAAGCTTATCCCAGAACGGGAGCTTTTCAAACAGACATCTTCTGCCCTGCTTCGGCGGCGCGGGACGAAGCGCTTCGGCAGGCTTGACTTTAAGAAGCTTGCGGCAGCTTAAATATGCCGACATGGTGCATATCAGCACGATTATTAAAGCCATTGCCGCATATATGGGGTGGTATGCGGAATGAAGCCCCGGAACAATATACCACTGCGCAAACATATCCATCATTATCGGACAAAGCCATACCGCGCCGATTATCGCTCCGAGTATTGTTCCTGCCGCCGAAACAATAAGGCTGAAGCTTATGTAGTGAAACAGTACCTTGTATTTTTTCATTCCGAGAGCGTTCATTGTACCGATTTGGGTACGCTGCTTTTCAACCATTCGGCTCATTGAAACGGCAATTACCAGAATTGCTATTCCAACAAAGATAATAACAAAAACATATGAAAACATCTGATGCTGCTCAAGCTCGCTGTCAAGCCGTGCAAGTCCGGGAACGGAAGCTTTGTCAACCATTGCCGCATAATCGCCGTCAAGACTTTCGGCAATATCCTGCTCATGAGAAAGTCCTCCGCCGTCCTTTGTGCGTATAACAAGCTGGGTGTAAGGAAATATTTTGGCAAGTCCCTCATCGCTGATTTTTTCCGCTGCTTCAAGCAACATATCCCGGGTAATATCCGAGACGCTCATTCCGTTTGCTTCAAGACGTTCTATCGTTTCGTCAAGCAAAGACGTATTCTCCGCCACGGACTTTGCGGTAATTTTCCCCGTTTCGATCAGATGATTTGTATATTCACGCAGGGGAAACGCATCGTATGAAATATATACAACAGCTATATTTTCAAGGAACATATCCGCATCGTTCTCCGCCTGACGGAATTCGTATTCCGCGCTTTCAATAAGTCCCTTTACCTTTTTAGTAAATTTTATACCGTTATATTCAACAGTAAAATCGTCACCCACATTTATGCCCCTGCGCACCGCAAAAGCATTGGCGATCCATACTCCCTCCGTGTCCTGCGGAGAAAAGGGTTCTCCCGAAAATAAATAAGGCGTATTCACAAGATTTTCGCGCTCAAGAAAAATATCCGCCTGCGCACCGTCACAGTCGGGAACAGTTCCCTGTACCGCCATGCGAAGCTGTGCGCTTTCCACGAAATCAAGCTTTCTTACAGCTTCAAGATTTTCTTCGGAAAATCCCTCGCCGTACACCCATACATCGGATAAATTGTAATCGTTGTGAAACGCTTCTCTTGCTGTTTTTTGTGACAGCACATTACCTTCCATTGTGATAAAAAGCGCCATTGCCAAAAGCGAAAGCAAAAAGACAGAAAAGAACTGACCGAAATTCATCTTGAAATCCCGAATCATTTTTCTAATGAGCATTACCACTCGACCTCCCTCACCGAAAGAGGATTTTCATTTACGGTAATTTCTCTGATCTTTCCGTTTTTCATTCGTATAACCTTGTCGGCACACTTGGCAATATCGCTGTTGTGAGTTACGATAATAACGGTCTTTCCGTCGGTTCTGCAAAGCTTCTGCAAAAGCTCCAGAACCATTACGCCCGTCTGTGAATCCAGTGCGCCCGTTGGCTCGTCGCCCAAAAGTATTTTAGGGTTTTTCGCAAGCGCTCTCGCTATCGACACCCTCTGCTGTTCTCCTCCCGACATCTGCGACGGGAATTTATTACGGCAGCGGGAAAGTCCAACCGTATTAAGCAGCTCATCCGCATTTTTTGCGCCCTTTACTATACTTTTTGTCAGCGCAATATTTTCGTATGCAGTAAGGCTCGGAAGCAGATTGTAAAACTGGAAAATAAATCCCACCGTATCCGCACGGTATTCCCCAAGCTGCCTGTCGTTCATAGCGGAAACGTTTTTGCCCGCAACCGTTACACTGCCCTCGGTGGGAGTATCCATACCGCCCAGCATATTGAGAATGGTTGACTTTCCTGCACCCGACTGTCCGAGAATTACCGTAAACTCACCCTCCTCAATTGTGAAGCTTACATGATCTACGGCTGTTTGTTTTCCCTCTCCGACGCCGTAGGTTTTCACAACATCTTTTAATTCCACTAACATATTTATCCTCCTGTTTATGCTTTAATGCTCGCATAATATCCGAGCTTTTATTATTTATAGAGGTTTCCTTATATCAAGACACAGAAATAGACTAACAAAAGGAAGCGGCAGAGAGTGGGAAGATTTAGGAATGAGTCCTTGACGACACTATTCACATTCTCTGCCGCTGAACTTGTCAGAGCCTGTTCAGTATCTTTCAACGCACGTTTTTTCGGCAAATTTTGCCGCTGACTGCGTTAAAAATCCTTGCAATACAACAAGTATTGCTGCGGATTTTTGCCTTGTAATCGACAAAATTATGCTCGAAAAACCGCACGCTTCAAGATTCTGAACAGGCTCTCAGGATATTCTTGCGGATTGCTATAGACACTTATCCGTATTTGACCTGCTCCCGTATTAGTTAGCTTTGACTAACTAATTGTGCCGATAAATGCTATTGCCGGTATTAGCAACAGCTAACTAAGTATCAGTATACAGCTTATTATTACTTTTGTCAATAGGCGTAGAATTTGTTTACATTTTATTAACATCTTATTTTAAAGCCCAGCCCTGACTTTCTGTCTGAAGCTTTACCATGTGTGAATACAAGCCGTTTTTATTAAGGGGTTCTCTATAAACCGGGACACGAGCAAAGCCTCGTCCATTGGTTCGGTCAGATGCAAGGCATCAGACCGCAGTAATACTTGCTGTCTTACAAGGTCTGATAACGAAGCAGATGACCGAACCAATAGAGGATTTGCCGTGAAGGAGGTTTATAGAGGTTCCCATAAGTATTGCCGCAGCGGCAGACAGCATCGCAAGCCAGCCGTTCCTAGATAAATTCTGCGCCGCACCGTAATCCGGATATACGTCAAGTATCTCCTTTATGACCCGCCAGATATACACAAACGGCAGCAGCGCCGCAAGCGCGCTTATTGCCGACAGCACCCATGAGGCATATGTAAGATATTTGTACCCTCCCGCATAGCCCATAAGCTTTGACAAATCCGATTGATTTTTCAAATAAAGCCCTCCTTTAAGATTTATAGAAATTAGCAGTGACTAACTTATGCATATTGGTTAGTGGGCAGCAAAAAACTGTCCACTATCAACTTTACACTGTCAATTGTTATTGCTGTCCCATAATTTTCATCCAGCCCGCCGTATAGAAATCATTCAGTTCACTCAAATAAATTTTTGCATTTTCCAAAGGCATTTCATGAAGGATCATTTCAAAATAAGCGTTCATCATGCCGGTTGTGAGAATATGCTCAAGAAACCTGTCGATTTTCGGAACAGGTCTGCCAAGCATATTCAAGGTGTCATAATATTTATGAGTGGCTTCCACCTCAATTTCCACCATTTCATCAACCATAAACGCATACCTTGTTCCCTCTGAGCATTTCAGGATTAGTTGCACTTCGCTGATATGTTCATAACAATATATCAGCAGCTCGTCCATGCATTCGCTTGAAAGCTTGCCCATTTGCTCCGGCTGAACTTCTGAGGGAAGCTGCTCGAACATATCGTGCGCCTGCCTGTATCGGTTCATTATATGGTCGTAGGCATCGCCAACCAGGGCTTTGAAAAGCTCCGCTTTGCTGCTGTAATACCCGTAAAATGCTCCTGTGGTGACTCCCGCAGTTTTCACGATATTCCGCAGCGATGCGGATTTAAAGCCTTTCTCCGCAAATTCCTCCTTAGCGGCAGAATGTATTGCTTCCAAAGCGTTTTTTTCGGACTCGCTCATTTTAAATCCCCTTCATATAACAGTGCTATATATCACTGTTATATGATATATCATAAGGGAACCTCTAGAAACCGGTTTGAAAAGAGAAAATCGGCAGAGTGCGCCGTATGCAAGGAAAGCCGACGAAGCAAGGCTTGATGCCTTGCGAGGAGGTTTGACGCAGCAGACGGTGTGCTATGGCGATTTTATCTCAAACAAGGTTTGAACGAGGTGACCATAAAATAAAAAATGTCAAGATACTCTGAATTGATTTTACTCTTTTAACAAATCCGTAAATAATAAATTGCGGAATTTGTAAGAAACCACTATAGCAAGACACAGAAATAGACTAACAAAAGGAAGTGGCAGAGAGTGTGAAAACGGCGGCATATCTGCCGCTGTACCGTTATTATGAAAACGCTGATTAAATACGGTCGCAGATTGTGCGGACAGCGCCTGTCAAGAAATTTTAGTGCAATATGACGGAAATTATGCAAGCAGGATGCGTTCCAAGCCGTTAGGCGGGATTTAATCAGTGGTTCTTTATATATAATACATCAGCCCGTCCAAATCGGCGAGCTTTTTTTCGTTATATTCATTTATCATATCGTCAAGAGTGATCTTTTTGCTGTATTCGTTCAGATACCCCACCATCTTTTTCCACAGTATATCGTCGATAAGCTCCATATATTCGGAGTTGATCCCGGAAGCCTCAAAATCGACATCGCTTAAAATGCTTACATCAAGGGCATTTATAATGCTGTTGAAGTTAATATCCTTGCAGGGAGCGGCAATGGTGTATCCGCCCTTTGCACCCTTCTGGCTTGAAACCAATTTTGCCTGTCGCAGAGCAGTGATTATCTGCTCAAGGTATTTCACAGATATGTTATGACGCTTTGCGATGCTGTTTACGGTAACAATTTCGCCGTTAGAGGAATTTACTGCAATATCAACAAGGGCGATTATTCCGAACTCAACTTTTGTTGAAACTCTCATTTATATTGCCGGTCCTTTCTTCTTAAAGTTAAGGCAATACCGAAAAAAGAAAGGCTTGCGCCTTTGTACCGAATCTTTATTCGGTATTGCCTTAAAATAATATTATACTATATAAATCCTATCATATTACTAAGTATAACACAGGGTTTCCGAAAAATCAAGAGAATATCCGTACTTTGTTATTGACAAATTTTACAAAAAAATAATGAAGATTTATTTTTTGCTGTCGGATTTATAGAATATTAAGAAAACCTATTGACTTAATATGAATTATGGTATATAATCATAACATCATAAAGCACACTGAAATAATAGGAATTAAACATACAGAAAGTCGGGTGGCGGATAGTGAAATTCAATACCGCGCTTCTGCACGATTCATTCAGCGGCGATAAGGAAACGGGCGCTACGCTTGTCCCTGTTTATAATGCCAATGCATACGCCCATGAATCTGCGGAAAAGCTTGAAAAAATATTTAACAACAAAGCCGGCGGCTATGCCTATACAAGGATAAGCAACCCCACAACAGCCTCGTTTGAAAACAGGATAACGTCGCTTGAGCATGGTCTTGCTTCTGTTGCCTGCGGCTCCGGCATGGCGGCTGTTGCTCTTTCGCTGTTAAATCTGCTCGAAGCGGGTGATGAGGTGATTGCCAGCGGGGCGCTTTACGGCGGCACTCTTGATCTGTTTGGGGATCTGAAAACCTTTGGCATAAACGCAAAATACATAAATGAGGTTACCCCCGAAGCGCTTGCGGAAGCTGTGACCGATAAAACAAAAGCGGTTTTTACCGAGCTTATCGGAAATCCAAAGCTGAATGTTGTTGATCTGAAAAGCTTTTCCGAGGCAGTACATTCGTATGATATCCCGCTGATAGTTGACAGTACTACTGCAACACCGTATCTTTGCAATCCGATAGATCTGGGTGCGGATATCGTTGTTCATTCCACTTCAAAATATATAAACGGCAGCAGCAATGCCATAGGCGGCATTATCGTTGACAGCGGAAATTTTAAGTGGGGTGAAAAACATCATGCGCTTGAAAATTATAAAAAATTCGGAAAGCTTGCATACATATCAAAGCTCAGAAACGGTATCTGGAGAAATATAGGGACCTGCGTTTCCCCGAATACATCATTTCTCAATTCCCTGGGGCTTGAAACTTTGGGAATACGAATGGACCGGCTTTGTTCAAATGCGCTTGCCCTTGCACAGTTCCTTGAACAGCAGGACGGCATCGAGGTGAATTATCCGGCGCTGCCGTCAAGCCCGTATCATGACCTTGTGCGATGTCAGCTCAGGGGAATGGGCGGTGCAATAATTACTGTAAGAACGGGCAGCAGGGAGAGGGCGTTCAGGCTGATAAACTCTCTGAAATATGCGTCCATAGCGTCAAACATCGGCGATGTGAGGACGCTTGTCATTCACCCGTCGGGAACGCTTTTCGCTCACAGCAGCGAAAAGGCAAAGCGGGATGCGGGAGTTTATGATGACACGATAAGAATAAGCGTGGGTATCGAAGATATAGATGATATAATAGGTGATTTTGCTCAGGCAATAACCAAGACGGAGGAAAAGTAAAATGGCAGTTGATTACGCAACGCTTAAAAAGGGCGGATTTATGCGCCAGAAGCAGAAAAATAATTTTTCACTCAGACTCAGAGTTGTGGGAGGAAATCTTACCGCAAAGCAGCTTGAAAAAATTGCGGAGGTAAGCGAAAAATTCGGTGACGGTCATGTTCATCTTACATCAAGGCAGAGCGTTGAGATACCCTTTATCAAGCTTGATGATATTGATCTTGTAAAGACTGCACTTGCGGAGGGTGACGTTGAACCGGGCGTTTGCGGTCCAAGGGTAAGAACGGTCACAGCCTGTCAGGGCGAGGCAATATGTCCAAGCGGCTGCATAAATACCTCAGAGCTTGCAAGGGAGCTTGATAACAGATACTTTGCAAGGGAGCTTCCCCACAAGTTCAAGTTCGGCATTACAGGCTGTCAGAATAACTGCCTTAAGGCAGAGGAAAATGACTTGGGCATAAAGGGCGGCATACGGGTGAAATGGAAGGAAGATTCTTGTATCGGCTGCGGCGTATGCGTAAAGGCTTGCCGCCCGGGCGCAATATCAATGGAAAACGGAAAAATAACCGTTGATGAAGCAAGGTGCAATTTCTGCGGACGCTGCTGCAAATCATGTCCAACAGATGCATGGAACGAGGTACACGGATATATCGTTTCCTTCGGCGGGCTTTTCGGAAATCACATCAGCAAGGGCGAAGCGATAATCCCGTTTATTGAGGACAAGGAAAAGCTTATGAAGGTATGCGATGCGGCAATTGAATTTTTTGCGGAAAATGCAGAACCGGGCGAGCGTTTCAGGTTTACTCTCGACCGCATAGGCTTTGACAAATTCAGAGAAAGGATATTGGAGGTCTGCAACAATGGCTGATTTTAAAATAGACGATACTGTGGACATCACCGATGTGGTGTGCCCCACAACATTCGTAAAGGCAAAGGTGGCTTTAGAGGAGCTTGACGAAGGGCAGATACTTTCCATAAGAATGAATGACGGTGAGCCTGTTCAGAATGTTCCCAGAAGCATTAAGGAAGAGGGCCACAGGATACTGAAGCTCATTGACAATGAGGACGGTACATACAACCTCATAGTGGAAAAGGCGGGTGACTGATATGGCGATAAGAGCAAGCGCCGACAGCTTTGAAAAGGATATACTTGGATTTGAGGGACTTGCGGCTGCGGATTTTTATTCCGATTCATGCATACCGTGCAAGAGAATGTCACCCGTGCTTGCGGAGCTTGAGGAGGAAAATCCCGATATTCGCATTGCAAAGATAAACATTAATTATGATGCAGATCTTGCAGCGGAATATAAAGTAAGCTCCGTTCCTGCGCTTGTGTTTTTCAAGTGCGGCAGAGAGGTCGAAAGAATAAACGGAGTAGCAAAAAAATCCGAGATACAGGAAACCATCAATAATTTAAAGTAAGGAGAAATAACTATGATCATTACAGTTGCGGGAGAGAAAAAGGAATATAACGAGGGCATTACGGTAAAGGAGCTTATTGGGAAAGAGAATGTGGAAACACCCGAATATGTTACCGTAAGCCTTAATGATGAATTTATAGATCAGGGAGCATTTGAAAGCACCGTCATAAAGGACGGGGACAGTGTTGAATTTCTCTATTTCATGGGCGGCGGAAGTTTTTGATGTAACAGAAAGGGTGTAAGGAACATGGCATTTACCAATGAACAGCTTGAACGCTATTCACGTCATATAATACTTAAGGAAGTGGGAGCAAAGGGTCAGAAAAAGCTTCTGAACGCAAAGGTACTCATCATAGGCGCAGGCGGTCTGGGCGCTCCTGCGGCAATGTATCTTGCGGCTGCCGGCGTGGGCACTATCGGCATTGCGGATGCGGACGAGGTAGACCTTTCTAACCTCCAAAGGCAGATAATCCACTCAACCTCCGATATCGGCAAGGCAAAGGTTCTGTCTGCAAAGGAAACTATGGAGGCTATCAACCCCGATGTTTCCGTAAAGACCTATCGCACATTCATTACCTCGGAAAATATCATGAATATAATCGCCGACTATGATTTTATCATTGACGGTACGGATAATTTCCCTGCAAAGTTTCTGATAAACGATGCCTGCGTAATGGCAAAGAAGCCATTTTCCCATGCGGGAATAATCCGCTTCAGGGGACAGCTTATGACATACGTTCCGGGACAGGGACCCTGCTACCGCTGCGTATTTAAAAATCCTCCTCCGAAGGACGCCGTTCCCACCTGCAAGCAGGCAGGCGTTATCGGCGCAATGGGCGGTGTGATAGGCTCATTGCAGGCAATGGAGGCTGTCAAGTACATTATCGGTCAGGGTCAGCTCCTTACAGGCTATCTGCTGACGTATGATGCGCTTACAATGGAATTCCGCAAGGTAAAGCTCCCCGCAAACACCCATAACTGTGCGGTATGCGGCGATAACCCTACCATAACGGAGCTGATAGATTACGAGCAGCATGAGTGTGACGGCGTTCACCTTGCCAATGAAGAGGTATAATAATGATTAAGCTAAGAAAAAGCGATTTCGATAAAATTCTTGCTCATGCCGAAAAGGAGCTTCCCAATGAAGCCTGCGGGCTTATTGCGGGAGAGATAAACGGCGGTGATAAGGTCATAAGAGAGGTTTATCTTCTTACTAATATTGATAAATCAAATGAGCATTTTTCCATGGACATGGGGGAGCAGCTTGCGGCTGTAAAGGATATGAGAGCCAAGGGACTTACGCCTCTGGGCAACTGGCACAGTCACCCCGAATCGCCCTCCCGTCCCTCCGATGAGGACAAACGCCTTGCCCATGACAGCAAAGCAAGCTATATGATACTCTCCCTTATGGACAGTGATAATCCTGTGCTTAATTCATTCAGGATAACAGGCAGCGATCCCAAAACATCGGAAAAGGAAGAGCTTTTGATCGAGGATTGATATGGTTTACGATGTAATAATAATCGGCAGCGGTCCTGCGGGACTGTCCGCTGCCATATATGCAAAACGCGCTTGTCTGAACGTTATAGTATGCGAAAAGGAATTTATGGGAACGGGACAGATAGCCGAAAGCAGCCGAGTGGATAATTATCCGGGAATGTACGGCGAAACGGGCTACGATCTGGGAGAAAAATTCCGCAGCCATGCAGAGGCTCTGGGAGCAAAATTTTTCGAGGGGGAAGCCGAAGCCGTAACCCCCTACGAAAACGGATATAATGTTACATTTACCGACGGGCGTATCCTTTCGGGAAAAACAATAGTCTATGCCGCAGGAACATACCGCAGGCGGCTGAATATAAAGGGTGAACAGGAATATTCCGCAAGGGGGATATCCTATTGTGCGGTGTGCGACGGAGCATTTTACGCAGGCAAAAACGCTGCCGTGATCGGCGGCGGAGATACTGCGCTTTCCGATGCGCTTTATCTTTCGGAAATTGCAAAAAAGGTTTATATAATCCATCGCAGAGATAAATTCCGTGCAGGCGAAGCCCTTGCGGAAAAGGTGAAAGGCACGCCGAATATTGAACTGATACTAAATGCCGTCCCCACAGAATTTATCGGTGAAAAGCTGCTCACGGGAGTAAGATACAGGCAGAACGGAGAGGATAAAACCCTCCCCGTCAGCGGTTCGTTTACTGCCATAGGCAGCATACCGAATACGGATATTCTGAAAGGCACAGTACGGCTCGATGAAAACGGATATATCATTGCCGGGGAGGACGGCGTAACCTCCGCAAAGGGAATTTTTGCAGCGGGAGATATACGCACAAAGGCTCTCCGTCAGGTGATAACAGCAGCGGCGGACGGTGCAAACTGCATTGAATCCATAAGAAAATATTTACTTGGATAAATTGGAGAGATGACTATGAACTCGGAGAGGATAACAACCGATATTTTAATAATCGGAGGCGGAACGGCAGGCTGCTATTCAGCCATGACCATTGCGGAAAATTCTCCCGATACAAGGGTACTCATCTGTGAAAAGGCAAACATAAAGAGGAGCGGCTGTCTTGCGGCAGGGGTCAATGCGCTTAATGCCTGCATCACCGAGGGTAAAACGCCGCAGGATTACGTTGACTACGCAAGAAAGGACGCTGACGGGATCGTCAGAGGCGATCTGCTCCTTACCATGTCCGAGCTTCTGAGTGAGGTCACGGAGCGGCTTGAAAGTCTGGGACTTGTTATCCTAAGGGACGAAAACGGCAGATATGTTACCCGAGGAAACCGCAATCTGAAGATAAACGGCGAGAACATCAAGCCTATTCTTGCGAGTGCCGTAAATGCTCTCCCCAATGTGACGGTAATGAATCGAGTGAATATCACCGACCTTTCCGTTCATGACAATACGGTAAGGGGCGCATTCGGCTTCGGTATCGACAGCGGTGTTTTCTACATTGTTGAAGCAAAGGCTGTAATTATTGCGTCAGGGGGAGCGTCAGGGCTTTACAAGCCCAATAATCCCGGATTTTCGCGCCATAAAATGTGGTATTCGCCTTTCAATACGGGAGCGGGCTACGCAATGGGAATAAGGCACGGCGCAGAAATGACTACCCTTGAAATGAGGTTCATCGCATTAAGGTGCAAGGATACCATCGCACCTACGGGAACGCTTGCTCAGGGCGTCGGTGCAAAGCAGGTAAACTCACTGGGTGAGGTCTACGAAAACAAATACGGTCTGACCACGTCACAGAGAGTTTACGGCACTGTGACGGAAAATACAGAGGGCAGGGGACCCTGCTTTCTGCGAACGGAGGGCATTACTCCGGAACAGGATAAGTCCCTGCTGAAAGCGTATCTTAACATGGCTCCGTCCCAGACGATAAAGTGGATAGAAAGCGGGAAAAAACCGTCACAGCAGAACGTTGAGATAGAAGGCACAGAGCCGTATATAGTCGGCGGTCACACCGCAGGCGGTTTTTGGGTGGATACCCACAGGCAGACTACAATAACAGGTTTGTATGCTGCGGGAGATGTAAGCGGAGGCTGCCCTCAGAAATATGTAACGGGAGCGCTTGCGGAGGGCAAGATCGCAGCCCTTGCGGCTGTTAAATATATATCATGCAAGGAAATTTCGGCGATACCCGAAAATGAAGCCGCCGCTTCTCTGAACGAGGCGGAAAAATTCCTTTCCCCCGGAAGACCGCTGTTTACATATGAGCAGCTTGAAGAAGCAATGCAGACCGTTATGGATTCGTATGCGGGCGGTATAAGGACAAATTACTGCTTTAACGAAAAGCAGCTTGCAATTGCAGATGAGAAGACAGCAAGGCTTATGAAGCTTTCAGATGAGCTTCACGCTGATGATATGCACGAGCTGATGTTCATATATGAGCTTCGTGAGCGGCTTACAGTCTGCCGCAGCCTTATCGCTCATCTTAAAGCAAGAAAGGAAACCCGCTGGCACAGCTTTGCGGAAAATCTCGATTATCCGCAAAGGGACAATGATAATTTTAACTGCTACGTTAATTCAAGGCTTGTTGACGGAGAGATAAAGATAATAAAGCGTGAGCTTGTTTGGGAGGGACAGCTATATGAGCATAATGATAGACAGCAGTAAATGTACAGGCTGCGGAAAATGCGGTATTGTCTGTCCGGGAAGCCTTATAAGCATAGTTCAAAGGAAAGCCGTTATAAAATATCCCAAGGACTGCTGGGGTTGCACATCTTGTATAAAGGAATGTCCCGTTCATGCGGTAAAATTTTATCTGGGAGCGGATATCGGCGGACAGGGCTGCCTTGTCCATACCGAAAATGACGGAGATATCCTTAAATGGATAGTCACGCACCCCGACGGAAAAACTACCGAAATAGATATAGACCGAAAAGAATCCAACAAATACTGAGGAGAGGAAGAAAATGTCCGGATATTCACATCTCGACGAGCTTGAAGCCGAGGCGATATACATAATGAGAGAGGTTGCGGCGGAGTGCGAAAAGCCCGTAATGCTCTATTCTATCGGAAAGGACAGCTCGGTAATGCTTCATCTTGCAATGAAGGCGTTTTACCCCGAAAAGCCGCCCTTTCCTTTCATGCACATCGACACGACATGGAAATTCAAGGATATGATAAAATTCCGTGATGAGCAGGCAAAAAAGCTTGGCATAGAAATGATAGTGTACTCCAATGAAGATGGCATAAAGCAAGGGATAAATCCTTTTGACCACGGTGCGGCTTACACGGATATCATGAAAACCCAGGCTTTAAAGCAGGCCCTTGCAAAGTACGGTTTTACCGCAGCATTCGGCGGCGGCAGACGCGACGAGGAAAAATCCCGTGCAAAGGAGCGTATCTTCTCCTTCAGAAATGAAGCGCAGGCATGGGATCCCAAAAATCAGCGGCCGGAAATGTGGAAGCTTTACAATGCAAGGATAAAGAAGGGCGAAAGCATAAGAGTGTTCCCCATATCCAACTGGACGGAGAAGGACATCTGGCAGTATATAAAGCGTGAAAATATCGAAATCGTTCCGCTGTATTTTGCAGATAAGCGCCCTGTTGTTGAGCGTGACGGCAATATCATAATGGTCGATGATGACCGCTTCCCGCTGAGAGAGGGAGAAGTGCCGGAGATGAAGTCGGTGCGTTTCAGAACGCTTGGCTGCTATCCGCTTACAGGCGGCGTTGAATCCTGTGCTGCCACGCTTGACGAGATAATTGAAGAAACGCTGAGCGCCGTATCCTCCGAGCGCACCTCACGGGTTATTGACAATGAGGCGGCAGGCAGCATGGAGCGAAGAAAGAGAGAAGGTTATTTCT
>CAZDJG010000006.1:15520-25741 GCA_964505695.1 uncultured Ruminococcus sp.
ATTGACAATGAGGCGGCAGGCAGCATGGAGCGAAGAAAGAGAGAAGGTTATTTCTAATGAAGGGTTTACTTAAGTTTATTACCTGCGGCAGCGTTGACGACGGCAAATCCACGCTTATCGGGCATATCCTTTATGATGCAAAGCTGCTTTATGCCGATCAGGAAAAGGCTCTGGAGCTTGATTCCAGAGTAGGCAGCCGCAGCGGAAAAATAGATTATTCGCTTCTCCTTGACGGACTTATGGCAGAGCGTGAGCAGGGTATAACCATAGATGTGGCGTACAGGTATTTCACTACCGACAACCGCAGCTTCATTGTTGCCGACACTCCCGGTCATGAGGAATACACAAGAAACATGGCAGTCGGTGCGTCCTTTGCAGACCTTGCCGTTATTCTTGCAGACGCTTCACAGGGAGTTCTTGTTCAGACAAGAAGACACGCCCGTATCTGCCGCTTAATGGGTATCAGGTATTTTGTATTTGCCGTAAACAAGATGGATCTTGTGGACTACAGTGAGAAACGTTTCAACGAGATAAACGCTCAGATCGAGGAGCTGAAAAACGAGCTTTCCCTTGAAAATACAGCAGTCATTCCGATTTCCGCAACGGAGGGCGACAACGTTACGGTAAAGTCGGAAAATATCCAATGGTACAAAGGCGTTCCCCTCCTTGAATACCTTGAAACCGTGGATATTTCCGGCAGCAATACCGAGCAGGGCTTTTATATGCCTGTTCAGCGCGTATGCCGTCCCGACCGTACTTTTCGCGGATTTCAGGGTCAGATTGAGTCGGGCGGCATAAGCGTGGGCGATGAGATAACTACACTTCCCAGCAATGAAAAGGCTCATGTCAAGGGCATACTTTTCACCGACAGGGAGGTCATGACTGCCCGGAAGGGTCAGCCTGTCACCATATCACTTGACAAGGAAGTCGATGTTTCACGAGGCTGCGTGCTTGTAAAGGATACAAACATTGCGGTCTACAAGAAGCTTACGGTTCAGCTTCTCTGGATGGACGATCAGCCTCTTGCACCGGGCAAGGATTATCTTGTAAAGCTTGGCACAAAGACTATTTCGGGAATACTTACAAGGATAGATTACGCCGTTGACGTGAACACAGGTGAGCATATTACAAAGGACAGCCTTTCTAAAAATGAGATAGCTGTCTGCGAGATAATTCTTACGGAGGCTGTCGTTTCCGATCTTTTTTCGGAGCACAAGACCCTTGGCGAGCTTATTCTTATTGACCGTGTTACAAACATGACCTCTGCCTGCGGCGTTGTGGAAGCGCTGTCGGAAAAGGGCGGCAGCTTTTCGGGAAAAGCGTCGTTCAAAGCAGGGGAGCTTGAAGTGAGAGGCGATGTGTTCGAGGAATTTTATTACGACCAGAGCACGCTCAATGTCCTTAAATACAATACCGTGAACAGCACTTATACCGTCGGCGATGAGATACCCGTCAAGGGCGAAAGCTATACATATCCCGACAGCTTTGATATTATAGTTCTCCGTGACAATGCGGCTGTAAAGGTAAGGGACAGAAAGATAACGGCGATCATTCCGACGGGTGATTACAGCTATGACAATGTTCCTGTAGTAAACGGCCGGGGCTTCGAGGTGAGGGCATCTTCCCGGGACGATATAGACAGATTCATTGACGAGTATTCAAAAACACCCGATTCCGAGAAGAACAGCTTCTTTGCAAAATGGGTAAGGTTTGATACATACCGAAGGGTAGTTTTCAGAGAAGAATAAAAGATCGGAAGCTGCGGGATTTAGAGCCTGTTCAGAATCTTGAAGCGTGCGGATCTTCGTCAAAGATATCCTGAGTTTAAGTGATTTTTAGTATGAATTTAATAAATTCAATAATTGCATTAAAACGTTTTTGAAAATAAAAAGTGCATTCTTGGAATTTTTCTCAAAATCCTCCGAAAATGCACTTTTTTCTTTGACAAGCCTTATTTTTAATTTTTTACGTTATTTACCTAACAAACCTCGGTTTTAAGCCGTTTTTGAGCGTTATTTTGCTTTTTTTAAGGTTATTCAACGTTTTTCATTTTTTGTGTTTTACTTGACCGATAACAACTTGTCAATGCTATTATTGCATTTTTGTGAAAAGACATAAAAATACGGCGGTTGTATTGTCAGTTTTTGAAATTCTATTGAATATCTCAGATTAAAGCTGTATAATATAAGAAAGTGTTCTCATAGGCATATGCGCGCATATTTCCTATGAGAACACTTTCCGGAAAAACAAGCTGCTTGAGATGAAAAAGACAGCCTTAATACCTGTATTCGTTTGAACGAGAAGATAAGTATAATATTATAAAAAGGAGAAGTGTTATGAAATACAAAAATCCGATAGTAAAGGGCTTTTACCCCGATCCCAGCGTATGTGAAGCAAACGGCAGATATTATATGGTATGCAGTTCCTTTCAGTATTTTCCGGGAGTGCCTCTTTTTGAAAGTGACGACCTTGTAAACTGGAAGCAGACAGGTCATGTGCTGACGAGAAAGTCACAGGTCATGCTTGAAAAGATAGGAAGCTCCGGAGGAGTTTTCGCACCTACTATACGTTATCACAACGGTCGGTTTTATATGGTAACGACCAACGACACCACTCACAAGAATTTCTACGTTTACACCGATGATATCCGCGGCGAATGGTCAGAGCCTGTAGAGGTTGACAGAGACGGCATAGACCCATCGCTGATGTTTGACGGCGGCAAGGTCTACTTCCTTAGCAACGGCACAGACGATTACGGGGAAAGCGGCGTTATCCAGTGCGAGATTGATATTGCCACCGGCAAAAAGCTCACTCCCGCAAAATGCATCTGGAAAGGCAGCGGCGGACGTTTTCTGGAAAGCCCCCATATGTATAAGATAGGCAAATGGTATTATCTTATGGCTGCCGAAGGCGGTACGGAATACGGACATATGATAACATACGCAAGATCCGAAAGTCCATGGGGAACATTTGAAAATTATCCCGCAAATCCTGTGCTGACAAACCGCAATAAAGCTCCGTACATAATTCAGGGTATAGGACACGGCGATCTTGTATGTGATAAGAACGGAAACCGGTATATTATTTCATTGGGCTTCCGTCAGATGCACCTGTGGATGCCGTATCATCATCTTGGCAGAGAGGTTTTCCTCACACCGGTGCAGTTTGACGAGAACGGCTGGTTTACTGCCGGAACAGACGGGACCGCCGATGACAGCTATGAGATCGAGGGAGATTTTCAGCAGACCGAAAAAAAGCTGTACACCTTTGAAAACACCGACTGGAATGTGGACTGGTGCTTTCTCCGTCACCCCCGCACGGAAAGCTATGAGCTGACATCGGACAGGGCTGTGCTTCACGGTACAAGGCTCACTCTTGACGATGTTGATTCCCCGACTTTTGTGTGTCTGCGGCAGCGGGATTTCTGCTTTGATTTGCAGACGGATATATCCCTCAGCGGAGAAACGGGCGAGGGCGGCGTGACTGTTTATATGTGCGAAAATGAGCATTATGACATAGCCGTCCGCAAAAATAACGGCTCCTTTGAAGCGGTCCTGAAGCTGAATATCGGCGGAATAAAGCACGAGCAGACCGCTGTTCCCTTGTCCTCAGGAGGTGCAAAGCTTATTATCCGCGCAAACAATATGCAGTATAATTTTATCGTTTCGGAGGAAAACAGCGTCGAGCATTTCCTTGGCAGCGGCAGTCCGAAGTATCTTTCCAGTGAAGTGTCGGGAGGATTTACAGGAGTAGTTCTGGGACTTTATGCTGTGGAAAACGTTTCGGCTGAATTCACAAAATTTGAGGTAAATTACAGATGATACTATAGGGGTTCTCTATAAACCGGGACACGAGCAAAGCCTCGTCCATTGGTTCGGTCAGATGCAAGGCATCAGACCGCAGTAATACTTGCTGTCTTACAAGGTCTGATAACGAAGCAGATGACCGAACCAATAGAGGATTTGCCGTGAAGGAGGTTTATAGAGGTTCCCTTATATTATCCTGTCCCTTAAAACCAGAGTTCCTGCCTTTATCTCACGCAGATAATCCGAAACACAGGTAAATTTCACGGGGGATTCCACTCCGCCGCCGAACCATCTGTCGGTGGTGCTGTGTGCGTCGGAGCCTGCGGTCACGGGCAGACCGTACCACTTGGCATACTCCGCTGCATGGCTGTTGAAATCGGTGTCCTTCGGGTGAGATGCATTTATTATTTCCACAGCGTCGGTATATCTCGGACAGTGAGTGGTGCTGTGTATATATTCGTAATCCCTGAACGGGTGCGCCTGGACCGCAAATCCGCCGCAGGAACGGGCATATTCAAGAAACCGCCACAGCTCCATATCCATAATACCGCTGTTTTCAAGCAGCCACTGCTTATCCAGCCCGTATATCAGGTAATCAGAGCCGCCGTCGCCGTACTCAAAGCCGAAAAATACGTCAAGTCCTATTTCATCGCCTCTTGCCTTTGCATTTTCAAAGCCTTTGCAGTACAGCTCTACCTTCCCCCTCCAGCTCAGGCTTCGGGGTACGGTAGTATTTCCGTTGAAAAAATGGTCGGTGACGAATATTCCGGTATAGCCCTCAGCCTTGTACTTGTCTGCCATTTCGGCTGCGGTCGAGTATGCACAGGCGCTTGTTTCCGATGTGTGCATATGAGTTTCGTAAATATACATATCTGTTCCTCGCTTATTCTTCCGGGTGCATGGCTTTATGCTCCTTTTCAAGCTCGTCCATAAGCCCGGAAAGAGTCATTTTCTGATTGTATGCGGTAACTGCCGCCTTTAAGGGAATGCCTCCCAATCCGTATTTTTTCATGGAATCCAGCAGCCTGTTAAGTGTCTTTCCGTCTATACAGGAAAAAATAACGCACTGTCCTTCCCTTGAAAGCTTTTCTCCGCAGGAGGAAAATCCCGCAAAATCCGCAAGATACCCTACCTGCTCGCCTGCGCAGCCGTCGGGAAGTATCTTCAGTCCCAGCTTCATGGAATCGGCGCAGCTCCGGAATTTTTCCGTTTTCTCCTCGTCAAAGCCGTAAATAAGCACCTGCTTTTTGGGGACATTCATCATTCTTGATTTCATGGCATATCCTTTCAAATATCCGTGTAACCGAAATGTAATCAAATGTAGCTTGTTTGTTACTGTATTATAGCACAATTTTTATTGACTTTGAAACGTATAAATGTTAAAATTTAAATACGAAGCATATTTCAGCAGAGCCGTACGGTTCTGCGCTCCGCAAAAATACATATTTATTTCAGAACAAGGAGGAAATGCAAAATGACATCTGCAAAGAAAAACCTCAGAGCTGCCGTCAGTCTTATGCTGACACTGCTTTTTGCGCTTACAATGGTCAGCTTCCCTGCAAGCGTATCGGCTCTGGGACTAAGCAAAACAAGTCTTACCCTTACAAAAGGGTATGCTACCACTCTCACCGTAACTGGCGCAGACAGCGCAAGCGTTTCATGGTCGTCCTCTGACACGACTGTAGCAAGCGTTTCAAGTGCAGGCAAGGTCATCGGAAAGAGCATAGGAAGTGCCGTTATCTACGCAAGCGTAAACGGTACAAAGCTTTCCTGCAATGTTAAGGTCGTAGGCGGAAAGCTTGCTCTCAGCGCCAATGAGGTAACTCTTGACGAGGGCGAGTACAAGTACATAACAGTTAGAGCAAAGGGAAGCCACGGACTTAAAGCATCTTCCGGCGACAAGAGCATTGTTACGGCAAGCTGGGTAAAGCCCTGGGACAATGACGATATCCGTCTCAAGCTTACAGCAAAGGGTTCCGGCACCACCACGGTAAAGATATCTCTTACAAAGTATCCCGATGTTACGGCTACCATTAAAGTCACTGTAGGCAGCTCTAACGCTGTTTTGCTCACAAGCCAGTCATCTGTTTCCACAAAGCTTGATACCGAGGCATCTATTGTTATTTACAGCGACAAGGACAGCTCCGTAAGCTATTCTCTTTCCGACAAGACAATCGCATCGGTAACAGAGGGTACATGGAAGGATCATTACTGCACCCTTACCATCAAGGGACTTAAAGCAGGAACAACTACTCTTACCCTTACACGCAAGGATAATACCTCGGTGAAAAAGACCGTTTATATCACGGTTTCCGATTCGGGCTACTATACCATATCCACCACTCAGCCTCAGAAGCTTGCTTCGACTGATACCGTATACAGCTGGACTGATCCAAGCACAAGGCAGACAAAATATATGCTCCTTCCCAACGGATATGACCCTGCCAAGGTAAACACCCTTGTTGCACAGGACAGCGGCGTATACAGCTACTACACCGTATATGAGCAGTCCCCGACCAAAAAGGCCAGCAGCGACACTGTAAAGAGCTTTTCGGCAACTGTAAGCAATTCCCTTGTAACAAGATACGTTCTTCTTCCTCAGAATGCGGACACTCCCTCCTATAACACCGCGGTTGCAGTCTACACAGGCAAATTTGAGTACTGGACCATTTACAACACCTCACCCGAAAAATACAAGCTCCTTTACACCGACGTTGTAAAGACATGGACAAAGACAATAAACTCCGTTCAGACAACAAGATACGTTCTTCTCCCTCTCAACTACAGTGAGACAAGGCTCAACGAGCTTATTGCGTCCGATTCGGGTACGGGTACAGGAGGATACTACTCCGTAAGCACAACTCAGCCCGCATTCAAGACCTCCACCGATCAGGTGATCACATTCCAGGCTTATGTCAACAACGCATATGTTACCTGCTACATTCTTGTTCCTCAGAATTATGACGAGGCAAGAGTAAACGACGCTATAGCACTTTACACAGGCAAGTACGAATACTGGAAGGTTTACACCACCAGTCCCGTAAAGCAGCTTTCCTATGATGTTATCCAGTCATGGACCAAGGTAATAGATTCTGTTACTACCACAAGGTATATGCTGCTTCCCACAGGTTATGACGAGACTCTCTTCCAGCAGTACAAAAATCAGGATATTTCTACATCCAACTCTGCATATTACAGCGTTACTACAGTTTATCCCACTCTCCTTTCAAGCTCGGATCAGGTATGGATGTGGTATAATACCAAGCAGGCAGTTACCAAGTATATGCTGCTCCCCGCAAACTTTGACGTTCTCAAGAGAAACGAAATTGTTTACAATGACACCGGCGTGTTTGACTATTACACCATCTATTCCACAGTTCCTACAAAGCATTACGATACCGATCAGGTGCTGAATGCTTTGTATCAGGGCGGAACGGTTTATATGCTCGTTCCTCAGGACTATGATCAGGATAAAGTAACCAGAGGTCTTTCAGGTCTTTACGTGTAATGATTTTTAAATTTCGAGCCGCACAGTAGATCTGTGCGGCTTTTTTTGCTGCACTGTTTAGCACTCTCGATCGCAGACTGTTAGCACTCTTAATATGAAAGTGCTAATTTTCATCAATTTATCACAAAGCCGTAATAATATTATCAAACAGCGGGTATAATATAATAATCGTCAAAAGGAGATAAGAACAAATCAAAAAGAAGATGATACCAATGAACCGTTCTTATCAGAGCATATACCAACACCAATATTATAGGAGTGATCATTTATGTACGGATTAACGCCATTTGAAAGAAATTTCTTTGCACCCTTCAATGATTTTGACAAGGAATTTGCCAAAGCAAACACGAGCATTACCGCCTGCCGCACCGATATCAGAGAGGATAGTGATAAATTCGTTATGGAGTCCGAGCTTCCCGGCTTCGATAAGGAGGATATCACTATTGATATCAACGGCAAATCCCTTACCCTCAAGGCAGAACATAAAGCCGAAAGCGAGGAGAAGAAGGACGGAAAATATATCCGCAGAGAACGATTTTACGGTTCGTTTGAAAGAAGCTTCGATATTTCGGGCATTGATACCGACAAGATAACTGCGGATTACAAAAACGGCATCCTTGTTATGGTTCTGCCCAAAAAGCAGCCGGAGGCTCCTGCGTCCCGCAGACTTCAGATAAACTGATCTGTTATATTAAGCTGTAGATATGATAGTAATCCAACTTTGATAACGTACACAAAATCTTTTGCCAAAAATCCATATACGCAAAATTTTCGGCTCAGCTTTTGTTCGTTTTCTGCGTTGGATTACTATAAAACATTAAAACGGAGCGCGGCTGAATGACCGCTCTAATGACAGGAGGAATTTATATGTATAGCTTAACCGGTAAATTTAATTCCGATATTTTTAATAATATGTCCGCAAACGCTTTCCGCACGGATATAAAGGACGAGGGCAGCCATTACGTTGTTGAGTCGGAGCTGCCGGGCTTTGACAGGGACGATATAAACGTGGATATCTCCGACGGATATATGACCGTCAGCGCCTCTCACAGAACCGAAAACGAAAAAAGCTCCGAAGATGGCAGCTATATCTGCCGGGAGCGTTCATACGGTTCATACAGCAGGAGCTTTGACCTTTCGGGTGTTGATTCGGACAGTATTACTGCTGAGTATAAAAACGGCATACTCAGAATGGTGCTGCCTAAATCAAAAGCAGAACAGTCCGAATGCCGCCGCCTGACTGTGAACTGATCCTTTCGGGACTGCACGGAATATTCTGTGCAGTCTCGGATTTTATCCATTGTTTTTGTTAAAAAAAACCAACTATTTACAAAAAGAATAGCTGATATTGTATAAATAGCCAAAAATGAAATGAATTTTATAAAAACACTTGATTTTTTTGCAGAACATGGTAAAATATATTTAGCACTCAAGAAACAAGAGTGCTAACAGCTTAAACATTTGACTGCTAATTACAAAAAGCAGTTACTATAAGGAAGGAGTTTTTAAGATGAAAATCAAGCCACTTGCAGACAGAGTTGTTATTAAAATGACAGAGGCTGAGGAAACTACCAAGAGCGGTATCATTCTTACAGGAAACGCTAAGGAAAAGCCCCAGGTCGCAGAGATCGTTGAGGTAGGTCCCGGCGGTATGGTAGACGGCAATGAGGTAAAAATGACTCTCAAGGTCGGTCAGAAGGTTCTTGCTTCCAAATATGCAGGCACCGAGGTAAAGCTTGACGGCGTTGAATACACTATTCTCCGTCAGTCTGATATTCTTGCGGTTGTTGAATAAACCGGCATCTGTTTTCAAACTAATTTCTGGAGGTAATAAAAATGGCTAAGAATATTATTTACGGCGAAGATGCGCGCAAGTCCTTACAGGCAGGTATAGATAAGCTTGCCGATACAGTCAAGATCACTCTCGGACCCAAGGGCAGAAACGTTGTCCTTGACAGAAAGTTCGGCGCACCCCTTATCACCAACGACGGCGTTACCATCGCAAAGGAGATAGAGCTTGAGGACGCTTTTGAGAATATGGGCGCACAGCTTGTTAAGGAGGTCGCTACCAAGACAAACGATGCAGCAGGCGACGGTACAACTACCGCTACTCTTCTCGCTCAGGCTCTTATCAGAGAGGGCATGAAGAACATTGCCGCAGGCGCAAACCCCATGATCGTTAAAAAGGGCATGGCAAAGGCTGTTTCGGCTGCTGTTGACGCTATCAAGGCAAATTCCAAGGAAGTTGAGGGCTCAGCCGATATCGCAAGAGTCGCAACCGTTTCTTCCGCTGACGAGGAAGTAGGAAAGCTCATTGCAGAGGCTATGGAAAAGGTCACCTCCGACGGCGTTATCACCATTGAAGAGTCCAAGACTGCCGAGACATACTCCGAGGTCGTTGAGGGCATGCAGTTTGACAGAGGCTACATTACTCCGTACATGGTAACGGATACGGATAAGATGGAAGCTGTTATCGACGACGCCTACATTCTTATCACCGATAAGAAGATTTCTTCTATTCAGGAGATACTTCCCCTCCTTGAGCAGATCGTACAGAGCGGCAAGAAGCTTGTTATCATTGCAGAGGACGTTGAGGGCGAGGCTCTCTCCACACTTATCGTAAACAAGCTCAGAGGCACATTTACCTGTGTTGCGGTAAAGGCTCCCGGTTTCGGCGACAGAAGAAAGGAAATGCTTCGTGATATCGCAATCCTTACAGGCGGCGAGGTCATTTCCGAGGAGATAGGTCTTGAGCTCAAGGACGCACAGGTAGATCAGCTCGGCCGTGCTAAGCAGGTAAAGATCACCAAGGAAAACACCATTATCGTTGACGGTCAGGGCGATAAGACCGCCATCAAGGACAGGATCAACCAGATCAAGGCTCAGATCGAGGTAACTACCTCCGTC
>CAZDJG010000007.1:0-24973 GCA_964505695.1 uncultured Ruminococcus sp.
TCTGTTTGACGTATCGAGAACGACCGTGCGGCGTATAGCGGACGGGACACATTTTCTGCTAAGGGAATCCGAGCCGAAAACAAAACCGAAAACCGAACCGAAAACCGAACCGAAAACCGAACCGAAAACCGCGCAAAAATCAGAGCTGCCATATGCGGACACGCGGGAATATTACGAGTACAGGGTTGATGAAAAGCTGGGGGCGGTAATAAAACTGCTCGAAAGGCTTATCGAGCTTACGGAAAAGGACGTTCTGCTCCATAACAAAATTATGCGCGCAAAGATCATAAAACTATAGGAGGCTGAAATGAAGCAAAACGGTAAAATAGAAGCATATGACAATGTGTACTGTATCGAATGCGGCAAACACATTTACAGAGACGAAGATTATTACGCCATTAAACGCAATAAAAGATTGGGCGGCGGCTTTATACACATACACAAGGCTTGTTACGAAAGCCTGCTGCCTAAAAATAAACACTTTAAAATCTAAGAAAGAGGTAAAAAAACATGATTACAATGACTATTGAAGTAACCCCTGAACAGGCAATAAAGATCGCGTCTCTGCTTGCAGAGCCTAAGGTCGTCAGCTCAGCCGCCCCTGTACAGCAGGCGTCCGTTCAGACCATTCCGGTCGCACAGCCCGTACCCGTAATACCTGTATCTGCGCCGAGTTCCGTGACTGCTCCCGCCCCCATTCCGACAGTGTCAACGCCTGTTCCCGTCCGGACAACTCCCGTACCTACAGCACCCGCTGCGCCTGCACCTGTTCCTGTTCAGACGGCCCCCGTTCCTGCTCCGGTACCAACTACGGCGAAAGAATATTCGATGGACGAGCTGTCGCTTGCAAGCCGTCCTATCGTGGAGGCAGGCAGACAGCAGGAGCTTCTTGACCTGCTGCACTCGTTCACCTTTACCGATGCAAACGGTGTTGTTAAGAACGTACAGAGCATCAGGGAGATGCCAAAAGAACTCTATCCCGCATTTGCAAACGGGATCCGCCAGTTAGGAGGTAGAATTTAATGCCCGATACTCACGCTAAGCTGTCCGCATCTGCGGCGCACAGGTGGCTCAACTGCCCTCCCTCGGTGCGTTTGTCGGAGAATATCCCGGACGTTTCGACATCTTATGCCGCAGAAGGTACACTTGCTCATTCCCTTGCAGAACTCAAGGTGCGCAAAAAATTTGAGAAGATGAAGCCGTCTGAATACAATGCGAATCTGAAAAAAATTCAGAGCGATCCGCTGTATGCTCCCGAGATGGACGGTCACACAGACACATATCTTGACTACATACTCAGCACGGCGCACAGTTATAACAAGGTCAAACCCTATGTGGTCGTTGAAAAGCGGCTCGACTACTCGCACATAGCCCCCGGCGGCTTTGGCACCTGCGACTGCGTAATGCTCTGCAAAAACGACCTGCATATATTTGATTTCAAGTACGGCAAGGGTGTTCCCGTATCTGCGGAAAACAATCCGCAGCTCAGACTTTATGCACTTGGCGCTCTCAATGAGTACAGTTTTCTCTATGACATACAGACGGTGACTACGCACATCATTCAGCCCCGCCTTGACTCCATAAGCTCTGAATCGTTGTCCGTGGCAGAACTTATGACATGGGGAGAGTCAATCAAGCCCATAGCTCAGGCGGCTGACAAGGGAGAGGGCGAACTCAAATGCGGTGACTGGTGTAAATTCTGCAAAATGAATGCCACCTGCAGGGCAAGGGCTGAATATTTCCTTGCAACAGAGGAAACGGCAAAGATTCCGCCGGAGCTTCTGTCATCAACGGAGCTTGGGAACGTCCTCTCCCGAGTAAGAGCGATGAAAAACTATATCGAGGACATAGAGGCTTACGCCCTGAATGAGGTTCTCGCGGGCAGGACGGTTGACGGCTGGAAAGCAGTCGAGGGGACAAGCAAGCGTGCGATCACCGATGTGGACGCGGCGTTTAAGATCCTCACCGATAACGGCTATGACGAAGCTGTCCTCTATGAGCGCAAGCCTATCGGCATAACTGCCCTCGAATCATTACTGACGAAGAAGAAATGCAACGAGCTTATCGGTACATACATTCAAAAGCCCAAAGGCAAGCCCACACTTGTTCCCGCATCAGACGAGCGTGCGGAATACAAACCCGTTGATGTTAAAGAGATATTTGGAGGTAATAACAATGACTGAAACAGCAGTAACCACAGGCAAGGCAAGACTTTCCTTTACACATCTTTTTGAACCCTATGCAAACAATCCCGGTCAGGAGGCTAAATACTCTGTAACCGTGCTCGTTCCTAAATCCGACATAGCCACAAAACAGCGCATTGATGCCGCTATTGCCGCCGCTAAACAGCAGGGCGTATCTAAATGCTGGAACGGTGTAATGCCCCCGATGGTATCCATCGCAGTGCATGATGGCGACGGTGTTCGACCCAACGGAGAGGCATTTGGGGACGAGTGCAAGGGTCACTGGGTTTTCACAGCTTCCAGCAAACAGCCCCCGCAGGTCGTAGATATAAACCTCAATCCTATTATCAATCAGACCGAGATTTACAGCGGCTGTTTTGCCCGTGTAAATGTCAACTTTTTCCCATATAACTCTGCGGGAAAGAGGGGCGTCGGCATCGGGCTTAATGCCGTGCAGAAGCTCGAGGACGGAGAGCCGCTCGGCAACAGAGTGTCAGTCGCAGAGGCATTCGGCGCACCTATCACAACAGCACATCAGCCCATTCAGTTCGCCGCTTATCAGCAGCCCGCAGCATATCAGCCTGTTCAGGCCGTCCCTTATCAGCAGCCTGTCACCTATCGGGCTCAGCCGCTGATTGATCCCCTGACGGGCACTCCCTATGGTGTGTAATCTGTCGATTGACCTCGAAACATATTCGTCCGTTGACATTCGTAAATCGGGGCTGTACAAATACGTGCAGTCCCCCGATTTCGAGATACTGCTTTTCGCATACAGTGCAGACGGCGGAGAGGTCAAAATAGTGGATTTTACAGCTGGGGAAAAAATACCCGATGAAATAATTGCCGCTATGAACAACCCTTTGTGCATTAAGCACGCATATAACGCGGCATTTGAGTGGTACTGCCTTAGCAAATATGATGATTTTACCGAAGAAGAACGTAATTCCTGGCTTTCACAATGGCACTGCACAATGCTCCATGGAATGTATCTCGGCTACCCCGGAGGACTTTCCGCAGTCGGTGATGCTTTAGGGCTGCCGCAAGACGAGAGGAAAATGGGCATTGGCAAATCGCTTATAAACTATTTCTGCAAGCCCTGTGCCACTACCAAATCGAACGGTTATCGCACACGAAATCTCCCCCGCCATTCTCCCGCAAGATGGCAGCTTTTCAAACAGTATTGCATACAGGACGTTGTAACGGAAATGACAGTTGAAACAATGCTTTCCGCTTTTCCTGTTCCCGATTCCATTCAGAAAGAATGGGAGCTTGATATGCGTATCAATGCTTACGGAATAAGGCTGGATCTCGACCTGATGAACGGCGCTCTTGAATGCTCGGAAACGATCACAAATGAACTTATGACCGAGGCGATAAAGCTGACAGGCATAAGTAATCCGAAATCCGTGTCACAACTTAAAAAATGGCTCGAAGCTGAAACGGAAACAGAGATAGACAGCCTGAACAAGCAGACAGTTTCCGATATGCTGAACCAAGGCATTCCGCAGCCACACGTTAGACGAATGCTTGAACTCAGACAGGAACTGTCCAAATCCTCGGTAAAAAAATATACAGCTATGGAAAACGCCGTATGTGTCGACCAAAGAGCCAGGGGACTTATCCAATTTTACGGTGCAAACCGCACAGGCAGATGGGCGGGACGTTTGATACAGGTTCAAAACCTTCCAAGGACATACATAGAAAACTTATCTCTTGCCCGTGATTATGTGAAGGAACGCAATATCTTTATGTTGAAATTCACATACGGGGACGTCCCCGACACCCTGTCACAGCTTATCCGCACAGCGTTTATTCCATCGGAGGGACACAAATTTGTTGTTGCCGACTTCTCCGCAATTGAAGCGAGAGTGATTGCCTGGATCGCAGGCGAAAGCTGGCGGCAGGAAGTATTTGCGACACACGGGAAAATTTATGAGGCTTCTGCATCTCAGATGTTCCACGTTCCCATCGAACGCATTAAAAAAGGAAATCCCGAATATGCTCTCAGAGCCAAAGGAAAAGTCGCAGAGCTGGCTCTCGGCTATCAGGGTTCTGTAGGTGCTCTTGTAAATATGGGTGCCTTGCGAATGGGGCTTTCGGAGGACGAGCTTCCCGAAATCGTTGAGGCGTGGAGAGCCGCAAATCCTCACATCAAAGGCTTATGGTACAGCCTTGAAAGCGCTGCTCTTTCAGCCGTCGCAGAATGCCGTCAGGTCGGCGTGAACGGACTGATTTTTTCCCGTGAATGTGACCCGCTGAACGGCATTGACACTATGACTATCAAGCTCCCCGGCGGCAGAAAGCTATATTATCCCAATCCCATTATCAAGGAAAACGCTTTCGGCAAACCCGCTGTCCATTATATGGGCTGCGGTGGTTCCGGCAAATGGTGTCAGATGTCAACCTACGGCGGCAAGCTAACAGAGAATGTGACGCAAGCCATTGCCCGTGACTGTCTGGCGGTTACTTTGGCAAGACTTGAAGCCGCAGGTTATCAGACGGTTATGCACATACACGATGAAGCCATTGTTGACTGCCCCGAGGAACGTGCTGACCTCGATGCTCTGTGTGATCTGATGAAACAGCCGATACCTTGGGCGCAAGGGCTGATACTTAATGCTGACGGCTTTGTCGGCGACTATTACAAGAAGGAATAAGGAGGGACACACGTGCTCAACGATAAACCCTTACACATAACTGTCGGTGCGAGCCGAAAATCAAAGAACTGGGTACAGCAGGAAATAATGTGGTCGGAGCTGTGTGATAAGCTGCGTACACCTGCGAGAAGCACCGAGAAGTTAGCTGACTATATGCAGCTGGCTAAAGCTCAGCAGGACGACCTTAAGGACGCAGGCGGATTTGTAGGCGGCACACTTAACGGAAACCGCCGCCGCTCAGATACGGTAACAGGCAGGGATATTATTGCCCTTGACCTCGACAGCGTCCCCGCAGGAACGACGCAGGACGTTATCCGCAGAATTGACGGGTTAGGCTTTGGATACTGTGTATACAGCACCCGAAAGCACTGTGAAGCTGCTCCCCGTCTGCGAGTGCTTATCCCTATGGGCCGCACCTGTTCGGCAGATGAGTATGAACCTGCTGCGAGAAAGATCGCCGAATTTATTGGTATGGAGATGTGTGACCCTTCCACCTTTGAGCCTTCCCGTCTGATGTACTGGCCGACCTGTTCGGCTGACAGTCAGTATATATGGACGTATACAGACAAGCCGTTTATTGACGTGGACGGCGTTCTGGCACTTTATGCTGATTGGCGCGACATTACTCAATGGAAGGGACTGCAGGCTCCCAAAATGCCCCGAGGGGCGAAGCAAGCTGACCCTACTGGGAAGAGCGGAGTAGTCGGCGCATTTTGCAGAACATACGATGTTTACCGAGTAATCAACGAAATCATTCCCGGGGTGTATACACCATGCGGTGAAGATAGATACACATTCGCAGGAGGTTCAACAACAGGCGGTGCCGTTGTGTACGGTGACGGTCAATTCCTCTTTTCACACCATGCTACAGACCCCGCAGGCGGTAAGCTTTGTAATGCTTTTGACCTTGCGAGGCTGCATATGTATGGTGAGCTGGACGCCGATGCAAAGCCCGACACCCCGACCAACAAAATGCCGTCATACACGGAGATGTGCAAATTTGCATTATCAGGCAAAGCTGTTTCTACGCTCATAGTTGCAGAGAGGTACAACAAGGCTGCTGACGCATTCGGCACGCCCGTTGACGTAGTAGATGACAGTGAATGGATATCCCTGCTTGCTGTGACGTCAAACGGCGTAGTAGAACGCACCACAGACAATGCTTTGGTTATCCTGGAAAATGACCCAATGTTAAAGGGCAAGATCATTTTCGATGAATTTGGCAACAGGGTGTTCGCTATCGGCGCATTGCCATGGAATATCTCTGACTGCCGCCGTATATGGTCGGACACAGACGACGCAGGACTGCGGCATTACCTTGAAAAGGTGTACGGTATCACAGGCAAGGATCGTATATTTGACGCTTGTTCGCTCTCCTGCCACAAGCACGCATACAACGCCGTTCAGGATTTTCTCCGCAGCCTTCCGGTTTGGGACAGAGTACCAAGGCTTGACAAACTTTTCAGCGATTACCTCGGTGCAGAGGATACCGTATACACACGTGCTGTCTGCCGTAAGTCCATAACAGCGGCTGTTGCAAGGGCAATGGAGCCGGGTGTTAAGTATGACACTATGCCGATACTCGCGGGACCTCAGGGCATAGGAAAATCAACGTTCCTGCGCATTCTCGGCGGGGATTGGTTTTCGGACAGCCTGACTACCTTTGAGGGCAAAGAAGCCTGTGAGATGCTGCAAGGTGTTTGGATAAACGAGCTGGGAGAGCTTAACGGGCTTTCTCGGTCGGAAACAAACGCCGTAAAGCAGTTTCTGTCCAAGGTTGACGATATTTTCCGTGAACCGTACGGGCGCAGAACGACGGTATTTCCCCGCAGATGTGTGTTTTTTGGTACGACTAACGAGAAAGAGTTTTTAAGGGATAAAACAGGCAATCGCCGCTTCTTGCCCGTTGACTGCGGCATTATTACCCCCGTTAAAAGCGTATTCAGAGATTTGTCGGGGGAACGGCCGCAGATATGGGCAGAAGCTCTTGTGGCGTGGCAGCTTGGAGAATCCTTGTATCTCTCGGGAGAAGCTAAAGCAATCTCGGAGAAAACGCAGGAGGAACACTCTGAACACAATGCCAAAGAGGGCGTTATCCTTGAATTTATTGAACGCAAGGTGCCGCGGGATTGGTATAAGCGCTCATTATTTCAGCGGAAGATGTACTGGCAGGGTGATTACCGCAAGGACGAAGACAGCAATGTCCCCCGTGATAAGATATGTGCCCTTGAGATTTGGTGCGAGGCTCTCGGCGGCGATATACGGTATATCAAAAAGTCCGATACGGCTGAAATCAATAACATTTTGCAGAAGTGTTCCGAGTGGAAAAGGTCAGATGTCACTATGAGATTCGGCGGCGAATATGGTGTTCAAAGAGGTTTTCAAAGGTCAAAATAGCTGTAACATTCTCCGAAAAAAAGGCTGTAACAAGGTAAACATTCTCAATTGGAGCGTTACAGAAATGTTTCATCTGTCACATGAATGTTACTTAGAATGTTACAGCAAAAACGCCTTAAATACGGCATTATTTGACATTTGTAAACATTGTAACATTCTTTTACTATAAAAGTATATAGATAGAGGAATTAGAGAGTAAAAATAATATCTAATACGCCTAATTTAAACAGGTTATACGCGTGTACGCGCGCACGCGAGAGAATTTCAACGAAGTGAGGTCAGAAATGGGAAAGCCTGAAAGCAGGGTTGAAAACAGATTCAGAGACGGAATAAAATCAATCGGGGGCAAGGCTTACAAACTCATCTCGCCGGGCAACAACGGTATGCCTGACAGACTGGTATGCCTGCCGACGGGGAACGTCATTTTCGTGGAACTGAAATCACCCACGGGAATAACAAGCAAAATGCAAGACAGAAGGATCGCAGAACTCAGGCAGCACGGTCAGACGGTGTATGTGCTGCACAACCTGCAGGAGGTCGATGCGTTCCTCGGGAAAATACAGGAGATGATAGACAATGCAGTTTAGTCCTTACAGCTATCAAAGCTACTGCATAGCAAGGATAGTTTCGGACAAGTCCCTCGGGCTGTTCTTGGATATGGGTCTGGGAAAGACAGTCATTACGCTGACAGCCGTAAGCGAGTTGCTGTATGAGCGATTGGAGGTGAGCCGTGTTCTGGTGATCGCACCGAAAAAGGTTGCAGAATCAACCTGGAGCAGCGAGGCGAAAAAGTGGGATCACCTGCAGCACCTACGGGTGTCAAGGATCTTAGGAACCGTACAGCAGCGGATAAGAGCGCTGAACACTCCTGCCGATATTTATGTTATAAACCGAGAAAATGTTCCTTGGCTAGTGGAGTATGATTCCAACAACTGGCGGTTTGATATGGTGGTTATCGACGAGCTGTCCAGCTTCAAGAGCAACAAGGCTCAACGGTTTAAGTCCTTGTGCTATGTAAGGCAGCACATAAAAAGATTTGTGGGTCTGACGGGTACTCCCGCCAGCAACGGATTGATTGATTTGTGGGCGCAGGTATATTTGATTGATGGCGGCGAGAGGCTTGGCAGAAAGATCACGCATTTTCGGGAGAGGTACTGCAACTGCGAAACACACGGCGGGCATTTCACGACCTACTCGATGAAATCGGGGGCTGATGAAGCCATAAAGCGGGCTATTTCAGACGTATGCATCTCGATGAAGGCTTCTGACTATCTGCAGCTCCCCGACTGTGTTTTCGTTGACGTTCCTGTTTATCTTCCGAGCAAGGTCAAGGCACAGTACGAGGACTTTGAGCGGCGAATGCTTCTGCAGGTGGACGGGGCCACACTTGACGCAGGATCGGCGGCGGTTCTTTCCGGAAAGCTGATGCAGTTCGCAAACGGAGCTGTCTATGACGAGGACAAAAAACCGATCGAAATTCATCGGGAAAAGCTTGATACCCTTGCAGAGCTTATCGAGGGTCTGAACGGTCAGCACGCTTTAGTGTTTTATAACTTTCAGCACGACCTTGACCGCATCTTGAAATATTTCGAGAAGTCAAATCTGAACATACGTCAGCTTAAAACCGACAGGGATCAACAGGATTGGAACGATGGGAAAATTGATGTATTGCTTGCGCACCCTGCGTCCGCAGGTTACGGTTTGAACTTACAGCAGGGCGGTCATCACGTTGTATGGTTTGGTCTTAACTGGTCGCTTGAGCTTTACGAGCAGGCAAACAAACGTCTGCATCGGCAGGGGCAGCAGGAGAAGGTTATCGTGCATCGGCTAATAACACAAGGAACCCGTGACGTTGATGTTGCAGCAGCACTTGCAGATAAGTCCGATGTACAGACCGCCCTCCTGGAAGCCTTGAAAGTCAGAATACGAGAATTGAAAAAAAGTTCTCCAACTGTTGGAGAACGGAAAGGACGGTGAGCAGGAATGAAAATACCAAAATATATTGACACGGAAAAAATCAGAAAAAACGCGGTGTTCCCGTATTTAGGCGGGGACGAGGAAAAGCGAAAAGTGTACCGCGAGGGATTTTATCGTGCTATACAGTGCGTTGAAAGGGCGGAAACCGAAGATGTTGTGCCCGTTCTCCACGGTGAATGGCTGAATTTTTATGGAAATTTTGAAACAGCGGAATGCAGCTTATGCGGCGAACAATTTGAAGTTAATTTTGACGGAGAAGCAAACGGCGAATTGTTTGCCGGTTTTAAGAAAGAATACAGCTACTGCCCTCACTGCGGTGCGAAAATGGACGGAAAGGACGGTGAGCAGGAATGACCATCAAAGGAGCTATTACGCAGCTAAAGGATCTGAAGCGTGACCGTGAAAGCTTTTTTAATAACGACGGTGATGATGAAGTGTTTTGCACCGATGCAGAAGCTTGCAAGATTGCTATCGAAGCCCTTGAAAAGCAGATACCGAATACCGACAGTAAGAAAATATCATCTCTTGAATCTGAAAACGCTGCACTTCGCCAACTGCTGAAATTGGCTGTTGGCGATATTGAAGACATTCACGAAAACACCGAGGACGATTATGTCTGCTCAAAGTGCACATCGTTTGATGTGTACACCTTTTGCAAAAGGCACTGGAGCGGGGGTGTCAATTCAAATGGAGGCATTCAGACAAAATTGAAGAGCTGCTGAAAGCAACCGACATCAACTAAAATTTAGACACGGATTAAGGAGGGAGCGCCTTGACGACTGCGGAAATTAAGGCTATGCTGAATGAATCCCGCGAAGCTGTGAGAGCTTACCGCTTGGCAAGGGATAAGGCTAACGATTACGGTCAGCTTCTGAGCAGCGGCAAAACGGTTAAATATACCAATGACGGCGCTGTTCACGAGAGGAACGGGAATCCTGTGGAAAAAGCTTATGCCGATCTTGCGGATTATATAACCGACAAAGACACAGCTCTCCGAAAAATGGTGGAGCTTCGAAGGAGAACAGAGAAGATGATCGCCAAGGTTCCCGATCCTGTTCAGAGGGAGGTTCTTACAAGACGGTACATAATCGGGCAGAAGTGGGAGGATATTGCAGAAAGCATGAATTATTCTCGAAGGAGAATCACACAACTCCACGGAATTGCACTCAAAAACATTTCCTTGAATTTCCCTTTTTTCTTGTGATATGATTATAATAGCAAAGAATACAAAATCAAAAGCGGAGACAGCTTGCGGCAATAGCTGCTTGCTGTCCCGCTTCTTTCTTTGCGGCAAATTTGCTCATATCGTCATACAAGACACTCACACGCTCTGTACGGTGTTTTATTTTTCAGAGGGTAATTTTGACATTTAAATCAGCAAAGTGCTGTATATACCCCATAGATTTTGCGAGAGGAGGCGATAATCACGGGAAAGACAAACAAGCTGAGATATCAGACCGCAGAGGAGATGTCTGAGGCGGTGGAAAAATATTTTGAGGACTGCAAGGGTCATGTGCTGACGGATAAGGACGGCGAGGACGTTACCGATAAATACGGCGTTCCCGTGATCGTCGGCGCTCACCCTCCCACGGTCACGGGGCTTGCTCTGTGGCTGGGGTTTAAAACAAGGCAGTCACTTCTTAATTATCAGGCGCGGTCAAAGGCTTTCGACGATGTTCTCACAGCGGCAAAATCACGCTGCGAGGAATATACCGAAAGCCGTCTTTATGACCGTGACGGCGTGAACGGGGCGAAATTCTCCCTTATGAATAATTTCAGGGGGTGGAGGGATAAGCCGCATGAAAACAGCGGAGAAAATGCCGAAGGAGTGAAAATCATAGATGACGTGTAGGCTTTCGGAAATCATTCCGGCACATTTTTTCGAGGCGCACAAGCTTATAAAAAAGCATATTTACACAGAGTTTGTTTTTCCGGGCGGAAGAGGCTCGTGTAAATCCTCCTTTGTGGGGGAAGAAATTCCTCTGATCATGATACGAAATCCCGATATACACTGTCTTGTACTGCGAAAATACGGCAAAACGCTTAAAGACAGCGTTTTCAATCAAATCATGTGGGCAATATATACACTTGGACTTTCTGCGCAGTTTAAAGCGACTGTTTCCCCAATGCAGATAAAATATCTGCCCACAGGTCAGACGATCTATTTCAGAGGTCTTGACGATCCTATGAAAGTAAAATCAATAAAACCGACCTTCGGCTATATCGGAATAATCTGGTTTGAGGAGCTTGACCAGTTTGCAGGCGCCGAGGAAGTCCGCAGCGTTGAACAATCGGCAGAAAGAGGCGGTGACAGGTTCTATGTGTTCAAATCATTCAATCCTCCAGTTTCTGTGAGTAACTGGGCAAATCAGTATATCCTTGAGGATAAAAAAGACAGAATCGTTATCAGATCGGATTACCGCACCGTTCCTCCCGAATGGCTCGGTCAGAAATTCCTTGATGATGCCGAGCATCTGAAAGCGGTCAATGAGAGAGCGTACCGGCATGAATACCTCGGAATACCTACGGGCACGGGCGGCAATGTCTTTGATAACGTCAGGATCAGAGAGATCACCAATGAGGATATCGGGACATTCGGCACCATTCTTCACGGTGTTGACTGGGGCTGGTACCCCGACCCGTACCACTACACAAGATGTGCATGGGATCCCGCACGCAGCAGGCTTTATATTTACGATGAGCTTCGGGGCAATAAAATGAGCAACAAAATGACCGCAGAAGCACTGAAAAAACGCGGTGTTACTCCCAATGACATGATCATGTGCGACAGTGCGGAAGAAAAGTCCGTTGGTGATTATAAGGCATACGGATTATTTGCAAGGAGTGCCGAAAAGGGTCCCGGCTCGGTAGATTACTCCATGAAGTGGTTGCAATCGATCGGAGAGATCGTAATTGACAGCAAACGCTGTCCCGAAACCGCTAAAGAGTTTCTGGAATACGAATACGAGCGCACAAAGGACGGAGAGATAATTTCGGGATATCCCGATAAAAACAACCATTCTATCGACGCAGTAAGATATGCGACCTCAACAATATGGAGGAAAAAGGGTAAATGAATATTTTATCATGGCTGAAAGGGGCGGTTCAGAGCTTGTTTGACAGAAATGATATGGCAGCAAGGCTTCAGATAAATTTGCCTGCCGATAAAAATATGGACGAGGCTGTAAAGCTGTGGGCTGAATGTTACAGAAACGTTCCTCCCTGGATCATTGCCGAGAACAATATCCACAGCCTGAATCTGCCTTATTCTATCGTTCACGAGCTTGCACGGCTTGTAACATTGGAGCTTGTCTCCGAGCTGACGGGTTCAGAAAGAGCCGATACTCTCTCCGGTGTATACAGCAGGGTCATAAACGACGCTCCCGTTTGGGTCGAATATGCCTGCGCAATGGGCGGAGTTTTCCTCAAGCCGTATGTTTCCGGCAAGGGAATATCCACAGACTATGTACAGGCTGACGCTGCTATAGCTTCGGAATATGACAGTGCGGGAAATATCACGGGCTGTATATTTGCAGACAGGATCACAAGGGGCAGAAAAATATATACCCGTCTGGAAAGGCACAGCTTATCGCAGATGGAATACACTGTCATTAACAAAGCATATGTTTCAGATAACAGCGCATATATCGGCAGGGAAATATCCCTTGAAAGCGTTCCCGAATGGGCAGAAATTGCTCCGACCGCAAGCTTCACCGGGATCAGGCGTCCGCTTTTTGTTTATCTGAGAATACCCGGAGCGAATGTTATCGACAGGCGTTCCCCGCTTGGCGTTTCGGTATTCAATGCAGCTATTCAGACCATCGAGGAAGCCGACAGGCAATTCACACGGGGAATATGGGAGTTTGAAGGTTCGGAGCTTGCGGTATACGCCGACGTTACGGCAATTCAGAGAAGCTCCGACGGGAGTGAAAGCACTCCGAAATTCAACAGGCGGCTTATAAAAACACTTGATTTCAACAGGGACGATGCTTTCAATGTGTTCTCTCCCAATATCCGGGACGAGTCCCACATGAACGGACTGAACAATCTGCTCCGGCAGATAGAGCGGCAATGCGGTCTTGCCTTCGGAACGCTGTCGGATATTAACGAAACAGACAAGACGGCTACGGAGATAAAATCCTCGAAGCAGCGCTCATATACCACGGTCAAAGCAATACAGAACAATGTAAAATCCGCTCTTACGGAATACGCACAAGTGCTTGACATTATCTGTGATATTTATAAGCTTGCTCCAAAGGGCAGGATAGAGCAGTCCTTCAGCTTCGACGACAGCCTTGTTGCCGACAGTGAGAGTGAACAGAAAAAGTGGCTTCAGGAGGTCGGAGCGGGTATTATGTCGCCTGTTGAATACCGCATGAAAAGATACGGAGAGACTGAGGAACAGGCAAAAGCAATGATTCCCGAAAGCTTCGGAGATGATCCTTAATGCTTACTCCCGATTATTTACAGGGTGCTCCCGCAGAGCTTGAGAAGCTTTTTCTGAAGCTTGAGGAGGAGGTTATCAGGGACATTTGCCGCCGCATTGAAAAGGTGGGCGGTCTTTCCGATACTGCCGAGCATCAGATAATCAGGCTCAGAGAGATGGGTGCAGGAACCGAATACATAAAGAAAAAAATTGCCGAATACTCAAAGCTTGCCGATGAGGAAATTGACAGGCTTTTTTTGATGCTGCCCAGACCTCCGATGAATTTTATTCTGAAATTTACGACAAGGCAAACAAGGAATATACACCCTATGAGTACAATGATTTCTTTCAGCAGGCGGTAACGGCTTCCGTTAATCAGACTAAGGGCGAGCTTCGGAACATGACGGGTTCCATGGGATTTTCATATATGGGGTCGGACGGTATCAGAAAATTTCACCCTGCTGCACAGACTTATCACGACTGCCTCGACTATGCCTTTACTCAGGTTGCCTACGGCATGACCGATTATACAACAGCCACAAGAAATGCAGCGAGAAGGCTCACAGACAGCGGCTTGCAGTTTGTGGATTATGAGTCGGGCGCTGTTGCTCATGCCGATGTGGCGGCTCGCAGGGCGGTTCTGACGGGGCTTTCTCAGATGACGGGCAAAATATCCGAGCATAATGCGGCGGAGCTTGATACCGACATTGTGGAGGTAACGGCACACGCAGGAGCAAGACCCGACCATGCCGAGTGGCAGGGAAGATGGTACAGCCTTTCGGGAAAATCAAAGAAATACCGCTCACTTGCAGATGCAACGGGCTACGGGACGGGCGCAGGTCTGAAAGGCTGGAACTGCCGACATGATTTCTATCCGGTTATTGACGGCATATCAGAGCCTGCCTATACCGAGGAGGAGCTGAAAAACATAGACCCTCCTCCCTTTGAGTACAACGGCAGGACCTATACTTATTACGAAGCCACTCAGCGGCAAAGGTATATGGAGCGCTCAATGCGCAGGACAAAGCGTGAGCTTCTTGCTGCCGACAGCACGGGTGACAAGGACAGATTTACCGAAAAATCCGTACTTCTCCGAAGGCAGCGTGAGGAATACGGCAAATTTTCCAAGGCTGCGGGACTGCTTACGCAGAATGAAAGGGCGCAGGTTTACGGATTTGACAGGAGTGTTTCGGCAAAAGTAACATCAACTTATAAGCAGCTCTTGACATGGGGCAACGGAGATGCTACAATAGGATTAAAGGTTCGGCAGTTTAAGCAAGATTTAGCGAACGGGAAAATAAAGACTTCCGTTGACAGAGGCAATCAACAGAAGCATATTCACGGCAAAGTGTGGAAAAATCAAGTTAAACAAGCTATCGACTCCAACGGGAAAGTTACACCGAGAAGTAAATTGGCAAAGGGTCTTGACCCGCAGAAGTTAATTGACAGATATGCGGGTACAGGAAGTAAATACCAGTATATGGGAAATAATAAATATCCAGATGAATATATAACATTGCCATTTACAGCAGGAGTAACATTCAACAAGAAAACAGGAAAATACGAAAAAACAAATCGTATTCAAATCAAATATAATGAGAAAAAGGGAATTCACGTGTTCCCTGTATTAGAAAAGAAGTGATAATATGATTGATTTTGAAACGTGGGACAAGGCAGTAGATGACTTCGACACGTATTGTGGCAAAAGAAAAGCTCGTGTTACCTGTGTTGACGGAAATGTATACGAAGGCTTATGTGATGGGTATTACGAAGATGAGGATTCAAAAGGTAATGCTGTATGGGCAATCGCACTTGGTGCAAGGAAGTTCATACAAGAATACGTTGAAAAAATTGAATTTCTTGATTAACCGCCCTTAAACAAGGCGGTTTTCTTATACCCAAAAAACGGCTATATATCCATATTTGTTGACGTCAACAATATTGAAGCTGCCATTATCGGCAAGTAAAATTTCATACCGCAAACAAGCGCTTATGTCCTCCGGCAATCGGAGAACAGGGCGCTTTTTTTATCAAAATCACGAAAGGAATGATACACATGACAAAGGAATTTCTGAAAGCCATGGGCATTGAGGGCGATAACGCCGACCGGATCATTGCTCAGGCGGCAAAGGAAACCTCGGAGGCGGAAACTGCACAGACGGCGAAATTCGGAGACTATGAAGATATCAAATCTCAGCTTTCGGACGCAAACAAGCAGATCGAGGAGTTCGGCAAGCTGGACTTCGAGGGCGTGAAGAAATCCGCAGAGGATTACAAAGCAAAATATGAAGCTTCGGTAAAGGAGTCTGCGGAGAAGCTTGAGAAAATGCAGTTTGAGCATATCCTGGACGGAAAGCTTGCCGAGATGAAGCCCAGAAATGTCAAAGCCGTCAAGGCTCTTCTCGACATGGAGGGACTTAAACTCAACAACGGAGAGATCGTGGGTCTGAAGGATCAGCTTGACAAGATAGCAGCTGACAATGACTATCTCTTTGAAAGCTCCGAGCCTGTTCCCCGGTACACGGGGCCGGCTCACAGCAGCCCCGCACCCACGGAAGATGACGCTGTAAGGGCAATTATGGGGCTTGCTCCCCTTAATGCAAATAAATAATTTTGTAAAGGAGATTAAACTGTATGGCTAATTCTATCGCACTTTTTTCAAAGTACATCGCTTTGCTTGACGAGGTCTACAAGAAGGCTGCCTGCTCTTCCGTCCTCGATATCAGCGGCGAGCTTGTACAGTCAGGAGCAAACGCAAACGAGATCGTTATTCCCAAAATATCAATGGACGGTCTTGCCGATTACTCCAGAAACGGCGGCTATGTAAACGGCAATGTGAGCATTACACATGAGACCGTCAAATTCAACTATGACAGAGGAAGAAAATTCAATGTAGACGCTATGGACAACGAGGAAACCGCAGGCGTCGCATTCGGAAAGCTTGCCTCAGAATTTATCCGCACAAAGGCTGTTCCCGAAATGGACGCTGTACGCTTTGCATCTTACTCGGCTATTACGGGTATCGGCAGCAAACAGGAAACCATCACAACAGCCGATGATTTTATGTCCGCTCTCCGCACCGGCGTAAATGCCATGGACGAAGCCGAAGTTCCTGCCGACAGCAGGTATCTTTTTGTTACACCGACGCTTTACAACAGCGTTATGGCGCTTAACACCTATGTTTCCAAAGCTGTTCTTGAAGGCTTTGCGGAAATTGTAAAGGTGCCTCAGAGCCGTTTTTATACCGCTGTTGACCTTCTTGACGGCATTACCGCAGACGAGGAGATGGGCGGTTATAAAAAAGCTCAGGACGGTGCGGATATCAATTTCATAATAATCCACAAGCCTGCCGTTATACAGTTCGGAAAACATACTGTAAACAAGGTCATTTCGCCTGAAAACAATCCCGATGCAGACGCATATATTTTTGCTTACAGAGCATACGGTCTTACAGATGCATACGAAAACAAGGCGGCAGGTATTTACTGCTCCCACAGGTAACAGGCGGTGATATACATGAAAACGGTTGGCAGAACATTTCCTCCTCCCGCTGAACCTAAGCCCGTAAAGGATAAAAAAGCAGAGGGAGAAGTCAAGGAAAAGAAAACATAATGGCTTATGCCGATTATGATTTTTATGTAAAGCAATATCACGGCAATATGAACGAGGCGGATTTTCTGAAATTCTCGGAATCCGCCTCGGATTTTATTGACAGCGTTACCTTCGGGCGGATAACGAAGCTTGCCGTGATACCGGAAAAAATAAAGCGTGCCTGCTGTGCGTGCGCCGAAGCTATGCATTGCACAGCAGGCGGCTCAGGCACGGGAATTGCACAGGAAAGTGTAGGCGAGCATTCGGTAAGCTATGTGCAGCTCACGCAGCAGGAATATTCAAAAGCCCTGTACAGCATTGTAAAAACCTATCTGGGAAACGAATGCTGCGGCGGCATAAAGCTTATGTACAGAGGTGTATGACATGATAACCAACGGATACTGCACAATTTTTCGTGATGTCGCTGACGGCACCGCTGTTTCAAAGGCAGGCGTATTCCCCTGTATGTGGCAGGAAGTGAAGTCCTGTGAAGTTAAGAAATACGGTGAGCAGAATGCCGATATCGCTGCTGTTTTTATTCCCGATGCAGACGCCGATATCAGAAAAGGAGACTTCATTTTCTTCGGAGAAAAGGATTTTCCTTCCGATAATGAGCTTTTTAGCGCTCTCCATGTTCACAGCGTGTCGGAAAACAAATTCGGTTCAAAAAATATGCACCATATCAAGCTGGGGGTGAGATAATGAATATTTATCTGCGGCTGCGGTCAGACCGCGATATACTTGAAAATCACGGACTGGGGACAGGCGGACGGGTGCAGAGGTTCGTTGACAGTGAAGCGCTGCGCCGCTGCGACCGGTACACTCCCAAGAGGACCGGTGAGCTTATACGTTCAGGGCTGAGAGGAACGGTCATCGGTTCGGGCAGGATCATCTATACTGCACCCTATGCCCGTGAACAGTATAATTTCAACACGGGTCGGGGAGCAAGCGGAACAGCCTCGGGCGGTCTGAGAGGGCGCTTATGGTTTGTGAGAATGAAGCAGGCTCACAGGAGAACTATACTTGAAGGTGCTGCAAGAATTGCGGGGTGCCGTTATCATGATTGAATCCGTTATTGAGGGGCTTTGGGAATTTCTCAAGCAGTGCCCCGTACTGAGCAAATACACGGTCGGTGTTAATTTCAGAAATGATGACATGGACTGTGCTGGGATCGTGGAAGACGAAACAGATACTTTAAGGAAATATCTCAGCGGCGCTTCCCTTATGGCACTTCATGCCTCCTTGTTTTTGGGAGCGCTTTCTTATGCCGATCTCCAAAGGATAAAGAACAGCGCATTTTTAACCGATCTGAGAAAATGGTTCAGAACAGCTTCTGACGAAAAAATACTTCCGCAGCTCCCCGACGGATACACGGCGCAGGATATCGCCATGGATTCCGCTATCCCCTTTGAGTACGAGGACGAAGGCAAAAAATGCACCTATCAGATGCACATTACACTTGAATATATTGAGGAAAGGACAGATGTTTTATGAATCCTATTGCAAAAAGAACCGAGATAGAGCACTATATGAACCTCGGCACCTCCGAAGCCGAAAACTGGACCCGTATGGGCGACGGCTGGACGAAGGTAGACGACGGCACATCTGCTAAAACAGAGTCGGTCAAATACATAAATCAGGACGTTGAAAGCACTGACACCACAAGCTATAACGGCACTTATTCCTTCGAGTGCGACCTTATGTATGCAGACCCCACCATCAAGAAGGCATACGAGATATACAAGGACAGGCTCACGCTGGGCGACTGCGAGGTCGAAATGCTTACAGTCGAGAAATTCAACGGCACTGCCGAAGGCGGCTTTGTTGCAAGAAAGGAAACGGTCGCAGTTGCTCCGTCGGGTATTTCCGAAAACAACAACAAAATGAAAATGAGCGGCGCACTCAATGTCAAGGGCAATCCCGTCAAGGGAAAATTCATCCCCGACGGCAAGGGCAGCGGCGCATTTACGGCTGACGGAACATCCGCTTCGGCATGAATACGGAGGTAAAAAAATATGGTATTTGAATTTGAAAAGAAACCGACCGCTGTCACGGTTTACGGCAAAACCATGGAGATCCCCACAAAGACCTCCTGGTTTGTTGATGAAATAAATAAGATACATAAGGAAATTAACAGCGCCGAAAACACCCTCAAGGCGACAGAAGCCACACTCAGAGGCATTGCACTGTTTCTCGGCGACGATTTTGTAAAGGAGCATTTCTCCGGTAATGCAAATGATATCGACACTGACGAGACAGGTGCGCTCTGGGTTTTTCTCAATTGTGCTTCTGCCGCTGCCACTGCGGAGGTGCTGAAAAAGTATGCTCCCGAAAAGCTTTCCCGATGAATATTCGGAAGATGTGAACGGCAGTACGCATATTCTGCCGTTTCACACTGATTTCAGGCAATGGATGCGCTTTGAAGAGCTTATCACCGACAGCACTGTAAATCGTGATATGATAATTATAACGGGACTGCGCATGATATTTCCCGAAAAAATGCCATCGGACATAGCAAGAGCGGCTTTGTTTATGCTGTGGTTTTATCGCTGCGGCGAGCCTGTTTCGGAAGAAACCGAGGGCTGCACGCCGCTTATGGACAGCAGACGGATTTACAGCTTTGAGCATGATTTCGGATATATCGGCGCTGCATTCCTTGAAAAATACGGTATTGACCTCTGGAACATTTCCTATATGCACTGGTGGAAGTTCCGTCAGCTTTTTCTCGGACTGCACGACTGCCGCTTTACCGACATATGCTCCTATCGCAGCGCAGACCTGTCTGAAGATATGCCCGATTACAGAAGGGATTTCCTTGAACAGATGCAGCAGCAGTACAGGCTTCCCATCTCCGCAAACGAGCTGAGAATGATAGAAGCTGCCAGAAGATATCTTGAATCGTAGGGGGTGAAAAATTGAGCGACGGAGCACTTATTTTTGATACCGAAGTTAATACAGGCGGTCTTGAAACGGGTCTGAGAGCAGCACAGAACCAAACAAGCAGCCTTTCAAACACAGCTCAGACCGCTTTCGGAAATCTTGCCGCAAATGCAGCAAGGGACATTGCAAATGCCGTTAAAAATGCTTTCAAAGAAGCGGCGCAGTTCATTGTAAGCACAGGAAGTTCTTTTGAATCGTCCATGTCTCAGGTCGGGGCAACCATGGGCATAACGTCCGCATCAAAGGACTATGAAAAGCTGTCTGCGGCAGCAAAGGAAATGGGCGCAACCACAAAATATTCCGCTACTCAGGCAGGCGAAGCGCTGAATTATCTTGCACTTGCGGGATATACCGCAGACGAAGCTGTTTCAGCCCTTCCTACTGTCCTTAACGTGGCTGCGGCAGGAGGCATTGACCTTGCTTACTCCTCGGATATGATAACTGACAGCATGAGTGCCCTTGGTCTTGAAATGGGAGAGCTTGAAGGCTTTTCGGACAAGCTGGCAAAAACCTCGCAGAAATCCAACACAAGCGTTGCTCAGCTTGGCGAGGCTATCCTTACCGTAGGCGGAACGGCTAAGACCCTTTCGGGCGGCGTTGATGAACTGAACACCATGCTCGGACTTATCGCAGATAACGGCATTAAAGGCGCAGAGGGCGGAACACTTCTGAGAAATATTATCCTATCTCTGTCTGCTCCCACGGATAATGCGGCAGCAGCTCTTGAACAGCTTAATGTTCAGGCGTTTGACAATCAGGGAAATCTTCGTGATCTGAGTGAAGTTTTCGGTGACCTGAACAATGCGCTTGCACCTCTTACCGAACAGGAAAAAACACAGTTTTTAAACGAGATATTCAACAAAGTAGACCTCAAGGGTGTTAACGCTCTCCTCGGCACGTCCGCAGAACGTTTTGACGAACTGCGCGGATATATCGAGGACTGCGATGGTGCAGCTTCACAAATGGCTGATACCATGTCACAAAACCTTGAGGGAGACTTACAGATAATGAACTCGTCCCTTGAAGCAGTGGGCGTTTCCGCTTACGAGAAATTTTCGGAACCGCTCAGAACTGCGGTACAGGAGATCACGGGAGTATTTGACAGGCTTAACTCAAACATCAACGGGGAGCTTGGAAACAAGCTTGAAACGCTTGCCGAAAAGCTCGGAGATATCGCAGTCAAAGCGGCTGAGTTTGCCGTTGACGAAGGTTTGCCGAAGCTTATAGACGGACTTGAATGGATCTGTGACAACGGTGATGAGCTTATTAGCGCTGCCGAAGGTGCGGCGGCTATGGTAATTGCTTATAAAGGACTGTCTGCCGCAAACACAGCTGCAACAGCGATAAGCAGTCTTGCAACTGCCATGAGCGGTGCTGCGACTGCAACAGAGGCTCTTGGCATTGCTATGAATGCGTTGCCTATTGTGGCTGTGGGCGCACTCGCAATCGGTGGTATTGTTGCGCTTTCGGGTTATATGGACAAGCAAAAGGAGCTTATCGGATATGAGGGCGAGATCAAGGAAGCCTATAACGAGGCTAACAAGGAAATTGCTATTCAGAATAATCAGCTTTCCGAGCTTGCGGGAAGCAGCAATCTTGCCGACAGAAAGCAAGCTTATGAAACGGCGAAATCAGACATTCCCGAAATGGAAGCCCAATATGAAAAAAACGCCCGAAAACTCTACGATCTGAAAATAGCCTTGAGCCACGTCAGCGCAGATATCGCAGACCCCAATGCAGACCCCGAATTATATTCAAAGCTTGAGCAGGAAATCGCAGGACTTGAGGAACAAAATATATTCCTTGAAAACGCTCTGAGCTCCAGGCGGTATATTGTTGAAAAATACAGGGACTTTGATATTCGTCCCGAACGCATAATGAATCAGGATATCCTCGATCAGCAGTCAAAAAATGCCGCCGACGCCCTCAAAAGGGGAAAGGAAAAACTTGCTCAGCAGACCGCAGCTGCCATTGCTTCCCAAGAGGAACTTAACAAGGCTTTATCCGACGGCTGGGAAGAGCTTGACCACAAATACGCCATCGGCATAATTTCAGACGAAAAAGCACTGTACGATCGGCGGCTCGGACTTCTTGCCGAATACGGTGACGAAAGCAATACAGAACATTGGAAATATTATGAGCAGATATATTCCTATGAAGCCGAACAGCGGCAGAAAAGTCTTGACGAGGACAAAAAAATGCAGGAAGAACGTGAAAGCTCGCTTAAAGGCAGCCTTAATGACATAAATGCAGTTTATCAGCAAAAATTCAGTGAGCTTGAAACCATGCAGAATAATTACCGTTCAAGGCTTATGGCTGTCGGCGGAGAAGTATTCACCGCTGAAACTCAAAAAAACGAGGACGGCAGTGAAACAAAGACCTATCGGATAAATGAAATCGACAGTCAAATCAAAAAAATGCAGTCCTATCACGAGGATATAAAGAAGCTGAAGGAGGACGGAGCAGGCGCTGCTCTGCTTTCGGAAATAAATTCCCTTTCCTCGGAGGACGGCGCAAGAATGGCGGACTATATCGCAAATCTCTCAGATTCCGAAAGGGCTAAAATAATCGAACTGTACGCTCAAAAGGAAAAGACTGCCGATGAGCTTTCCGCCGACCTTTACGCAAGTGATGCGGAAAAAATGCAGAATGCTTTTGCGTCGGCAATAACCGATCTGGGTGTCACAGCCTATGAAGCGGGTTCAGCGGCGGCAGAGCAGTTTGCTTCGGGATTTAACGGAAGTCTGTCCGAGCTTATCAATATTTCCGCTGCCATTTCCCGCAGCAATGCAGCCGCAGGCTATGCACAAGCAAGCCCTGCGGACGGCACGGACACTCAGACCAGTGTAAATGTTGACGTAAACGTAACAGGCGGTAATATCACACTCGACGGAAATGCCGTGGGAGAATATACTCTCAATTATACAAGGCAGTCCGACGTTCAGAAAGGAAAATAACCATGCTTGAGCTTATTATTGCAGATATTGGCGTTTCCGGGTGGGTCACAAGGTTTGATACTGAGCTTTCCGAAGCCGATTCGGAAAGCTTTACAAATTACGACGGAAAAAAAATTACAGGCAGCGCAGGTAATATCGTTAAGCTGGATATTCAGCTCGGACGAGTTCCTGCCAGCATTTCTCAAAAGGTCGCTACGGCTTTGGAAAATGAAGAGCTGAATGTTTCATACAACTCCCCCTCTCCCGTTTCAGCCTTATTTGTGAAGAAACGATATCGTGCCTCTGCAAAAGAAAAGGGACTGACGTGGGATATCTCCCTCACACTGGAATCTGCCGCCCCTGTCGGCGGCTCCTGCCTTTAGCATAGGTCTTACGATAGGAGGGATTGAAATCCCTCATTTCAATAATATGCAGATATCCTATTGCGCAGACGGGGTGGGAGCAAAGGGAATTATATGCCAGCAGCTTTCCTTTGATCTCCCCGCCTGCGAATACGGGGACACATCGGGTCTGTTTCCGTATGAAGCGGAGGTCGTTGTAAGCTGTTCGCTTGAATTGCCGAAATTTTATGTATATTCGCGCAGACCAAACGGCGTAAATCTTTCGTTCACCTGCTGCGACCGTTCAATGTTCACCTCAAAAATATCCTCTGTTACAGAGGACAGCTTGTATACCGTGCTGACCTCAGAGCCTGCCGATTGGAATACAAATTACAAGAACTATTATACCAAATCGGAAAACGGATACAATGCCGTTACGGGAAGCAACGCCCCTGTTTTCACGGGCGGCAAATACTATTCTCTTGAAAATGGCGGCTATATTCCCGTAAGTACCGTTATCAATGACATATCAAATGTATGCGGCTTTGCGTATATAAACACCGGTGACATTATTGGCAGCGCAATAGACAAAATTCACAAGGACAATGTTATCGGCAAGTCTGCAAAGGAAATCCTTTCAGGTCTTGCCGAAGCTTCATGCGGCTGTTTTTTTGTGCAGACAAACAACAGCCTTGCCTTTCTCCCCTTCGCAGGCGGAAGCTTTTCGGCAAAGTTTCCTGTGACTAAGCATGAAAAGATCGGCTACGGATTATCCAAAAGCTGTGACAGCATTATCATCAGCGACGGAAGCCGTATCTATTCGTCAGGAGGCAGCTCCGATGTTTTCCATACCATGAAAATCGATACGGTATATGCCTCCGCAAAGCTTGCAGCCGCAGTAATAAATGAAATCGGAGAAAAGGAATATACTGCATGGAAATGCGGAAACTCTCTTGTTGACAGCTATCCCGCTCCGGGTTCCGGAATCGAATTTGAAGGAAATGTGCTTGTATGCAATTTTTGCAAGCTCAAACTGACCTCCGGCGGATATTTTGCAAGCATGGGACGCAATGACATTTCGGAAAGTGAGTATTCCTCCGAATATACACGCAGTCTTTCGGAACGTGTTAAGATTGGAGAAACTAACGGCAATACCAAAATGACCCGTGACGGTGTTAAATTTGTTTATGTTAATGAGAACAGCTCCGAGGAATACGGTTTTAAAGCCATGGCAGGAGGCGTTACCGAATTTGCGGGAACTATCCTTAACAGCATACAGCCCACGGGCAAATTTGTAACGAGCACCGACGGTACGGAATGCTTTCGTGCCAATTACAACGGCAAGGAATACGATTACGGCTATTCCGAGGACAGCGAAGGCAACATTACCCTATTTAAAAACGAGGTGACAAGCGATGGATGATATGTCTTGGTTTATGCTGGGGCTTAATAAGGGGCGGAAGGAGGGAGGTTCGGGCGGGAACACCATCGGCAATATGTGCGATATTTTCCTTGCACAGCCTGC
>CAZDJG010000008.1:0-20430 GCA_964505695.1 uncultured Ruminococcus sp.
GTTTCAGACAGCTTATTTATTATATCCTCTTTTTTTCCTTTTGTCAAGAGGGTTTTTCCTTTTCAGCGAATTTAACAATAAAATATTGTTAATAGTCTTGCTTATATCAGCACTTTACACAAAAGCCTCCGCAAAAATATGCCAAGACTTTTGTTAAAGATCATATTTTTATACCGTTTGACTGCCTGATAGCTGCCTCAAGACTTCTTAGGCGTATCTTCACCGCACCCAGATTACTTATCTCGTCAATTTTAAGCTGAGTGTACAGCTTTCCTCTGCTTTCAAGAATAGAGCGCACCTCATCTGTAGTGACTGCATCTATTCCGCAGCCGAAGGATACGAGCTGAACCAACTGCATATCAGGCTGAGTGGTAACAAACTCCGCCGCCCTGTACAGCCTTGAATGGTACGTCCACTGATTAAGGACACGAAGCGCAGGAGTTTCCGAACGCTTGAAAACGCTGTCCTCCGTAATTACCGCCATGCCCAGCGAGGTTATCAGCTTGTGAATTCCGTGGTTTATTTCCGGGTCTATATGATAAGGTCTGCCGGCAAGAACAATGACAGGCATATTTTTCTTTCTCGCCTCGGCAATTATCTCCTCACCCTTTGCCTCGATATCGCTGTGGAAGCTGTCCATAGCAGCCATTCCCGCCTCGTAAGCCGCCATGACCTCTTTTTTCTTCACACCGAACCTTGCAAATGCCTTGCAGGTCGCCTCGGCAATGTGCTTTTCAAGGTTCAGATCCATATACGGATAAAAGAAATTGTTTTCATTAAGCTCAGGAATATTTGCTTTCAGAAGCTCGGGATAATACGCCACAACCGGGCAGTTGTAGTTATTGTCCGATTTTCCGTCGTCAATATTATAGGTCTGGCAGGGATAGAAAATAATGTCTGCTTTTTTCTCAAGAAGATCAACCACATGACCGTGAGCAAGTTTTGCGGGATAGCATACCGTATCCGAGGGAATGGTGTGCTGACCCTTGAAATACATATCCCTGGTACTCTCCTCGGAAATGATGACCTTAAAGCCGAGATGGTTAAAAAACGCCTTCCAGAACGGCAGCTGCTCATACATATTAAGCACCAGCGGAAGTCCTATCACAGCTCTCGGAGAATCGGGATCTCCCGATTTCATAACGCTGAGCAGCCTCTCATATTTATACTGATAAAGGCAGGGAGCCTGTTCCTTTTTGGCAATTCCCGCGCCCTTTTCGCAGCGGTTGCCGCTGATAAACTTGTGACCGTCCGAAAAGGTTATCATGGTCAGCGCACACTTTGCCGTACAGCCGCCGCAGTTCATCTGACGGGAGCTGTAGGAGAAATCCGCAAGCTTGTCGGGCTTTATGAGCGTCGATCCAAGTCTGTTTTCCCTTTCAGCCATTTCCTTTGCGTAAAGCGCTGCGCCGAATGCGCCCATAAGACCCGCAATAGCGGGACGTACAACATCTCTGCCTATTTCCTGCTCAAAGGCTCTTAAAACAGCGTCATTGAGGAAAGTTCCGCCCTGAACCACAATATTTTTTCCAAGCTCATCCGCCGAATTTGCACGGATAACCTTGTAAATAGCGTTTTTAATGATAGACGATGACAGACCTGCCGAAATATCCTCCACCGATGCGCCGTCCTTCTGCGCCTGCTTTACGGAGCTGTTCATGAACACCGTGCATCTCGAACCCAGATCCACAGGGTGCTCCGCAAAAAGACCCAAACGGGCAAATTCCGATATCTCATATCCCATAGCCTGAGCAAAGGTCTGAATAAACGAGCCGCAGCCCGATGAACAGGCCTCGTTGAGCATTATGCTGTCAATGGCATGATTTTTTATCTTAAAGCACTTGATATCCTGACCGCCTATATCAATAATGAAATCAACGTCGGGACAGAAATAGGACGCCGCCTTATAATGAGCTACCGTTTCAACAAGTCCGTAATCAACGCCTGCGCCTGCCTTGATAAGATCCTCTCCGTAGCCTGTGACCGCCGACGAGCGCACAGCGATCCTGTCCCCCGCAAGGGAATATATCTCCTTCAGCCTTTCGGTGATGACCGCCAGAGGCTGACCCTTGTTTGAGGCGTAAAACTGATAAAGCAGCCTGCCGTCGGGTGTTATAAGCACAAGCTTTGTAGTCGTAGAGCCTGCGTCGATACCGAGAAACGCCTCGCCCTCGTAGGTCTTTATATCCTCAAAGGGCAGATCGTGCCTTCCGTGGCGGGCAATAAATTCGTCATACTGAGCCTGATTTTCAAAAAGCCTCCTGCCCGTAATAATATCATCGTTCATTGCCGCAGACCGCATTTTTGCGGCTATCTCGGCAGCGGAAAAGGTCTCGCCCTCCGAATCCCCGGCATAAAGTGCGCTGCCGTAAGCCATGAAGCACTGGGCATTTTCCGGAAATACCGCATTTTCCTTTGAAAGCTCAAGACTTTTTACAAAAGCTCTTCTCAGACCCTTTATAAATGTAAGAGGACCTCCGAGGAAAAGCACCTTTCCCTTGATCTCACGTCCCTGGGCGAGTCCCGAAACAGTCTGATCCACCACCGCCTGAAAGATCGAAGCGGCAATATCCTCACGTTTCGCTCCCTGATTGAGAAGAGGCTGAATGTCCGATTTAGCGAAAACTCCGCACCTTGAGGCAATGGGATATATTTTTTCCGCACGTGATGAAAGCTCGTCCATCTCGTCAACGGTAATTCCAAGCAGGGTTGCCATCTGGTCGATAAACGCACCCGTTCCACCTGCGCAGGAGCCGTTCATACGCTGCTCGGTGCCGCCTGTGAGAAAGATTATCTTTGCGTCCTCGCCGCCCAGCTCAATAACGCAGTCTGCATCGGGATAATCGTTCTTTACGGAAATAAACGCACTGTGAACCTCCTGCACAAAGGGGAGCGACGCGGCGTTTGCAAGTCCCAGACCTGCCGAACCCGTTATCGCAAGCCTGAAAGCTGCATCGGGGTACATTTTTCCTATTTCCTCTATCTGCTCCGCAGCAGTTTCCCTTACCTTGGAAAAATGCCGCTGATACTTTGACCAGATTATCTTCCCTCCGTCGAGAATAACTGTTTTAACGGTCGTAGAACCTATGTCCACTCCCAGAGAATATATTTTATCCATAGTTTAAATATCTTTCCTATCTGATTTAAGATTAGTATAATTTTACATACTCGGCAATTTCCCGTGCGATCTGCGCAGGAGAGCCTGTTCCGTCAGCCGTAAATCCCGAATGAGCGGAATATAAAGCCGAACGGCTGTTGTAAAGCTCTTCAAGGGACTGCTTAGTGTTTGCCATAACGATGGGTCGGTTAAGGTCGTCCTTTATCCGCTCCCAGCACAGCTCATACGGAGTATTTATGTACACAACGATACCGCAGCGTGCGGCAGCGGCGGCATTTTTCTCCCTGAGCATAGCTCCGCCTCCGCAGGCGATAACTCCTCCTTTTTCTCCCAGAGCCTCCACAGCCGCCGTTTCGGCGTCCCTGAAATGCTCCTCTCCTTTGTCCGAAAATATCTGAGGGATACTCATTCCCTCTTTTTCGACAATATATTCGTCCATATCGGTAAATCCCACGCCCAGCATATCAGCCAGCGCACGTCCCACAGTGGTCTTTCCGCAGCCCATAAATCCGCACAGAAAAACAGCAGAACCCATAAGCACATTCCTCCCAATAAGGGGCTTGCCCCGAAATTATATTTCAACAGCCTCACCGAATTCGTCGGCAGAAAGCTCTTTTATTTTCTCAAACAGATTTTCCTCCAGACAGGAGTAGAACATCGCAAAAAGCACGTCCGCAAACCCCAGCAGGAACATATTTTTGTTGGTGATATCCGCAAGCGACGGGATATTTGTGTAAATATAGGTCTTGAACCAGTCGGCGTTATAGGGAGGAAGTCTTTTTCCCTTGCGCACAAGATATTTTATCTCCATAAAGCTTTCCGCAACGGCGTCCTTGTAATTTTCCGCACCCTTTGCAAGAACGGCGTTATAAACCTTGTAAAGCTGGTCGTCGGTCATCGGACCGCTTTCCCCCCTGAGATTTTTCAGCACGGGTATCCTTACCGCAAGACTGTACACCATAAGGGGCAGAACCTTGTTATATTCATCATTGAGCATCTCGCCGCAGGTCTGACCGTCGATATGCAGTCCGAGAGCCGCAAGGGAATCCGTATCGCTTATGTTGTTAAGAACTATTTTAAAGGCGTCCTTTATATTGACGGTATAAAAGCTGTCCTGTGCAATGGAATATATGTACTTTACCGCATTGAACAGGCACACGCCGCCTTTAACGATCTCCTCCGCCAAAGCGTTCACCGCAGCGGGTTCGCTGATAAAATCCATAGCAAGCTCCTTTGTCAGTCACGGGAAATCCGTTCCCAGTTGGGCAGAGTGATCTTTCTGCCGTTCACCCTTATGTCGGAGGAATCCTCCGTATTTTCGCTGAGCAGCTCGTCGGACTTGTATTTTCCGTCAAGCATAGCCTCCAGAACGGTATTGTACTTCGGAGGATTAAAGGGCTTATACTGTCTTTCCTCCGGGGTTTTCTCCGTTCCTGCGGGAGATATTCCCGATCCGTCCTTTTCCTCCGCCATCTTCACCGCCTCATTAAAAATAGCATCTCCCGGCAGCTCCTCCTCACGGAGAAACTCCGCAGCATTGCCTCCGCCATCATCTCCGACGTCAAAGGAAAGCTGCTCCGGTTCGCTGTCGCGCAGCTTTTTTCCCATGCGTGCCGACTGCTTTTTAACGGCAGTTTCCCAGTAGGAAAGGAAATCCTCAAGCTGGCTTATCTCCGCATCGCCCGTTCTCAGATCTCTTTTCATATCCGTAAGAAACTTTGACCATTCCTTGAATTCCCTGTCCGTCATAAGCTTGCCGATACGCTTGTACAGCAGATTATAGACCTTCTGGCACCGTCTGTCAAGCTCTCTGGGTATCTCGTACATAATAGGATGTACGTTTTTCTTTTCGGGAATATCATTCTTCTTTTCCGGGGTATTTTCATTTTCGGCGGCAGTCTCTCCGACGGCAGCCTTTGTTTCACCCGAAGCATTCTCCGCTGTGACCTCTGCGTCTGATGAAATTTCCTCAGCCGCAGTACCACCGGCATCGGGTATGTCCTCCGCCGTTTTTGTGTCCTCCTGTGAATTGACAGACGCAGCGCTGCCGATGGGAGCTATCCTTTTAAGCTCCTCCTCAAGAAGCTGTGTGCAGGTCTTTCCGGAGGAATTTATCCTTTTGCAGTAAACGGCGATGTCGCCCGGCTCCCTGCGGAAAAATCTTCCGCATCTGGGGCATTTTGAAAGATATATCCCGTTTTTTGACATTGCAAAAAATTCAAGATCAACAGCCGCCTTAAAGCTGTCGGGAACGTATATCTCATCGGGAAGCGCAGAAACGGATTCCTGCGCAAATTTCATATCAATTCCGCCGGGACGGGGCATATCCTTAACATAGCTGAAAGCGTCCAGCGCCGCCTGATCCCTGTTGTGGTCGTTAAGCTTTTTCTCCTCCCACATCTGAGCAGAAGAAAGAGTTTCGGAAAGGCGCTTGTAAATATTCTTTGAAACTCTTCCCATCATAAAGACCGAATCGGGGAGAGAAGATGGCGAATATACCTTAAAGGACGGCATTTCGCCCATAGGGCAGCCCGTTTCGTTTGCCGCAACGGCAAGGGCAAGGTCAAAATATTCCCGTCTTGTGCGGTACTCCTCCGGGGAGAGCATAGCGCCCCCCTCTACCTCGTAGATAAACTGCATCTTGTTCTTGGCATATTCCTGCATTCTCACAATATTTATCCACTGGTTAATGCCCCGGCAGGTCTTATATTCGCTCACCCTGTCAAATATAGCCTTTTCATAAAGGCTTTTGGGTGAAATGCAGCGGGCCCACAGCTCCTCAAGACCTATTCCCTCCGAATGACATATATAAGCAATGATACAATCGATAACGACCGAAAAGAACTCCGTATTTGCGCACGCTTCCACATATGGGTGGCACTTTACAAGGGCATTCATAGCCATATTAACAAGGTTCTGGGAAATACGCCCTGTTTTTCTGGCGTTTCTGCCCGCCTCAATGCACTGCTCCCAGAAATATGTAAAATCGAACTCGGCAAATCTTATAAGGCTTTTTGAAAGCTCCAGCCTGTGAAAGCTGTTGCTGCCCCTGACCGCAAAGGTAACCGTATCCGCCGCACTCACCTCTTCCATAAAAAAGAACGTTATTCCGAAAAGGACGTTTTAGTTGGCTTCCAATAAACCGATTACGCATATTATAACATAAAAATTTTCGGATTTCAACACATATTTATAAAGAAAATAAAACCGTCATATCCTGAAAATGCCGTTTATAAAAAAGCGGAACCGCTTTCGCAGCTCCGCTTCACTTAGCCTATAATTCCCGAAACTATCAGAATTGCAGCCATGGCAAAGACCGCTGCAAATTCGATAACGGTAAAGACCCTGTGCAGAATATCCCGGATAATACATTTTCCCATAACTGTTCCTCCTTAATAGTATCAAAGTTCTTTTTCGGTTAAAGACTCTTCATATTTTATGCAGTTTCGGAGCATTTTGTCAAGACATCTGAACAAAACGTCCTTTTCCTCTGCGGAAATGCCTTCGAGAAGCATGACCTCATGGCTCTTTTTTATCTGCAATAAATGCTCGGAAAGCTGCTGCGAACGCTCCGTGGTCCGGATCTCCTTATGTCGGCAGTCGGAAAAGGAAGTTCTGCGTTCAATAAAGTCCTTGGATTCAAGCCGCTGAACAATTCCCGTAACTGCAGGATTTGAAAGCATGAGCCGCTTTTCAATATCCTTCTGAAACAAAGGAACGCCGCCTACTGCCTCGTTCTCGCAGATACAAAGCAGCACTCTTAACTGGGACTGAGTGAGATCGGCATCGCCCAACGCCTTGTTTACGCTGCACTCAAGACGCCTTGCAAGCTGGCTGACAGTCAGCGCAAATGTATATTCGCTGTCCATCTTCCGCACCCCGTTACCCGACACAGTGCCGTCTGCCTTGAAAAGCTTTATGCATAATCAATAAAAATATACATAAAAATTTCCCACATTTATCCAAATAATAAAACTGCATAACTTGTTATATATAATTATATCGCTATACCTTGTTTTTGTCAAGGAGTAAAAAAAGTCATAGAAATTTTCTCCGAAACGCACAAATCCGTACTCCTTTATCCGTCAAACTGCCAAGAATACAGGAAAGGAACTGCCGCAATTCGGCATATCACTCTTTTCCTGCCGAACTCTTGGAAACACTGGGGGTTCTCTATAAACCGGGACACGAGCAAAGCCTCGTCCATTGGTTCGGTCAGATGCAAGGCATCAGACCGCAGTAATACTTGCTGTCTTACAAGGTCTGATAACGAAGCAGATGAACGAACCAATAGAGGATTTGCCGTGAAGGAGGTTTATAGAGGTTCCCACTGATTAAATCCGGTGCGCATCTTCAGCGCAATCTTTATTCGGTATTGCCTTAATCAGCGGTTCCCTTGATATACCTGAGATTTCTTTCAATAAGTCCGCACCTCTGCTTTACGCAGTCAACAGAGCGCAGAGGATCTGAGGGCGTGTTGAAAGTGTAATCCATAAGCTTTTCAACAGTAGTCGCCGCAACGTGAACACGGGTGTCCGAGGACGCATAATAGATATATACGTCGCCGTTTTCTCGGACAACAGCGCCGTTTGTAAAGCATACGTTTGAAACGTCCCCCACTCTTTCTCCGCCGTGGGGAGCAATAAAAAGTCCCGAAGGAGATGCAATGAGCTTTGAAGGATCCTTAAGATCGGTGGCAAAAACATAGATAACATATCTTAGACCCGCGGCGGTGTTTCTTACGCCGTGAGCAATATGTATCCAGCCCTTGGGAGTCTTGACAGGCACAGCGCCTGCGCCGTTTTTCACCTCGGTAACGGTGTGGTACTGCCTGGGGGAGATAACGACCTCCTCGGTGCAGATAACAGGGTCTGTAATATCCTCGCAAAGACCGAAGCAGACCCCTCCGCCTGAGCCTGTCTGAATAAAATCGTCCTGGGGACGGGTATAGAACGCATATTTTCCGTCAACAAATTCGGGGTGAAGAACAACATTTCTCTGCTGGGGCGATCTTGATTTAAGATTGGGAAGTCTCTCCCACGTTTTCAGATCCTTTGTGCGCACTATCCCCGCCTGTGCCACGGCGGCGGACAGGTCGGGAGAGGACTTGTCCTTGCTTTCGGAGCAGAAAACGCCGTATATCCAGCCGTCCTCATGACGGGTAAGCCTCATATCGTAAACATTTGTTTCATCGGGTTCGGTATCGGGGAGACATACGGGATAATCCCGGAAACGGAAATTATCAACGGGACTGTCGCTCTCTGCCACCGCAAAGAAGGACTTTCTGTCATTTCCCTCAACACGTGCAACAAGGTAATATTTACCGTTAAGATATATCGCACCGGCATTCAGAACGGCGTTTACGCCAAGTCTTTCCATAAAATGGGGGTTGGTTTCGGGATTCATGTCGTATCTCCAGATAACAGGAGCGTGAGCGGCTGTCAGAACGGGATTTACATATCTGTCGTAAATGCCGTTGTAATCGCCGGAGGGGAAATTTTTCCGTGTAATAAGCTCCTCGTATTCAGCCGTTACCCTTGCCTTGTTTTTTTCAAATTCGTTCATCGCTGCATCTCCTTTTCATAAATAGGGACAGAAGCAGGAAACGAAAATTCCCCGCCGCGATCCTCATTTCTCATGATAGCCTTAGTATACTACAAAATACCCGTAAAAGCAATAGAAAAAGCTTTTTCAAACGATTACAAAAAACGATAAGGAAAACTATAAAAAATGCTGATTGAAAAAAGGAAAAAATAAGTGTATAATAATTGTGATTTATATTATGGGGTTCTCTATAAACCGGGACACGAGCAAAGCCTCGTCCATTGGTTCGGTCAGATGCAAGGCATCAGACCGCAGTAATACTTGCTGTCTTACAAGGTCTGATAACGAAGCAGATGACCGAACCAATAGAGGATTTGCCGTGAAGGAGGTTTATAGAGGTTCCCATTATAGCAAGACACAAAAATATCCTGACAAGTTCAGCGGCAGAGAATGTGAATAGTGTCGTCATTCGTCCTTGACGGGCGACAAGCCCGTCTGCGGACTCATTCCTAACTCTTCCCACTCTCTGCCGCTTCCTTTTGTTAGTCTGTTTCTGTGTCTTGCTATAAAAACCGTTTGAACGAGGGATAAGATTTGGCGAAAAGCTGTGCCGGTTTCAAGGAAAAGAACCGCAGGCAGGCTTATCGCCTGGCAAGGTTCTCTGACGCAGAAAACGGTGCGGATCTTCGCCAAAGATATCCTGAGTTTAAATGGTTTTTAGTATTATATTTATTCCCTGTGAGGTGTGCATTTTGTATTACTGCTGCGGCATTTCCGACAAGGGCGCAGTCTGCCCGAGCAACGAGGACGCTTTTTTAATAGACAGAACGGTTTTTTGCAACAACTCCGCCGAATACGAGGTATCCGCTCCCTTTATCGCCGCCGTTGCCGACGGAGTGGGAGGAGAAGCGGCAGGCGAGGTAGCCTCAAAAATGGCTCTCGACCTGCTTTCATCGGTAAAATACTGTAAAAAGGTGGATCTTCACTCAAAGGTGATGAATATCCACGGCAAGCTCAGAAAATACGGCTCGCACCACGGCGGTCACAAAAATATGCAGACCACCCTCTGCGCCCTTGCAGTGGACGAGGACGGACGGGCGTTTGCGGTAAATGTGGGCGATTCGCGTATGTACCGCTGCCGCGGCGGCTGCATAAGGCAGCTTTCAACGGATCAGTCCCTTGTGCAGCTTTTGTACGAACAGGGCAGGATAACCGCAGACGAAAAAAAGAACCACGCACAAAAAAATGTCATTTTCCCCGTTCTCGGCAATGCCGCTGAAGAGCCCGAGCCGTGCATTACCGAGATAGAGGACGGCTTTGAACGGGGAGATGTGATAATCATCTGCTCAGACGGTCTTTCCGACTATATAACAAAGGGCGAGTTTGAAGATATCCTTGCCATGCCGATGCGCCTTTCAAAGCGGATAGGCAGGCTTGTGGATGCGGCAGTAAAAAACGGGAGTCCCGACAACATTTCCGTAGTCGGGATCTCCGTAAGATAACAGACCGGGCTATTTAATAAAGAAATAATAAATAAGTCCGTAAAGCGCAGACGCCGCAGTGCCGTAAAGAATGACGGGACCCGCGATAATGAATATCTTTGCACCCAGTCCCAGAACATAGCCCTCGGACTTGAATTCCACCGCAGGGGACGAAACGGCGTTTGCAAAGCCCGTAACGGGAACAAGAGTTCCCGCGCCGCCGTGCTTTGCCAGCTTTTCGTACCACCCAAGTCCCGTAAACAGAGCGGACAGGAAAACAAGCGTCACCGTACACAGTGCGGAGGCTGTGCGGTCGCTGTAGCCGAAATAGGAGTAAAGGTCGGTAAGCCCCTGTCCGAGAACGCATATAAGTCCGCCTATAACAAAGGCGCAGGGTATGTCAACGGCGCTTTTGGAGCCGGGAGACGCTTTTTTCACAAGCTCGCCGTATTCTTTTTGAGATACTGCCATTTTAACAGCTCCTTTCGCAGTATTTTCGGGATTATTATACCTCGTTCCTTCTTTTTTATGCTTTTTGCCGATCCACGCCTTGATTTTATTTTAAAAATATGATATGATTTCAATTATATAAGGAGTTCTCTGAAAACCGGGACACGAGCAAAGCCTCGTCAATGAGCTTCGTTAGCTGCAAGGCGTCAAACCGCAGTAATACTTAAGGTCTTGCAAGGGCTGCGGGGCGCTGCAGATGACGAATCTCATAGAGGATTTGCAATGAAGGAGGTTTTCAGAGGTTCCCATAATTAAACGAGGTAAAAATATGCTCAAAAATATTCTTTCGCAGCAGACCTGCGCAAAATGCCGTATCTGCTGCATTTTTGACAAGTATGACGTATGGGAGACGCCCGTTATTTCTCCTGCTCTTTACAATCGGCTTGCAAAAAACCGCCCCGATCTGAAATTCGTTTCAAAGGGGGACAGCGGCGCATATATTTTCAATATGGTTTCATCGTGGGACGAGGAAAAGGAGCTTTTCATCTGCCCCGCTCTCGACCCCGAAAAGGGCTGTACGCTGGGCGAGAACAAGCCATTTGACTGCAAAATATGGCCCTACCGTATAATGGAGCTTGGGGGAAAACGGGTAATAGCCGCAGCCTCCATCTGCCCCGAAATCTTCTCAAAGCCCCTCAAGGTGCTTGTAAAGGAGCTTGAAAGCGGTCTGGGGGATATGATCTTCTCGGAGGCGGATAAAAATCCCGCAATCGTAAAGCCCTATGAACAAGGCTACCCCATACTCGCTGTAGAAAAGAAAGATTAGGAAACAATGATTAAATCCGGTACGCAGATTGCGCAGAGAGAATCAGTGGTTCCTTAGAACCGAAAGGAAGTATACGAAATGAGAGAAACAGCACCGTCCTTTGAGATCATGGATGAACCGAACGGAGCGGAGATGATAAAAAGACTCGAACGCTGCGGCAGGGTATGCTACAAAAGCGAGAACAAAATAACCGAATCCTCTGCGGAAAAATTCATGGCAATGATCCTCAGATCGGGACACGAATCCGTGCTGGAGCATGAAAAAGTAACAGTAAAATTCATCTGTGACAGGGGCGTTACCCATGAGATAGTCCGTCACAGAATAGCGAGCTACAGCCAGGAAAGCACCCGCTACTGCAATTATTCAAAGGATAAATTCGGCAGCGAGCTTACTTTTATCAGACCCTTTTTCTGGAAAACCGACAGCGAAAAATATGCGGTATGGAAGGAAACCATGGAAAATATAGAAAAAGCCTATATAAAGCTTATCGGCATGGGCGCAAAGCCCGAGGAGGCAAGATCGGTACTCCCCAATTCCCTTAAAACCGAGATAGCCGTTACAATGGATCTGAGAGAATGGCGGCACTTTTTTAAGCTGAGAACATCGGAAAGAGCGCACCCTCAGATAAGGGAAATAGCCGTTCCCCTGCTTGAGGAAATGCAAAGGCGCATACCCGTGATATTTGACGATATAAAGATATCCGACGGAACATTCTGATTTAAAGAGGGCAGGAAAATGAGTATAAATATTGCCATTGACGGACCCGCAGGCGCAGGAAAATCCACCATTGCAAGAAAGGCTGCGGCAGAGCTGGGATTTATTTACGTTGACACGGGCGCGCTTTACCGTTCGGTAGCCTATTACTGCATAAGCAAGGGTGCAGACGTAAAGGACAGGCAGGCTGTGGTGCGGCTGCTTTCCGAAATAACTGCCGAACTCGGATTTTCAGACGGCGATCAGCACGTTTTTCTAAACGGCGCGGACGTTTCGGACAAAATACGCACCCCCGAAGTTTCCATGGGAGCGTCGGCAGTTTCTCCGTATCCCGAAGTAAGAGCCTTTTTGCTTGACCTTCAGAAAAGGATCGCCGCCGAAAACAATGTTATCATGGACGGCAGGGATATCGGAACGGTCATCCTGCCCCATGCACAGCTCAAAATATTTCTCACCGCCTCCCCCGAGGCAAGAGCCGACAGACGTTATGCGGAGCTTAAAGGCAAAGAAAACGCCCCCTCCTATGAACGGGTGCTTGCCGATATCATAAAGCGTGACAAGGACGATTCGGAAAGAAAGGAATCCCCTTTAAGACAGGCTGAGGACGCAGTTTTATGCGATACCACAAGCCTTACTCTCGAGGAATCGGCAAATAAGGTCATAGGAATGATAAGGGAGATCATGAAATGAGCGCACAGCAGATCTTTGAAAGCCTTTCCTCCCTGCCGCAGGTCGAAGCGGTCGCTCTCGGCGGCTCAAGAGCGGCAGGCGTCAGCGATGAAAAGTCCGATTACGATGTGTATGTGTATACGGATAAGGGTATCTCCGAGGAAATAAGAAAAGACATTCTGTCTGAATACTGCTCCGCTATGGAGATCGGAAACCGTTTCTGGGAATGTGAGGATAACGTTACCCTTTCAGACGGCACGGATATGGATATAATCTACCGCAGCATTGACAGCTTTGCGGAGGAGATCGCCGATGTGACCGAACGGTTTTCAGCGCATAACGGCTATACCACCTGTATGTGGCACAACCTGAAAAGCTGTATTATAATATCCGACAAATACGGCAGGCTTGCAGAACTCAAAAAGCGCTTTGACATTCCCTACCCCGAAGAGCTGCGCAGGAATATCATAAACCGCAATATGCGCCTTATCAGCGGCAGTCTTCCAAGCTATGACAGCCAGATAGCAAAGGCTTGCGCAAGGGGCGACCGCAACAGTATAAATCATAGGATAACCGAGTTTATGGCATCGTATTTCGATGTGATATTTGCACTCAACCGAACGACCCATCCGGGTGAAAAACGGCTTGTAAGCATATGCAGTGAGCAGTGCGGCATTCTCCCCGACGGATTTGAGGAAAATATAAACGCACTTTTCACCGCCGCAGGAGGAACCGATCTTGACATTATCCCTCCTGCCGTAAGCCGTATAGTGAAAAATCTTCAAGCCACTGTCCAGTCAGCGATATAAAGGAGCATGATACCGGTATGAACGCTTTCGTAAGATATACCGTAAAGCTTGTTTATAAGCTTTTCTACAATTTTAAAATAGAGGGCAAGGAAAATCTCCCCGAAACCGAGGGAGTGATAATAGCCTCGAACCACCGCAGCTATGCAGACCCCGTTCTTCTTACAATGCCGATGAAAAAGCCCGTCACCTATATGGCAAAGGAGGAGCTTTTCAAAAACAAGCTGTTCGGAGCATTTATCCGTTTCCTCGGCGCATTTCCCGTAAAACGGGGCGCAGGGGATATGCAGATAATCAGCGACTGCGTTGATATACTAAAAAGCGGCAGGAACGTGGTCATCTTCCCCGAAGGCACACGCTCAAAGGAAAACAAGGTGGGAAAAGGAAAAACAGGCGTTGCGCTCATAGCGGCAAAATCAGGGGCGGACGTGCTGCCAATGGGCATAGTTTTCGAGGGAGAAAAGCTTCATTTCAGGAGCAAGGTCACACTGAAGATCGGAAAGCTGATAAGATCGGAGGAGCTTGACATAGGCAACGGCTCTCCCAAGGAGCTTAAACGGATAAAAAAGACTATCATGGATTCCATAACCGAGCTTGTTGAGGGCGAAAAAAAGGAAGCTGTTCCCGCCGCAGAAAACGAAAATACCGAAAAAAACAAGGAAATTTCCGGAAGCAAGGCGGAATAAAAAGCTTTTTTATGGCAATAATACACATAAAGGCGGTCTTGAAATTATGAAAAAGTTCACAATTAGCGTTGCAAAGACCGCAGGTTTCTGTTTTGGTGTTGACAGAGCCGTAAAACTCGTGTATAATGAAATAAGTATCGGCTGTAAAACCGCCACCCTTGGCGAAATTATTCATAACCCCACTGTTGTGGAGGAGCTGAGGAAAAAGGGAGTAAGGGTCATATCCTCCCCCGATGAGGCGAAGCCCGGCGAAAAGGTGATCATTCGTTCCCACGGCGCAGGAGCAGACGTCTATGAACGTTTAGCCGAAAACAAAACGGAATATGCCGACGGCACCTGTCCCTTTGTAAGGCGTATCCAGAGGATAGCGTCAGACTGCTCCTCTAAAGGGATGACCGTGATAATCATGGGTGACAATACCCACCCCGAGGTCAGGGGAATTGCGGGACACTGCAAAAACGGCGCAGTTATCCTGCCCGATGATGCCGCTCTTGCAGATCATTTGAAAAAATTTTGTGAAAATCCAAAAAAAAAGGTTGCAATTATGCCGCAAACAACGTATAATATAAGTATGTGGCAAAAATGCAGGGCGACAGCCTCCGCATATGACAACACGGTTTTTTTTGATACCATATGCGATGCAACAGCCGGACGGCAGGAGGAAGCAAAGGCTCTTGCCGCCGATTCAGACATTATGATAGTCATCGGAGGCAGGCACAGTTCAAATACCCAAAAGCTTTTCCGCATTTGCAGCGGAATTTGCGGAGCGTGCTTTTTAGTCGAATCTCCCGATGAGATACCATTGCTGAAAATGCCGGAAGGCTTTTCTTATAAAAGTGATATCAGAATAGGTATCACTGCCGGCGCGTCCACCCCGGCACATATAATCAAGGAGGTTAAAAACCAAATGAGTGAAAAAATGATCAACATGGACGAGGACTTTAACTTTGAAGAGGCACTCGACGCTTCCTTCAAAAAAATATATACCGGTAACAGGGTGAAAGGATACATAACTGCTGTAACAAACACAGAAGCTGTTGTTGATGTGGGTACAAAGCACACAGGCTATGTACCTCTGTCAGAGCTGACAGACGATCCTTCGCTGAAGCCCTGCGACGTTGTCAAGGCAGGCGACGAGGTTGAGTTCATCGTTACGAAAATCAACGACAGCGAGGGCATAGTTATGCTCTCAAAGAAGAAGGTAGACGCTCTCAAGGGCTTTGACGATATCGTCAAGGCAAAGGAGGAGGGAACCGTTCTCGAGGGTACGGTAACAAGCACCGTAAAGGGCGGAGTTATCGTTATCTACAACGGCGTAAGAGTATTCATTCCCGCATCGCAGGCGACCATGCGCCGCAGCGACAAGCTTGAAGAGCTGGTAAAGAAGAACGTTAGGTTCAAGATCATCGAGGTAAACGAGCAGAAAGGCAAGGCAGTGGGCTCTGTAAGAGCCGTTCTTTCCGCTGAAAAGGACGCTGCAAGGGCAAAGTTCTGGGAAACCGTTCAGGTGGGCGACGTTTTCAAGGGCGAGGTCAAGTCTCTTACCTCATACGGCGCGTTTGTTGATCTGGGCGGCATCGACGGTATGGTTCATATCTCCGAGCTTAGCTGGAACAGGATCAAGCACCCCTCCGAGGTAGTTTCCGTAGGCGATGTTCTTGAGGTATACGTCAAGGATCTCGACAAGGAAGCAGGCAGAATTTCCCTCGGCTACAAAAAGGATGAGGATAATCCCTGGGTCAAGTTTGAAAGCGAGTACAGCGTAGGCGATGACGTCAAGTGCAAGATCGTTTCCATCACTCCCTTCGGCGCATTTGCCCGCATAATCCCCGGAATCGACGGTCTTATCCATATTTCTCAGATATCCGACAAGAGAGTAACGAACGTTAAGGATGTTCTCTCGGTAGGCGACGAGGTCACCGCAAGGATAACCGAGATCGACTCCGAAAAGAAGAGGATCAGTATGTCCATAAAGGCAATTCTTGAGGAAAACAAAAGCTCCGGCGAGGAATGATTCCATAAAAACAGTACCCGTAAAACCGGCATGGAAAAAATTACCATGCCGGTTTTTTGATAAAAATCGGGATTTAATACGTTTAAGTATGCAAAATAAACAAAGTAAAATTAAAATAATTTATAAAAACGTCATTGACAGTAAATGTGAAAAATGATAAAATTATAATGTAAATTTTAAAATGCTTTGCCATATCAGCAGTCATACGGAGTAAATGTCCCTTGCAGCGGACTGCCGTTATTCAATAGGGGGTTTGCCCCGTCATTATACGACTGCTTTACCGAGCTATAAGGCAATGCCATAATCATTACAGGAGGTAAATATGAAAAATTTAAAGAAAACCCTTGCCGGTATTTCCGCACTTTCTCTTACCGTAAGCATGACAGCCTGCGGCGGTGATTCCGGAAGCAACAGCGCAGAGGTCACTACCGTTACTACCACCACAGCAGCAACCGTTGAGCTTAATACCGCAACATATTCCGAGGAGGATGCCGCAACTCTCGATGAGGTTGCCGATAAGGAGCTTCAGGATGTTGAGCTTGAAAATAAAACAATCAAATGGCTTGCGCACTATGACATCAACCCCTCCACCGCCCAGGGCGATTCCGAAGCCGTTAATATTACTCTCTTCAAAAACAAGTACGGCGGAGAGATCCAGTGGTACTCTACTACATGGGATACCAGATACTCAGACCTTTCCACCTATGTTCTGGGCGGCGAGGGAATAGACTTTTTCCCCTGCGATACGGCAGCCCTCCCCAAGGGCGTTGTAAGCGGAATGTTCCAGCCCATTGACGATTATATCGATATGGACGCTCCCCTCTGGAAAGACGTAAACGACGCTATGGAGATATATAACTTCAACGGCAAGCACTACGAGATCGTAAACTCCGTATCCGCCGAGGCAGTGGTTATCTACAACAAGCAGACCATCTCCGAACAGGGTCTTGACGATCCCTGGGAGCTTTATCAGGCAGGCGAATGGAACTGGGATACCTTTGAAAAAATGCTTGAGCAGTTCTGCGACCCCGACGCAGACCAGTACGGTCTTGACGGCTTCTGGGCTGAAAAGGCTCTCTTCCTTTCCGCAGGCGTTCCCTCCGTTCAGTCCGTTGACGGAAGACTGAAGACCAACCTTAACGACGCAACGGTTGAAAAAGCTATGAACTTCGGTTATGATCTCTATAACAAGGGTCTTATTATAGACCGTTCGCTCTTTGACTGGTCAGAGCAGCCGCAGTTCATGGGCGAAGGAAAAGAACTCTTCTATCTCTGCGGCGCATGGGCAGTACAGGCAGCTCCCGATACATGGTCGACCAAGATCCCCGTTGAAAACCTGGGTCTTGCTCCCGTTCCCTCTCCCGAAGGCTCCGATCCTTATCAGGGTGCAACCCTTGACGGATGGGTTCTTTGCAAGGGTGCAGCCAATCCTCAGGGCGTAGCTCTCTTTGCAGAGTGCACACGTCTTGCAAATACCAATGACGAGGCTATTGCTATCGGCGATAAGAAGACCATGGAGGACTACCAGTGGTCCGAAGAGCTTATCGCTATAAACAAGGAAATAAACGACCTTGCACGTCAGTACCCTGTTGTTGACCTTTCAACGGGAGTTTCCACAGATGTTGCCTCCCTTACCACAGACGGAGGAGCGCAGATCGGTCTGAGAGGCGCATTCCACGGCGTTGACTGGGCAACCAACAGAGAGGAGATCTCCGACGTAGTTGAAATGCTCGTTCAGGAGGTCGACGACCAGCTTGCAGCTCTTGGCTGATAATATAGCCGGTATAAAAATTAACTGATAAATTTCAGCCGCAGGATTTACATTTGGGGTTCTCTATAAACCGGGACACGAGCAAAGCCTCGTCCATTGGTTCGGTCAGATGCAAGGCATCAGACCGCAGTAATACTTGCTGTCTTACAAGGTCTGATAACGAAGCAGATGACCGAACCAATAGAGGATTTGCCGTGAAGGAGGTTTATAGAGGTTCCCATTTATTATAACCCCTGCGGCTGATTTTGCAATGGGGGATGAATATGAAAAGCATAAAAAAAACTCTTGCGGGTATTTCCGCACTTACGCTTTCTGTAAGCATGACAGCCTGCGGCGGAGATGATTCCGGAACCGTCGACAGTACGGATGTCACTACAGTTACTACCACCACAGCGGCAACCGTTGAGCTCAACACCGCAACCTATGCCGAGGAAGACGCAGAAACTCTCGAGGAGCTTGCCGATAAGGAGCTTCAGGACGTTGAGCTTGAAAACAAGACCATCAAGTGGCTTGCTCACTATGACATAAACCCCTCAACCGCTAAGGGCGATTCAGAGGCTGTAAATATTTCTTTGTTCAAGAGCAAGTACGGCGGAGAGATCAAGTGGTACTCTACTACATGGGATACCAGATACTCAGACCTTTCCACCTATGTTCTGGGCGGCGAGGGAATAGACTTTTTCCCCTGCGATACGGCAGCCCTCCCCAAGGGCGTTGTAAGCGGAATGTTCCAGCCTGTTGACGATTATATCGACATGAACGCTCCCCTCTGGCAGGACGTAAAGGACGCCATGGAGATTTATAACTTCAACGGCAAGCACTATGAGCTTGTTAATGCCGTTACAGCCGAGCAGGTGGTTATTTACAACAAGCAGACCATTTCCGAAAACGGCTTTGACGACCCGTGGGAGCTTTATAAGGAAGGAGAATGGAACTGGGACAGCTTTACAAATATGCTTGAACAGTTTGTTGATCCCGACTCCGAGCAGGTAGGTCTTGACGGCTACTGGAATGAAAAGGCTCTGCTTCTTTCCGCAGGCGTTCCCTCTGTTGAATCCGTTGACGGAACGCTTACCTCAAATCTTAACGATCCCACAATAGAAAAGGCTATGAACTGGATGTATGACCTTTACAACAGGGGTCTTGTAATGGATATGTCGCTGTACAACTGGTCTGAACAGCCTCAGTTCATGGGCGAGGGCAAAGAGCTTTTCTATATTATCGGCGCATGGGGCGTTCAGTCCAATCCCGATACATGGTCAACGAAGATCCCCGTTGAAAACCTCGGTATTGCTCCCGTTCCCTCCCCGGCAGGCTCAGACCCCTATCAGGCAGCAACGCTTGACGGCTGGGTGATCTGCAAGGGCGCTGCAAATCCTCAGGGTGTTGCCCTTTTCTCCGAATGCACACGTCTTGCAAACACAAGTGACGAGGCTATCGCTATCAGCGATAAAAAGGCTATGGAGGACTTCAAGTGGTCTGAGGAGCTTATCGCTATAAACAAGGAAATAAACGACCTTGCACGTCAGTACCCTGTTGTTGACCTTTCAACGGGAGTTTCCACAGATGTTGCCTCCCTTACCACAGACGGAGGAGCGCAGATCGGTCTGAGAGGCGCATTCCACGGCGTTGACTGGGCAACCAACAGAGAGGAGATCTCCGACGTAGTTGAAATGCTCGTTCAGGAGGTCGATGACCAGCTCAAGGCTCTCGGCTGATATTATAAGATTGGCGCAGATATTGCAAATAAAAACGAACGCCCCGCAGAAAATGCATTTTCCGCGGGGAGTTCGTTATTTCGGTTCAATTGCGAAAGCGTCAAGGGCATTTGCTCCATTACACTCGCAGCAATATTTTTAATCTTTGTGCTTCATTTTTATCAAAGCCGAATTTTTCATAAAACGGTATCTTATCGGGCATAGCACACAACTCAACAAAAATATCCGTGCCGCCGACTCCGTTTCCTCTGACAAATTTGAACATCTCCCCGATAAGCAGCCGTCCTATACCACGATTCTGATATTCGGGTCTGACAACCACATCCTTTATGTAATAATTCAGCCCCATATCTCCGATCATTCTTGCCATAGCAATGATCTTTTCACCGTCAAAAACGGACACCATGAACAATGTATTATTCATGGCAAGCTCGGTCTGCTCCAAAGAGGGAGCGCCGTCCCAGACCGTTTCCCATAAAAATATAAATTCCTCTGCGGTAAGCTCGTTGTATTTTATGGTGAAATTATTCATTCGCACTCCTCCAAATTTTTAGTTATAATCCTAAAATATAAAATCCGTTATGGGGTTCTCTATAAACCGGGACACGAGCAAAGCCTCGTCCATTGGTTCGG
>CAZDJG010000009.1:0-20307 GCA_964505695.1 uncultured Ruminococcus sp.
AAACGGTGCGGATTTTTGTCAAAGATATCCTGAGTTTAAATGGTTTTTAGTATTAGAAGGCATTGTTTTGTAAGATTGCTATAATTTATATTTTTCTCTCATAAAATGATTAGAACCTGTCTTAATGTGCATTTGCTTGTTCAGACAGATTCTCATAACAATCATTTTACGGGGGAATGGATATGCGCATAAAAAGGCTTATAGGTGTAATGACCGCCGCAGTGACATTAGTCTGCGGCACAGGCGCAAGGGCATCGGCTGAGGAGCTTTCCGCCGGTGACGTATCGGCAAAGGCGGCAGTGGTCATAGAAGCGGGGACGGGAAAGGTCATTTTCGGCAAAAACGAAAATACTAAGCTGCCTATGGCAAGCACGACCAAGATAATGTCCGTTCTTCTTACCCTTGAAAGCGGCGATCTCGACAGCGAGTTTACCGTTGACAGCAATGCGGTGAAGACCGAAGGCTCGTCAATGGGGCTGAGAGAGGGCGACATCGTTTCCAAAAGGGATCTTTGCATAGGTATGCTGCTGCCGTCGGGAAACGATGCGGCAAACTGCGCCGCAGTGCGTGTGGGCGGAGATATCGGCAGCTTTGTGGAAATGATGAATGCAAAGGCGTCAAGGCTGGGACTTGTTTCCACGCATTTCGTAACGCCCTCGGGACTTCACGATGATGCACACTATTCCACAGCATACGATATGGCGCAGCTTGCCTCCTATGCTCTGAAAAATCCCGATTTTGCGCAGATTTGCTCCCAAAGCTCCGTCAAGCTTTCATTCGGAAATCCGCCTTATGACAGGTGGCTCACCAATACAAACAAGCTCCTTAACAGGTACAGCGGCTGTATCGGCGTGAAAACGGGCTTTACCGACGAGGCGGGAAGATGCCTTGTTTCGGCGGCGAGCAGGGACGGCGTGACGCTTATCTGCGTAACACTGAACGCCCCCGACGACTGGAACGACCATGCAAAAATGCTTGATTACGGCTTTTCACGGGTAAAATGCGTTCCCCTTGAGGCGGAGAAATACTACAGCGCAGACCTTGTGGGCGGCAGCAGCGATACAATTAAGCTGTGTCCCGAAAGAACTCCCGTATGTCCCGTAATAAACGGGGAATATCCCGATATAAGCTGGAAGGTTACGGTTCCGCAGATGGTATATGCCCCCGTGGTCAGGGGGCGGCAGATAGGCGAGCTTACGCTTTTTGCCTGCGGCAGAGAGATCGACAGGATACCTCTCCTTGCAGCCGAAAGCGCAGAATATGCTCGGGGAGAGCCTCACAGACCCGGGCTGCGGGAAATAATCACCGATAAAATAAAGGAACTGTTGTTCAAATAATGTACCGTCGGGAGACGGCAGAAGGGAATGATCGGAAAATGGAAAAGATACGGCTTCAGAAAATTCTTTCCGACAGCGGCATATGCTCGCGCAGAAAGGCTGAGGAGCTTATAAACGCAGGTCAGGTATATGTGAACGGTCACAGGGCAAAGGTGGGCGACAAGGCAAACGACAAGGACGTTATTATGGTAAGCGGCGAAAGGGTACGCTATACCAGAAAGCGCAGAAAAATATATATCATGCTCAACAAGCCGAGAGGATATGTTACCACTATGTCCGACGAGCTTGACAGGCGGTGCGTTACGGAGCTGCTTACGGGTGTTGAGGAAAGGGTATATCCCGTAGGCCGCCTTGACAGAAACTCCGAGGGGCTTTTGCTGTTTACCAACGACGGAGTATTTGCAAACGACATCATGCACCCGAGCCGTCACATCAGCAAGACCTACCGTGTTACGGTTCATTCAAAGATAACCGATGAGCAGATATCCGCCCTTACGGAGGGAGTGGAGCTTGACGGCAAAAAGACACTGCCTGCCGCTGTAAACGTAGAGGTTGACGGAACCGGGCGCAGCGTTATGAGGATCACCATTCACGAGGGCAGAAACAGGCAGATAAGGCGCATGTGCGAGGCTGTGGGACTTGAGGTTGCAAGACTTCGCAGGACTTCCATAGGTCCGGTGAAGCTCGGAATGTTAAAGCCGGGAGCATGGCGCGCGCTTACCGCCGAGGAGATACGTGCGCTGAGAAGCGCAGCGGGCAGGGAATAAACGATATATGAGGATAACGGAAAATTATACCGGGTATTCTTCCGACGAGCTTTTCAAAATAGCGGGCAGGGAGAATAATGCCGGAAGAGGCAGACTTATCGTAAATCTCAGGCAGGGAAAGCACGTTCCCGTCCGACCTTCAGAAGCCTTTTCGCTGTTCGGCGTTCTGGCTGACAGGGTGATAACGGGACTTGGCGGCAAAAGAGCCGTTGTCATCGGTTTTGCGGAAACCGCCACCGCCATCGGGGCGGAGCTTGCGGCAAGGATCGGCGGAAATACGGTCTATATACATACCACAAGGGAAAGCTTTCCCCGTGATATGCGTCTTGCTGATTTTCTTGAGGAACACAGCCATGCGTCCGAACAGAACCTTTATTCACGCACGGGACGCGAAATTTTAAATAATGCCGAGAGGATAATTTTTGCCGAGGACGAGCTTACTACGGGCAAAACGATCCTGAATTTCATATCCGCTCTGGGTGATACGGGAGCGAGGTACTGCGCCGCCTCTCTTATAAACGGAATGAACGGGGAAAAGCTTGCCCGGTACGAAAAAATGGGTATAGAGCTTTATTGGGCTGTGAAGATTGACAGCTCCCTTGAGGAGCTTTCATCGGGTACGGATATAGATCAGATACCCGATATTGTACCGCATAAAGCCGACACGGATTTTGTTTCGGTCACGGCAAAAATGTCCGCCGATCCCAGGCTCGGAATAAACGCGGCAGAGTATGAGCGCGAATGCATGGGACTTTCGGGTATCATTGCAGGAAAAATTCCCGCGGACTGCCGCAGCATAGACGTTGTAGGTACTCAGGAATGTATGTACCCCGCAATAAAGCTGGGAGCGGAGCTTGAAAAAATGGGATTTGACGTGCGTACCCATTCCACAACCAGAAGTCCCATTGTGCCGTCTGATAAGGAGGGGTATCCTCTTTTTTCGAGATACCGCTTTAAAAGTCTTTATGACAGCGGACGGGGGGTATATCTTTATAACCTTTATCCCTGCGACCTGACCATAGTTGTTACGGACGCAAAGGAATGCTCCCCTGAAATAACGGGAGAGCTTATGAGCGTGCTTATGTCGGAAAATAAAATTTTGCTGAGGCTTTCGGAGTGATGATATGCGTTCAAGCTATAAGGAAACCGATGTTACCCTGCTTTTAAAGGATATTACGGGGCTTGTTGAGCCGTTGAGCGCAGAAAAAAGAGAGCCGCTTATTCAGAGCGGCGTTCATTACTGCGAGATGCTCCCCCTTGAATACGAGCCGACTGAAAAATATATCGGGGAATACGAAAGGGCTCTTGCGGACTTTTCGGAGGAAACGGCTGCCGCCTGCGCCGCAGCGGCGGAGAAAATATATGCCGCAAACCATTCTCCCGTTCTGGTTTCGCTTGCAAGGGCGGGACTGCCGGCAGGGATAATCATCAAGCATTATCTTGAAAAAAAGTACGATTTATCCGTTCCTCATTACGGCATATCCATTATCAGGGGAAGGGGGATTGACAAAAACGCAATGGACTTTATCCTTGACCGCCACGCCCCCGAAAGCATTCGCTTTGTTGACGGCTGGACGGGCAAGGGTGCGATACAAAGGCAGGTAAACGAGGCAATGAGGGATTATCCCGGTATCGACTCCGGACTTGCGGTCATCTCCGACCCTGCCATGCTGACACCGTTCTGCGGAACTCACGGGGATTTTCTCATAGCAAGCTCCTGTCTTAACTGTACGGTATCCGGACTTATCAGCAGAACGTTTCTGCGAAGCGATATCATCGGTGAAAGGGATTTTCACGGGGCGGCATATTACGGCGGTCTTGAGGACAAGGATCGGTCCTATGAATTTATAAACGCTGTTGAGAGCTGTATGAAATACGATCTGCCCGTAAAGGACGAGCCATTTGTCTATGGGGGCGGTCTTGCCGAAACGGAGAAAATCGCCGCAGCGCTCGGCGTGGACGACATAAATCTTGTAAAGCCGGGCATCGGGGAAACTACAAGGGTGCTTTTGCGCAGGATCCCCCACATGATACTTATCGGGGAGAATGCCGGGGACAGATATACAGGTCACATTCTGGAGCTTGCAAAGGAAAAAAATGTCCCCGTGCGCAGATATCCCCTCAAATGCTACCGTGCCTGCGGAATAATAAAAAATATGCCTGCGGATATGTAATGGAAATCCCTAATGTGAGTGTGAATATGATTTTTTTATCCGATCTTGACAAAACTCTTATTTTTTCATATAAGCGTCTTTCCGAGGGCGTGTGCGTCGAGGAAAAGGACGGCAGGCAGCTTTCCTTTATGACAAGGCGTTCAGCCGGTCTGTTCGGAGAAATGATACGGCGTGTACGGTTTATCCCCGTTACCTCCCGTTCAGCGGAGCAGTACGGAAGGATACGCTTTCCCGACGGCTTTTCCCCCGAATATGCCGTCTGCGACAACGGGGGGAATCTGCTTGTAAACGGTATTCCCGACCCTGAGTGGCGCCGCCGGTTTGAAAAGCATATAAACGAATGCGCAGAGGAGCTTGCCATGTGCCGCAGCTTTCTGGAAAAGCGTTCCGAGGTATATTTTGAAATACGCTTTGTGGACGACACCTTTCTTTTCACCAAGGCGCATGATACCGAAAGGGTTCTTTCGCAGATGAGAGAGCTGCCTTTAAAAAATGTCAGCCTTTTTACAAACGGCGAAAAGCTTTATGCCGTTCCCTCCCTTATCGACAAGGGCGCTGCCGCAGAGCTTCTGAGAGCGCGCTTCGGCGAAGGGATAATTGCGGCAGGCGACAGTCTTTTTGACAGGCAGATGCTTATAAACGCCGATATTGCGGTCATAAAGGGCGGCGAGCTTGAAAGGGGACTGTGCGCAGCCGAATATTCCGAGGAGGGGGACGACCCCGATTTTGTGATGGAAACGGTTATGAGTCTGCTATGATGCGGACAGCATAGCTTTTTATATCCTCAAGGCTGTCTGTAATGAATTTCTGCGCCGCAGGGCTGTACATTATCCTTATGTACTGCTTTCCCGTGGTCATTGAAGTAACGTTTTCGTTGTATATCCCCTTATCGGCGGCTTTTTCGGCAGCCGCCCTGCCGCTTTCGTTTTCCACAAGAAGTCCCTGTGATGTGAGCCAGCCTGTTATGGCTTTTCTCAACGGAGCGTTTGCAATGTTTGTTTCCGAGCCTGAGATAAGCTTATCCGTAAGCGCCGTTACAGTCACGGGGGAGGGATCGGGGATAATATTTCCCGATTTTTCAATGATACTGTCAAAAGCCGCTGCTGCGTCCGCCGCCGTTTTCATGAGGTTGCGCCGCAGCTTTTTTATTTCCGTGTTTTCCGTAACGGGCTTTATGCCGCTGCTTTCTCTGTAAGCCTTTATCACCTCAAGAAATTTATCGCCGTACCGCTCAAGCTTTGCCGCACCGACGCCCGATACCTTTAAAAAGTCGTTATTCGTTTCGGGGAGCAGCCTGCACATATCCCTGAGAGAGGAGTCGGTGAAAATAAGGTATGCGGGTACGCCCTGAACCGATGCAAGCCTTGCCCTGAGCGCTTTAAGCTCCTCGAAAAGCTTGGGGTCGCTATCGTAAACGGGGTCGGGTTCCTTTTTGCGGCGTTCCGCAGACGCTCTTGAAAGCCTGGCGGTAACTGTCTTTTCCCCCCGAAGCACCTCAAGAGACGAGCCGGTAAGCTTCAGTACGGGGTATTCTCCGTCGGTTTTTTCCACATATCCCAGGTAGATCAGCTTGTCGGTAATATCTCTGACAAGACCATCGGGAGAACCCTTCATTATTCCGTAAGTACTGAGCTTATCAAGTCCCGCTGCGGATATCCTTTCGTTTTCCTTTCCCGTAAGTATGTCCGATATCATTCTGACCCCGTACCGCTGTCCTGCTCTGTAAATGCAGGACATTATCTTCTGCGCTTCTACCGTAACGTCCTTTGCGTCCTCCTCGGAGCAGCAGCAGGAGCAGTTTCCGCACATTGCGGGAGCGTTTTCGCCGAAATATTTTAAGATATAGCTTCTCAGACACTGAGCGCAGGTGCAGTAGATCGTCATATCCCTGAGCCGCCTGAGATCCCTGTTTCTGACCTCCCCGGCAGCAGCCGCATCAAGCTCTGATTCCTCAAAGCTTTTGTTGATAAGGAATTTTGCTGTGTTCACGTCCTGACCGCTGTAGAGAATGATACAGTCCGAGGGAGAGCCGTCCCGTCCCGCACGTCCCGCCTCCTGATAATAGCTTTCAATGTCCTTGGGCATATTGTAGTGGATAACATAGGTCACGTTCGACTTATCAATACCCATGCCGAATGCGTTTGTGGCGACCATTACCCTGTATCTGTCGTAAATGAAATCCTCCTGATTAGCCCGTTTTTCCTCCTCGGAAAGACCTGCGTGATATCTTGTGGCGGAAATTCCCTCTGCACAAAGGCGTTCGCAGACGTTTTCCACATTTTTTCTGGTGGAGCAGTAAATTATTCCGCTCCTGCCCTCCTCGCTGTATTTTTTTACAAGGCGTTTAAGATCGGCGGTTTTGTCCGAGGGGCGGCGGACCTCGAAATAAAGGTTTTTCCTGTCAAAGCCCGTTACGAGCGTGTAAGGGTCTTTAAGACCGAGAAGCCTGACGATATCCTCCCTGACTCTCTCCGTGGCGGTGGCTGTGAACGCCGTCATTACCGGGCGGTGCGGGAGAGCGGCTGCGAAATTCGGGATATTCAGGTATGACGGACGGAAGTCCTGTCCCCACTGAGAAATGCAGTGTGCCTCATCAACGGTTATCATGGAAATGTCCAGCTTTGCGGCACAGCTTAAAAAAGCCTCGCTGTCAAGCCGTTCGGGAGCGACATATATAAGCCTGTACATACCGCTTTGAGCATTTCTGAGAACGGTGTAAAGCTGATTCATGGTAAGGCTGCTGTTTATGTACGCCGCTCTTATCCCCGACTGAACAAGGGAGCTTACCTGGTCCTGCATAAGGGAAATAAGCGGGGATATTACAATGGCAGTTCCGCCGCGCATAAGAGCAGGCACCTGATAGCAGACGGATTTTCCTGCGCCTGTGGGCATTACTCCAAGAGTATCTCTGCCGGAAAGGATGCTTTCCACAAGCTCCCGCTGACCGGGGCGGAAGCTGTCATAGCCAAAGTGTTTTTTCAGTATTTCGTTTGGATCTGTCATAATATTTTCTTCTCTCAAAATAAATAGTAGTATTATTATAGCATTAAATCGCTCCGAAATCAAATGCGGGAAAATTTTTTTGCAAAAAAAGTTACACAAAGGGAATTTGAATATTCTTTTAAAATTACCAATTATCGCCAAAATACAGCACTAAAATAGCTAATTCAAGCAAATTCAGATTGTTTAAAATGACGAAGAAACTGTGCAAGTATACAAGATTTATAAAATCCTCTTGATTTTTTCGTCAGATGAGCTATAATTATTACAAAGTGTAACCGATTTGTAATAATCCTGCAAGATACTGTAAAGTCAGGCATCCGGCTGTACGCAGTGAGCTTAAAGGCGTGCTTTGGCGAAAACCGTTTGTTCTGTGAATTGTAAAGGGTTACATTTTATTCGTATATTGCCAAAATCATTTTCGTATTGCGGCAATAAATCGTAGGCTTTTACAAAGTCTGCGAAAAAAGGTTGAAACAGACGTTTTTTTATGGTATAATTTTCACATTGCATCGATTTCATCAGAAAGAGAAAGAAAGGAGTGCATTATGAAGTACGAAAAGCAGAACGGATTTATTTATATCGCAGCGTTTCCCGTTCGCATTGCCATGGGCGTGGGTGAGCTTGTGTTCGGCTGTGCGGAGCTTGCGCTCAGGCGAAGCGCAGGGTTTATAAAGAGCGCAGGAAGATATGTAAAGAGTTCGGCTGCTCCTCTCGGAGCCGGCATACTGCATTTTGTAAGGGAAAGCATATCAAAAACCATGTCAGCGGCGTCAAAGCGCAGAGAAAGAGCGCATGAGGCTGCGGCAAGCTTTAAAAGAAGAACAAAGATATTCGGCTTTGGCAAGGCGTCTCTTATGCAGATAAGGGAAATAAGGCTTGCTATGAAAAGGCGGGGCAGACCTGCCGCGGCATTTCTTAATATAGCGTTCCCCGCAGCCTCGGTGGCAATGCTTGTAATGTGCGTTAATTCGGCAATGTCTACCGATTACGGTGTTGCCGTTGAGTATGAGGGCGCGGAAATAGGCGTTGTGAGCGGCGAGGAGGTACTGGGCGAGGCTCAGTGCAGGGTCGCGGACAGGGTAAAATATTACGATACCGACGGGGACGTATACGTTACGGCAACTCTGGCAATAAAGCCTATCACCTCGGGTGAAAGCGTTATTGACGAATCCGTTCTTGCCGAAAAAATGGAAAGCCGCATTTCCATGAAATATGACGAAAAGCAGCCGGAAGCCGAGCAGGAAGCTGCCGAGCCTGAGTTTACACAGGGCAAGGTAAAGGCTTATGCTGTAAGAGTGGACGGCGAGATGATAGGCGCGGTAGAGGATTTCTCCGCTATCGAAGCAGCGCTTGAGGAAATTAAGGAACCTTACGATTCCGGTGAATTTTCCGAGATAGATTTTGACAAGGACGTTGAATACGACCTTGAGGAGTATGTTGATCCGGAGGATATCGTTTCTCCCTCAAAGGTCATTTCCACGCTTACAGGCAGCGAATCCGCGCCCGAATATTACGAGGTGCAGCCGGGCGATAACCTTTGGAAGATCGCTGAAGCAAAGGGAATGACCCTTGACGAGATAAGCTCCTGCTATGCTACATACGACGGACAGGTGATAGAGGATCTTGAACACAGCATTCTCAGGGTGGGAACGCTTATCCGGCTCCAGTCCGAGGTGCCTTACCTTCAGGTGGAGTGCCGCAAGGAGCAGACCTTCAGGAGCAAGATCGATTTTGAAACTATTACTATCGAGGATCCGGAGCTGCCAGAGGGCGAAGTCGTTGTCGAAACCGAGGGCAAGGACGGCGAAAAGCTTTCAAGAAAGCTTGTTACCTACAGAGATGATACGATAGTTAAGAAAAAGACCCTCGATACCATCGTTGTCGAGCAGCCTGTTTCCAAGGTCATAAGAGTAGGAACCGCAAAGGCTGCCGATCTGCCCTATGATGCTCCCGAATTTATTACCGAAGGCGGTTCGGGCGATTATTTCTGGCCCGTTGACGGAGGATATATCTCATCTCATCAGGGGGACGGAAGAAATCATAAGGGAATAGATATAGCAGCTCCCTACGGAACTCCTATCTATGCAGCCGCAAGCGGAACTGTGACAGATGCCGGAACAGGCTGGAACGGCGGCTACGGAAACTGCATAGTTATTGAAAACGACGACGGAAACGTTACCGTATATGCTCATCAGTCCGAGCTTGCCGCATCGCTCGGCGACTATGTCGAGGCAGGTCAGCTTATCGGATATATCGGAAGTACGGGCGATTCCACAGGAAATCATCTTCATTTCGAGATACGCAGGGACGGAAAGTACCTTGACCCCGAAAACTTTGTTTCACAGCAGTAAAACGTAATTAGGGAACCTCTATAAACCTCCTTCACGGCAAATCCTCTATTGGTTCGGTCATCTGCTTCGTTATCAGACCTTGTAAGACAACAAGTATTACTGCGGTCTGATGCCTTGCATCTGACCGAACCGATGGACGAGGCTTTGCTCGTGTCCCGGTTTATAGAGAACCCCATTATTCAAACGGCAGAGGATATTTTCTTCTGCCGTTTAATATTTTGAATGTTAAGGCAATACCGAACAATTAACGGCTGACGCCTTTGCCGCACATCCGCTTGCAGACTTTCCGTCATATTGCACCAAAACTCCTTGAAATACACAAGGGAACCTCTATAAACCTCCTTCACGGCAAATCCTCTATTGGTTCGGTCATCTGCTTCGTTATCAGACCTTGTAAGACAGCAAGTATTACTGCGGTCTGATGCCTTGCATCTGACCGAACCAATGGACGAGGCTTTGCTCGTGTCCCGGTTTATAGAGAACCCCACAAAGTATTCCTGCGTCGTTTTGATACTATCTGACGGAAAATCTGACGTCGCATATGCACGGCAATAATTATTCGGCATTGTCTTAAAAAATAAATGAAAAATTTATTTTTAAGAAATAAATATGTGGTATAATTAAATGATTATATATGATCGGAGGGATTTGTACGGAAAAGACCTTCAAGCGGGATAACAGCGACAGCAGAATTGCCTCATTAAAGCTTCAGGACAAGGAATATAACGAAATGTACCGCAAATGGCGCATCGACCACAAAAACGATTACGGATTCTACTTTTTCGACAATTCCGATGAGCTTACATACTGCGACGGAGAGGGGTTTATTACCGAGAACCCCGAAGCGGCAGAGCGCAGTGCCGTATCGGAAATTCATTCCATTCTGGGAAAAACGCTTATTATGTATACCGTAATGAACATAATAAATATTGCCGTTAATTTTGTGATCTCTTTAATGACCTCGCCCGATGTTTCCTATAATACGGCGGGATATTTTACGGGAAACGAAAATAAGGCTGTTTTTTGGTCGTATTTTACGGGTATCGTTATAAGACTGCTGCCTGTGGCGTATCTTATCAGAAAGATAAGAATTCCGTTCAAGATAATTGCACCCGTAAAGATACTTAACAAGCCTCTTTTTTTGATGTCTGTGCCGATTGCGATGCTGGTCTTTGCCATAAGCACGCTTTTTACCGGAGCGGAATCCTTTTTTGCGGATCTTTTTGGAATTGATATCAGAAACAGTATCTGGATGCCCGATTCGCCGGTACACAATGTGCTGTACGCTGTCCTCACTGTTATAATAATCCCTGTGATAAGCGAATTTATGCACAGGGGCATATTTATGCAGATACTCAGGCAGTTCGGCGACGGCTATGCGCTTGTGGCTACAAGCGTTATATATGCACTTGTTTCGGGGCGGTCGGGAGCGCTGCTTTTTTATATGCTGTCATCCCTTATGATAGGTTATTTTTCCATAAGGACAGGCTCTATAATTACTGCGCTTATTATGCGTATAACCATAAGCGCAAGCAGTTATTTCCTTACATTTGTGAGAACATCGGAGCGCTTTGCGGCGCAGATGACCCTTATCACAATGACGCTGCTTGCGGTTTATCTTATTGTCGGGATAATTTTTCTTATAGTATTTATGAAAAATCACAGCAATAAAATAGCTCTTCCGCTTTATTCCATGTACCTCAGCGAAAAGGAACACTTCATGTGCTGCATAACGACGCCGTCGGTCATCATGTGGATATCATTAAGTATCCTTTATATTGTGATATGCGGGCAATAAACGATATGGAAAAATTTATGAAAAGAGCTTTGATGCTTGCGCAGGAGGCGGCACGGTGCGGCGAAGTCCCTGTGGGAGCGGTGGTGGTCCGCAAAAGCGACGGGCTTATCGTAGGCGAGGGGAGAAACAGACGAGAGGAAAGGCGCGACCCTCTTGCCCATGCCGAGCTTGAAGCTATCGCACAGGCAAGCGTATTTCTGGGCGGCTGGCGTCTTTCGGGCTGCGAGCTGTATGTTACTCTCGAACCCTGTCCCATGTGTGCGGGAGCTGTTGTAAATTCCCGTATCGACAGGGTGATATTCGGAGCGTATGATACTAAATGCGGAGCGTGCGGCTCGGTCACGGATCTTTTTTCCCTGCCGTACAGTTACCGTCCCGAAGCTGCCGGCGGATTTATGGCGGAGCAGTGTGAGGAAATTTTAAAGGCTTTTTTCGGGAATATGAGGAGGAAAAGAAAAATGAACAGCGTTGTCCTTACCGAGGCGCTTACCGACGATCAGCTCGGAAGAATAGCCGATATCGCCGACGAGATATGGCATGAGTATTTTCCCTGCATACTTACACAGGGACAGATAGATTATATGGTGAGCAAATTTTGCTCCTTTGACGCTATGAAGAAAAATATTGCAGCAGAAGGGTATTCCTACCGCTTTATCAGAAAAAACGGCGCAGAGCTTGGATATACCGCATATAAGACCGACGGTGACAGGCTTTTTCTCTCAAAGCTGTACCTTTTCAGGGCGGAAAGAGGGAAAAAATACGCAAGAGGCGCTTTTGAGGCTTTAAAGGATATCGCCCGTGAAAGAGGACTGAGAGCGATATGGCTCACGGTCAATAAGCATAATGATAACACTATAGCGGCATATAAGGCTCTGGGCTTTAAGATAACCGGAGAGGGCGTTACGGATATCGGCGGCGGATATGTCATGGACGATTATTATATGGAATATACCTTATGATCCCGAAAGGATGAGCATATATGAACGGATATTATTTTGACGAGCAGACCCTCAGAGAGGTTATTGAAACGGTCGGAAAAACTGCGGCAGCCGCCTGTATCTCATCGTTTCTCAGCGATGTTGTTTTAAGAGCCGTAATAAGCTCCGGACCCACAAAAATAGTGGTGGAGGACGGCATTCCCGCTGCGCTCTATACAATAGGTCCGAAGGACAAGCCAAAGGCGGTCTACGTATCATCAAAACGGTCAAGAGCGGACTGGCGTCCGGTCATCTTCTTCGGAGCAGTATTTGCAGCCTGCAAATACATTCTCGACAGCAGAGAAAAAAACATCGCAAATGTGAAATAAGCAGATCGGGAAAGGATTTTAGTTTTTAAATGAGTCAGAAAAAGAAAAGCTATGACAACGAAAGCATCAGCGTTCTCAAGGGAGCGGACAGAGTAAGAAAGCGTCCTGCGGTAATTTTCGGATCGGACGACCTTGAGGGCTGCAAGCACGCCGTTTTTGAGATAGTTTCAAACTCCATTGACGAGGCGAGGGACGGCAGCGGCGACAGGATCATTGTAACAAGTTATCTTGACGGATCGGTGGAGGTTGAGGATTTCGGACGAGGCTGCCCCGTCGACTTCAACAACACCGAGCAGCGCTGGAACTGGGAGCTTGTTTACTGTGAACTGTATGCGGGAGGAAAATACGGCAACGGAGATTACGAGTTCTCTCTGGGACTTAACGGTCTGGGAGCCTGCGCCACCCAGTATGCCTCCGAATACATGGACGTCGAGGTCCGCAGGGATGGATTTAAATACGATCTTCACTTTGAAAAGGGCGAAAATGTGGGGGGACTTTCCAAGGAACCCTGCAAGTACAGGCATACGGGTACGAAAACAAGATGGAAACCCGATTCGGAGGTCTTTACCGATACTCATATACCGAGAGAGTATTTTGAAAGCACTCTGAAAAAGCAGGCTGTTGTAAACCCGAAGGTAACGTTTGTTTTTCGCTGCGAAACCGAACCGGGAAGCTTTGACGAGGTAAGTTATTATTACGAAAACGGTATTACCGATTACCTTGAGGAGATAGCCGGCGAGGACAGGATAACCGCCATGCAGTACTGCTCCTGTGAAAGAAAGGGCAAGGATGCTCAGGACAGACCCGAATATAAAATGAAGCTTTCCTTTGCATTTGTTTTCTCCAAGAATATAAGCTTTCAGGAATATTATCACAATTCCAGCTTTCTCGAATACGACGGCTCACCCCAGAAGGCAGTGCGTCAGGCGTTCCGATCTTCGATAGACAATTACCTCAAATCAAACGGCAAATATCAGAAGAACGAGAAATCCATCAAGGACGATGACGTTATCGACAGCCTTGTTCTCATATCGTCCACATTTTCCACATATACTTCCTATGAAAATCAGACAAAAAAGGCGATAAATAACAAGTCGATATATGAAAATACAGTGGATTTCCTGAAGCATCAGCTTGAGGTCTATTTTATAGAAAATCCCGACGACGCAGGAAAAATTGCTGAGCAGGTGCTTATAAACAAGCGCAGCAGGGAGTCTGCGGACAGAATACGGCAGAACACAAAAAACAATCTTACCAAGCAGATAGATCTTGCCAATATGGTCGAGAAATTCGTTGACTGCCGCACCCGCGACAAGGAGCGCAGAGAGGTCTATATCGTTGAGGGAGATTCGGCTCTCGGCTCTTGCAAGACGGCAAGAAACGCCGAATTTCAGGCAATAATCCCCATAAGAGGAAAAATCCTCAACTGCCTTAAGGCAGATTACGAAAAGATCTTCAAAAATGAGATAATCACCGACCTTATAAAGGTCCTCGGCTGCGGCGTGGAGGTAAAGTCCAAGGCAAACAAGGAGCTTTCCAGCTTTTCCATGGATAATTTCAGGTGGAACAAGGTCATTATCTGCACCGATGCCGACGTGGACGGCTTTCAGATAAGAACGCTTGTGCTGACGATGCTTTACCGTCTTACTCCGACTCTTATAGAAAAGGGCTGCGTATATATAGCCGAGTCGCCCTTGTTTGAAATAACCACAAAGAAAATGACCTATTTTGCATACGATGAAAAGGAAAAGACAGAAATACTGGCTAAGATCAAAGGGGAAAAGTATAAGATAGACCGCTCGAAGGGACTGGGCGAAAACGATCCGGAAATGATGTCCCTTACAACCATGAATCCCGATACAAGACGTCTCATAAAGGTCACCTCCGCAGAAGCGGAGGCTACCTCAAGGATGTTTGACCTGCTTTTGGGAGATGATCTTCAGGGACGAAAGGACTTTATCTCGGAAAACGGGGGAGAATATCTGGAGCTTGCGGATATAAGCTGATAGAAAGGATTATAATGCAAATGAAGCTTGACGATCTAAGGAAGGAAATCAACGATATAGACGGACAGATGCTTGAGCTTTTCCTCAAAAGAATGGAAATATGCAAAAGCGTCGCTCTGTACAAAAAGGAAAATAATCTTCCCATTGTGCAGGAGTGCAGGGAGAAGCAGGTCATTGAAAGGGTGAGAAACGCTTCTCCCGAGCATATGGCGGATGCGGCTGCCGTAATGTTCACGGAGATAATGGATATAAGCAAATGCCTTCAGGCTGAGGTCAACACATGGGGAAAAATTTACGAAAAGCCCGATATATTCCGTCCCGAGGACGCGCAGGTCATTGCCTGTCAGGGGACGGCGGGAGCGTATGCCGAAGCTGCCTGCATAAAGCTTTTCGGTGAAAACAAGCCTATCCGCTTTGTTACGGGCTTTAAGGACGTTGTAGATCTTGTGGAAAGGGGACGCGCCGATTTCGGGATACTTCCTCTTGAAAACTCGACCATAGGCTCTGTTGAGGAAACCTACAATCTCATGGCAAACCATGATTTTTACATAACGAACATTATCCGTGTGGAGATAACACATTGCTTTGCGGTCGCTCCCGATACCGATCCCGTAAATGTGCGCAGGGTCTATTCCAAAAAGGAGGCTCTTGCCCAGTGCTCCAACTTCCTGAGCGGCGGCGGCTATGAACCCGAAGAGTATACGAACACCGCCCTTGCCGCCGAAATGGTAAGGGACAGCACCGACAAGACCATAGGCTGCATATGCTCAAAGATCTGCGCCGAGAAAAACGGTCTGAAGATCGTAGAGGAGCACGCAGCGGACGCTTACCCGAATTATACAAGATTTATCTGTTTTTCAAAGAGATTTGCCGCACCGGAGGGAGCAAACACGATATCCGTATCGTTTTCAGTTCCCCACACTCCGGGCGGACTTTACAGGATACTTACAAAATTTGCCGTATATGGTTTGAACCTTAAAAAGATAGTAAACAAAACGCTTGCCGGCAAGGATTTTGAGGCTATAATCTTTCTGGATTTCGACGGGTCGTATGAAAACCGCAAGGTCGCGGCATTCCTTGACGACCTTAAATCAAGCATGGGCTACTTTAAATTTCTGGGCAATTTCACCGAAATATACTGACTGTTTTACGGGGAGGCGCTGTTAATTGAATGTGCTTTACGGCAGGGGGCAGGAAAAAGCTCTCGGAATGCGCCCTGTAAGCCTGCTTCTCACGACTGTGTTTGCGGTATGCTCCTTTGCGCTCATGTGGGCGGCGGTAAGCTGTCTTAACCGCATAAACCAAAGCTACAGTGCCGCCTCGGACGGACTGGCGGCGGCGCAGTTTACGGCAAACAAGATAAGAAGCGCAGAGGGAATGATCACGGTGTATTCCCGTGAGGACGGCGTTCTTGAGAAAATGGTTATCTCACGGGGCGACGGCTATGAAAACGTAATATCCTTTTGGGACGGCAGCCTCAGCGAGGCGCTTATACCCGAGGGCAGCGGCGCTTCAAGGGGAGAAGGCATTTTTGAGGTAGGCAGTGTCGCCATAGAAGGCGTCGGAGAAGCGGCAAAAATCACCGTTAGCTGCGGCAGCGGCGAATGCGCTGTCATTGCGGCTCCCGGCAGCCAAATGCAGTTTCTTGCAGCGGAGGGCGCACAATGAAAAAGAATGTTTTCGGTTTGAAAGGAAGCGGCGCAGCGTTAAGGATAGACTCCTTTTTTGCCGAGCTTTTGCTGATAATACCCGTATTTGCCGCTGCCTGCTGTGCGGCTCTGTCACTGCTGTCTGCCGCAGCGAAAAGAGCCGAAAACGAGGAAATAAAGGCGGAGGCCATTGCCTGCGTGCAGTCATGGTGTGAGCTTTACAGCATAAGCGGAAGCGCGGAGCAGTGTGCCGCAGAGGTATTCGGCACCGATATAAGCGGCGGTGAGGATGAATTTTATTCCGACAAAGGCTTCTCGGTCGATGTGACGGAAAGCTGTGAGGAAATGCTCAGCGGCTCTCTTGCGTACGGGCAGCTTTTTATCTCCGAAATAACAGTTTCGTGGGACGGCGGAGAGATAACGGAAAGCGCGGTAAAATACCTGCCCTATCCCGAAGTGACCGATTCCGGAGAGGAGGTACAGCCATGAAAAAATATTCATCCGCTCCGGGCTTCCTTACGGTGATATCGGTTTTTCTTATGGTGACGCTGATATCGGTGGGCGGGATCGCCTGCGCCGTTACGTCGGGAGGCTCGGTGCTTACGGACAGAAGCGCCGAATATCTCACAAAATATCGTGCGGCATATAATGAATCGGAGAAACGTCTTGCGCTTGCCGACGGGTGTATCGTTTCTGCTGTATCGTCGGGGCTCTTTGACCTGAATTTCGAGGCGGAAATATCCGAGCTTGATTTTATCAGGACAGAGAGGCTGGCAGATCATTATCTGCTTTCGTGTACGACTCCGATTGACGATAAAACAGCAGTCTGCTGGGAAATAAAGGTCCCTTTTGAGCAGGACGGCAGAGGGATATATGAGATAGTTTCAAGACGTACGGCGGCCATTTCCGACAGTGAGGAGGACGAAGAAGAGGGTCTTAACGTATGGCTGGGATAAAACTGCACCGAAAGGAATGATAAAATAATATGCGCAGCATGAAGGAAATTTTAAAGGAAGCCGTGTCGCTTTCCGCATCAGACATTTTTATCGTTACGGGAACCTCCGTAAGCTATAAGGTTTTCGGCAACGTTATGCGCACCGGCGATGAACCTGTGCTTCCCGGTGATTCGGAAAGGCTTATGACGGAGCTTTTCGGGCTGGCGGAGCTTAAAATATCACCGCAGGCTTTAAGCAGGGAGATGGATTTTTCCTTTTCCTATGCGGGAGTCGGACGTTTCAGAGTAAATGTATACCGTCAGAGAGGAACCCTTGCGGCGGTACTCAGAAGCGTTCCCTTCAATCTGCCCGACAGTGAAAAGCTGCACATTCCCGACGAGATCCTTTCCCTTACGGATAACCAGAATGGTATCATTCTTGTAACCGGATCGGCAGGCAGCGGAAAATCGACCACTCTCACCTGTATGATAAACAGGATAAACACCTCAAGAACAGGGCATATCGTTACCATTGAGGATCCCATAGAGTTTCTCCACAAGCACAACAAGAGCATTATCAGCCAGAGGGAGATAGGCATAGATACCGAAAGCTATTCCGACGCCCTGAGAGCCGCTCTCAGGCAGTCCCCCAACGTAATACTGCTTGGCGAGATGCGTGACAATGAAACGATGAGCATTGCCATGACAGCCGCCGAAACAGGTCAGCTTGTGCTTTCCACTATCCATACTCTCGGTGCGGCGAACGCTATTGACAGAATAATCGACGGTTTCCCCACCAATCAGCAGCATCAGATAAGAATGCAGCTTTCTATGGTACTCAGAGCCGTTGTATCCCAGCAGCTCCTTCCCGATAAGGACGGCAGGCTGTATCCGGTTTTTGAGATAATGGAGGTAAATAATGCCATCAGGACGATGATACGCGAAAACAAGACCCACCAGATTGAAACGGTCATGCAGACCTCAAAGGGTATGCAGACTATGGACAGTGCGATATTCAAGCTGTTTTCCGATGGAATAATTACAGCGGAAACTGCTGAAAATTACGCCTCAAATCCTGCAATGATGGCTAAAAAAACAGAGCTTTTCGGGGACGGAAAAACCGGCTGATGAAAAATTAGTGCATAATGATCCTTGCGAAGCATTTTCGATTGTGCATATCAACCAAAATTAAAAAAAACAGTTTTTTTTGAAAAAAAGCTTGAAAAAACATACCTGCTATGGTATAATTTATATAAGAAAAAGTGTGAAATTTTGTAATTAAGATCTCAATTCTTTTGAGTTTGAAAGGAGTTATATATATGAACAATAATTCTGATAAGAAGCGAAAAATAGCGCAGTCTCTCAGCGCATTCGCTTTTGCTCTTACGGTTTTCGCCGCTAACGGCGCAGGCGGAAACGTTTCTGCGGAGACCTACGATGCAACCGCAAACGGTCTTATCGTCAGAACCGCGTCGGCTGAAAGCGGCTCTGAGGAATCTCATGAGGATGCGAAAACCGTCGAGGATGCTAACGGCGATGATGCGGAGGGCATTTCCACCAATTATGACGAAGCCGATTCGGGCAGCGAGGGCGAGCTTAATTTCATGCCCGAGGAAGGCGACGGAGAGATCGAGATTACTTCCGACAGCGGATATGAAACGCTTGACGATAAGGGCAGCTATGTTTCTCCCTATGCTAAGAGCTACAGGGAAAAGCTCGGCAAGGCTGCGGACTACAACGTTTTTGTTGAAACCAATTTTACAGTAAGAGGTGCGGACTGCCCCGGTAATTTTGCCGTTGGCGGAAATGTTTCCATTCCCGACAATTACAGCGCAAATACCGCAGTTGTGGGCGGAGCTCTTTTGTCGGGCAGCTTCTGCAAGGGCTACGATAGTGCGGCGTCTGCCGGAATAGACTTTCCTTCCGAGTTTGAATCTCTCAGAAAAGCATCCAAGGAAATGGCTCTTGAGGCTCCCAACGGCTATGTTACAACAGGCGACTGGGCTGCTGAGATCAAGTTTGTGGGCTATAGCACCGATGTAAATATCTTTTCCATGTCGGTATCCGATTATAACAAAATGCTTGAAAATGCAAACAATCAACTGAAGTTCAATTTTGATGTTCCCGACGGCTCTATCTGTATAGTAAATATTACGGGTGAGGACGTTGTGAATATGGGCGTAAACGCCGGAACTGTCTACGCAGGTTCTGCTGTAAGCAACGGATCGGAAAACAATAAAAACATACTCTTTAATCTTCCCGATGCAATAGAGGTCAAGATCGATCAAAGTATGGGATCTCTTCTTGCACCCAATGCTAAAGTTACTTACTGTGGTTTTAGCGGAAATGATCATTTTGAAGGACAGATCATATGCAAAGAATATGACGGAAACAATGAGTTCGGCGGCACAACATTTGCTGATTATGAGGATGACGATTCTCAGTCTGAAGAAAGTGTAGATCTTTCGGATAATGATAGCGACAGCGATTCGGATTCCGCTAGTGATGGCGATTCGGATTCCGACAGCGACAGTGACTCGGATTCCGATAGTGATAGCGACTCGGATTCCGATAGCGATAGCGACTCGGATTCCGATAGCGACAGCGATAGTGACTCGGATTCCGACAGCGATAGCGACTCGGATTCTGACAGCGATAGCGACTCGGATTCCGACAGCGACAGCGACAGTGATTCCGATAGCGACTCGGATTCCGATAGCGACAGTGACTCGGATAGCGACAGCGACTCTGATTCTGATAGTGATAGCGACTCGGATTCCGATAACGATAGCGACTCGGATTCTGATAGTGATAGCGATAGTGACTCGGATTCTGACAGCGATAGCGACAGTGATTCCGATAGTGATAGCGATTCGGATTCCGACAGCGACAGCGACAGTGATTCCGATAGCGACTCGGATTCCGATAGCGACAGTGACTCGGATAGCGACAGCGACTCTGATTCTGATAGTGATAGCGACT
>CAZDJG010000010.1:0-19687 GCA_964505695.1 uncultured Ruminococcus sp.
CGGCTGTAAGAATTACGCTGTCACCGGGAAGAATCTCGCCGCTTATAAGCTTGGTGCTGAGAAGATTTTCGATTTTCTCGGTAATTTCCCGGCGTATCGCCCTTGCCTCCGGGATTTTGCCTTTTTCGTTTTCTTTAATAAGCCTGCTTATAACATCCGATGAAAATTCAAGAGAGATCTCCATTGCCGCTGCCCTGTCGCTCAGTTCGTTCAGCAGCTTTCGGGCGATAGCCTTTGTATCCTCCGCTCCGGGTCTGCCGAAAACGATTATTTCGTCTATACGTCCGAGCATTTCGGGACGGAAGAATTTTTTAAGTTCCCGTGTGACCGCCGATCTTATCTGTTTGTTTTCCGATTCTATGCCTGAATCATTGCCGCCGAAGCCGAGGGATGTCTTGTCGGTTATTTCCTTTGCGCCTATGTTGGAGGTAAGGATAATAACGGTGTTGGAAAATGAAACTCTGCGTCCCTGACCGTCTGTTAAAATGCCGTCCTCGAATATTTGAAGCAGAATATTTGATACATCGGGGTGAGCCTTTTCAATCTCATCAAATAATATAACCGAATACGGACGCCTGCGCACCTGTTCGGTAAGCTGACCGCCTTCTTCATAACCCACATATCCCGGAGGAGAGCCGATAAGCCGCGAAACGCTCTGCTTTTCCATATACTCCGACATATCAAATCGGATAAGTGCCTTTTCGCTGTCAAACAGGCTGGCGGCGAGAGCCTTTGCAAGCTCTGTTTTTCCCACTCCCGACGGACCTGAAAAAATAAACGAGCCTATAGGACGCTTCGGATCCCTGAGTCCCGCTCTGCTGCGCCTTATAGCGTTTGCTGCTGCGCTTACAGCCTCATTCTGACCGATGACCTGCTTATGCAGATCATCTTCAAGTCTTAAAAGACGTTTGCTTTCATCTGTTGTTATCCTGCTTGCAGGTATTCCCGTTGCGGCGGAAAGCACCTCGGCAATATCCTCGGCAGTGACTGTAGGTGCGCCCGGTTCCTCGGCAGGGATATAGACCGCCTGTGCAAGACTGCTCTTTTTCGGAATATTTCTGTCTATCATTGCCGTAAGCTCATCGGCAAGAGCGTTAAGCCCTTTTTTGCTGTTTCGTATATGAACCTTTGATGCAGCCTCGTCGATAAGGTCGATAGCCTTGTCAGGCAGACAGCGGTCGCTTATATATCTCACCGACATATCCACAGCCGCCTTTACCGCCTCGTCGGAAATTTTTACCTTGTGAAAGCTTTCATAGCATGGGCATAAGCCCGACAGGATCTTTACCGCATCGGCAGGAGAAGGCTCGTTTACCGTTACCTGCTGGAAACGCCGTTCAAGAGCGCTGTCCTTTCCGATAAATTTTCTGTATTCGTCAAAGGTGGTAGCGCCGATTATCCTGAGTTCACCCCGTGCAAGCTGAGGCTTCAGGATATTTGCGGCGTCGATGGCTCCCTCAGCCGCTCCTGCACCTACTATTGTGTGCAGCTCGTCAATAAAAAGGATAATGCTGCCGTTTTCAATAATCTCGTCAATGCACAGCTTTATTCTGTCTTCAAAATCGCCTCTGTATTTTGCTCCCGCAAGCATAGATGTAAGACTGAGTGCAAAAATATGCTTTCCCCTGAGAGTATCGGGAACGTTTCCGGAGGCAATAGCCATTGCAACACCCTCGGCAACGGCTGTTTTTCCGACCCCTGCCTCACCCACAAGACAAGGGTTATTTTTTGTGCGTCTTGACAATATCCTTATGACCCGTGCAATTTCCTTTTCACGGCAGAAAACGGGATCGCATTTGTTTTCCGCTGCTGCTGCGGTCAGATCCTTGCCGTATTTTATAAGGTTCGGGGCCTTTGAAATAGGCGGAAAATATTTCACGTCCAGTCCCGAAAGTCCCTTGCAGGTGCTTATGATCGCTGCTGTACTTATACCCATATCGGTGATAATGTTTACGGCGGTGCAGCTTTCCTCTCTCATCAGAGCCGAAAGAATATGCTCTGTTCCGGCAGGCTTTTCGGGAGTTGCTCCTGCTCCGCGGCAGGCGTTTGATATTATTCTCGCCACGGCAGGGGTATATGACCCGCTTTCAACTACGGTAGGTTCACCACGTCCCACAATGCGTATTATCCTTCCGAGAACCTTTTCTTCGGTAACTCCGCATGATTTAAGTATGCTTGCCGAGGTGCTTCCTGTTTCAGATACAAGGGAAAGCAGCAGATGCTCGCTGCCTACGTATGTGTGTCCAAGCTTTCCCGCTCTTAGGAACGCCTTGTTTATGACAGTATTTGCTTTTCTTGTCAAAAGCTCAGGGTTATACATCAGCTACAACATCTCCTAAATAATATTATTCTTATTATGGACCGTTTTCCCAAAAATAACTGTCGGATTTTGGATTTATAAAATTTGTTTATTGACATCGGAAAGCATTGGAAGTATAATTATCGTATAGGTAAATAATTATTCGGTATTTTCAAAGAATACGGAGGGATATTCTATGTCAGATGAAAAAGCGCTTGTACTTTCAAGCGGAGGTGTTGACAGCACAACACTTCTTGCCCTTGCCTGCAGCAGATACGGAAATGAAAATGTTACGGCGCTTTCGATATTTTACGGTCAGAAGCATAAAAAGGAGCTTGAGGCGTCGGATAAAACCGCTGAATATTATAAAACAGAGCATATAAAGCTTGACCTTTCAAAAATATTCGAGTATTCCGACTGCTCGCTGCTTGAGGGTTCGTCGGAGAACGTGCCCCATGAAACATACGCAGAACAGCTTGAAAAGACAAACGGCTCACCGGTGTCGACTTATGTGCCGTTCAGGAACGGTCTTTTCCTTTCGGCAGCCGCAAGCGTTGCGCTGTCAAAGGGCTGTACAGTCCTTATGTACGGCGCACACGCCGATGATGCAGCGGGAAATGCATATCCCGACTGTTCGGCTGAGTTTGTTGAGGCAATGAACAGAGCCGTATACGAAGGCAGCGGAAAGCAGCTCAGGATAGAAGCGCCCTTTGCGGGAATGAACAAGGCGGCTGTAGTCGCCGAGGGAAAAAAGCTGGGCGTTCCTTATGAGCTTACATGGAGCTGCTATGAGGGCGGTGACGAGCCGTGCAGAGTATGCGGGACCTGCCGTGACCGCCGTGCGGCGTTTGTTGCAAACGGTATTGATCTATACTGATAATAAAACTGCGCTTACAGCCTTATACATAAAAGCCGTAAGCGCAGTTGAGTTTTTGTACTAAATTATAGATGGCGGATTTATCTACAGTTTGGTGAAAAATCAGTATTATCTGCTGTACTCAACATGAATGACTGTACCGGATTCGGTGTCGTATTTTATCGTAAGCGTTCCTTTTTTATCCGATACGCCGCCGAAGGTTATTGTGTCTGTATCTCCGTCGCCGAGCCCGTAAAGGTCGGGGTATGCTTCGGAGAAAACCTCTCCGACTGAGCCGAAATAGCTTTCGCCCTTTGCCGCGGCAGAGCTTTTATCGTCTCCCGCGTGTATTCCGAGAATGGAATATTTTGATTTACTTTCTCCGTAGACCGCCGTTTCTACCGAAGAAGCCTTGCCGCCGTAAAAGAATATCCCGACGATCTCAAAGCTGTCCTCCGACCCTGATATCGGGAAAAAATATGTGTATGAATCCGCTCCGCCCATTGCCATTGCCTGCTCCATAAGCTTATTTCCCGTATCGCCGTCATCGTCGGGCTGTATTTCAAGAGAATCAAAGACGGATCTTTCCACTCCCAGAGCGTCTGAAAGCTCGGTATTGTCAAAATCGTATGAGCCTGCACAGCCCGAAAGTGTTATGGCTGCGGCAAGGATAAATGCGGCAAATGATCTGCTTTTCATATTATTTTCCCCCTTTGTTTTTATATTATAAATAAAATATACCATATTATAGCATATTTGTCAATGATATATTTTTCCGAAAGGAGTACCCGATCGATGAGAAGAAAGGACAGAGAACTTATATCCATGGAGGAAATAGTGAATGTATTGGAAAAATGCAGGGTAATGCGCCTTGCAATGACAGACGGTGATTTTCCGTATATTGTTCCCTTAAACTACGGCTTTACTTTTGAAAACGGTACCGTTACAGTGTATTTTCACTGTGCTGCCGAGGGAAGAAAGTCTGATATCCTCAGAAAAAATAATAACGTTTGCTTTGAGATGGACGGGGAGCATGAGCTTGTAACGGGAACATCGGACTGTGCATACGGCTATAAGTATGAAAGTGTTATCGGAACGGGCAAATGCTTTCCTGTTACAAACGAAAAGGAAAAAATAAACGGGCTTTGCTGTCTTATGAGACATCAGACAGGTCTTAAAAGGGAATTCTCATTTGATAAAGCTTCTCTTTCCAAAACCGCCGTTTATAAAATAATTGCGGAGAAAATAACAGGAAAAGCAAGAAAATGAGAGCCGCACAATTATTTGTGTGGCTCTCTTGCGGCAGTCAGTATTACTCTACTTCAAAATACAGATCCCTTTCCTCGGAAGAGTTGTGGCCGTAATCCGTATAATACATATTCAGATATGTTCTGTAGCGTCCTGCTCTTATGTTGTATAAGCCTTCGTAATCCTCACTGTAGCGGTATGTTTCTCCTGCGGCGATACTGCATCGGGGAATACCTCCGCCTTCTGCGGCTGCGGGAGCGTCCGGAATAACATCGACAAAATCGTAACCGTCAGTTTCATTTTCAAAACGGAACAGAATGTCTGTGTAAAACCAAACCTCTATTTGCTTATCAGAGCCGTTTGCAATAGTTATGTCAAGCCTGTTCGTTTCAGGATCAAAAACAGTTTCGGTCGTTATGTCATCATAGCTTATTTTTTCCTCAAAGGGTGTAATATTTACCGAACGCAGCACCGTATCTATCACTTCGGGGTTTATACCCGCATCCGAAACAAAAGTGAGAGATAAATTATATCCGCCGCTGCTTACAACATATGTATAACTGTCATAGCTGCCGTCATCGGAATAATAGTCGGAAACGGAACGGCTGATATAATACCTGAAGGGGTCGTTCTCCGTTCCGATCTTTTCCTCATGGACGGTTATTTCCCTGCCCATGACCATATCTGTCTTGAAGCCGTCGGAATTTATTCCCTCGCTTTCGGGATACGGTACGGACGGTTCAAATATTTTGTTTTCTCCGATATATGCCGAGCCGTTTCCGTCAACCTCCCATTCGGACGGGAGCAAAAAGGATATCATAACCATGGAATCGCCGCTGCTGTCATATCCGTATTCGCCTAAGCGGTATACCTCGGAAACAAAGCCGCATTGCTGCATGGGGGTATCATCTTGGTCGGAGGTATTTTCATCGGGATCGGAGCCGACTATACTGAATATCCTGTTATCCGCATTTTCGCCCGCCATAAGTCTGCCGTTATGAGAAACCGTTACCGTATCTCCGACCTTAAACGGTCCGTACGGCGCAAATGAGTATATGCGCACCTCGTCTGCCGAACCTAAAGGCTTTGCCATATAGTACTGTATCATGCCATCGTCAGCCGTTTCCGATACGCGGGTGATTTCGCACAACGTTTCGTAAGGCTCATGGGGGAACATATCTATCACGCAGAAGCCGTTTTCTCCGCTCTGCACTGCAATTACCGAGCTTTCGCTGTGAGAGCCGTTTTTATCTGTTACGGTATAATCGGCAATGACCTGAACAAGCTTAGAATCCTCGGAAAGCCCGAATTTTTCCGCCAGCGGAGAGAATCTGTACTGCCAGATGACCGACTCATTGTGCTGACCTATCCTTATATCCTCATCGTAAATGCTCACTTCGCTCACACCATCATTTTCGGGCATATGGTCGTAAGCATAAAGATAGTTCTTCACTGCGTCCTCGGGGGACATTACCGTTTTTGGACGGACGTGTCCCAAATAAGCTCCCGACGAAACGGATTCACCCTTAACGTAATGAGTATACATTCCCTCGACAAGGCTGCCCTTTTTCAGCTCCTCGCCGTTTGGGGCGGAAACGTAATAAATTCCGTCGGTGTCGGGGATAAAGCTTGATTCAAGGGGCTTAACGGCATAAAGTCCGCTGTCCTCGTCTTTGCCCGTCACAACGGCGGAAAAGCTGCCTGTCAGGCTTTCGGGGAGCGTAAACTCCGCTTCCTCGGGCACAAGCATACCGTTATCATACTCGAATATAAAATCGGCGGAATATGTGTCCGAATAATATTCTTCGTCCTTGATGAACACAAATGAGGAATGTCCCGTGATCTTTTTCTTGTCAAAACCATACTGATATATCATTCCTCCGCAGCGTCTTATGCTTGTATCGGGATAATACGGATAGATGTATTTCTCGTCCATCTGCGGCATATTTATTGAAAGGTACGGATCATTGCTGTCAAAAGCTTCGTTTTCAAGGAACATTTCCGACTGCTCCGAAATGGTTTTTTCTGCGGCGATCCTGTCGATACCGATATTTTCCATGGTTTTTCCGTCAATGACCGCAAAAACATTATCCACAACGCCCGTTCCCGTTATGTAGGTATCGACAATGATATCGTCGGTCCCGTCATCGGTGACGTCGGCAAGGATAAGGCTTGTATTATAGGGGTTAAAGCCGCCGAGATACGGATAAACAGCTTCATCGGTGACTTTTCCGTCCTGCTGCATAATATCGCGGCGGACATAAAGACTGTCATAATCATTTTCCTTGTAGAAAAAGTATATATTCGTAAGAGGGGAGCGAACCTCGTAGCCACCCTCCGTTTCTGTGATCTCAAAGCTGCCCAGACCGGATTCGTTAAAGCGTAATGCCGAAATTACCTTGTAATAAGGCTCAATGGTATATATGTTCCAGATCCCGTCGGCATACGAGCGGACGATCCACAGCTCATTATCCATTTTCATAAGGCTAAGATGGCTTGACAGCTTCATATAAAGCTTTTCCTTAAAGCCGCTTATATCCGCCGCACCCATAGCATCAAAACCGAAAAGCTCCGTCCACTCCTTGTCGGAATAGGGAAAATCCGACCACTTTGATGACAGCGGGTATGTCTGCGGAAAATCATTCATATCGTTTCTTGTCACGGTAAGGGTATCGCCGTCAAAATCATAAATATTTATCGGATTTTCCAAAAAGGAGCTTATGGGGGTCATGTAAAGGCACTCGTCCGAGGCATATTTGCCCGAATACTCAAAGGGGATATCCTTTTTTGCATTTGTAAGCAGGCAGACCGCCGCAATTATCAGCATCGCCGCCGCTGCAGCCGCCGCAATAAACCGCGGCTTTTTAAGGGATAAAACTCCCTTTATTCGGGCTTTTATGTTGCTTTCGCCGAAAGCGAGCATACCGTAAAGCTTATTCTGCTTTAACGACATATTGAGAAGCGCTTCCGCATAATCCCTGCGCACATCTTCGTTCCCGTCGGGGTCAAGTCTGCGCACAGCCTCCTCATCGCAGGAAAGCTCCATATCCTTTACCATAAGGCGGTAGGATATCCAGACAAGGGGATTGAACCAGTGCAGGCTCACTATAAGCATGGAAAAAAGCTTTATAATATGGTCGCCCCTTCTGATATGGGTCTTCTCATGTGCGGCAATGAACCTCATATCGCTGTCGCAGGTTCCCCTCGGAACATATATCCTCGGACGTATTACTCCGAATACAAAGGGGGATTCTATATTATCGCAGACGTAAATATTGTTGCCTGAATATTCGCTGTCCTTAACTGTTTTTGCGACCCTTATGCAGGAAACAAGCGTATATATCAGCATGATAATAACGCCTGCCGCCCATACCGCCGCACAGACAAGCAGAACCGTTTGCATGGGATCAGTGCTGACGGTCGGCTCTGAGGGAGGAAGAGTGCTGCTCATCACATAGTTCTGAGCAGGAATATGATCGGGAACGGCAGTCGTCACATTATGCGCAGGGGAATGCTCCGTGGTCACGGGAACATAAGTCATCGTATTTTCCGAGGTTTCCGGTCGGACAAGGTTAAAAAGGCTCACCGCCGAAGAAAATGAAAAGGGACAAAGCAGCCGTATCCCCAGTATGCTCCACAAGATATAGGAGTATTTTTTCGGCAGCTTTTTCATTGGGATACGCAGCAGCATTATCGCCGCTGCTATGTATGCGCCGGTTATGCTCATATTGAGTACAGTCCTGAAAATTTCCGTCATAGCTATCCCTCCGTATGCTCGTCGATAAGTCTTTTAAGCTCCGCCGCTTCTTCTCTTGTCAGCCTTTCACGGCTGAGAAAAGACGTAAGAAACATGGGCAGAGAACCGCCGTAACCCTTTCTTATAAGCTTTTCCGATCTCTCTCCAAGTATATGCTCACGATCCGTCAGTGAGCTTACAACGGCATTCTCGTTTCTGACTGCTCCCTTGTTCACAAGTTTTTTAAGCACTGTATAGACCGTTGATTTTTTCCACCCCAGCCGCTCCAGTGCAAGCTCCGCAAGTCTGCCCGATCTTACAGGCTCGTTTTCCCAGATTATTTCCATAAGGCTTTGTTCGCTGTTTGATATGTTCATGATTTGTTCTCTCCTTTTACATCAGGTCTATATTCATAGACCTGATGCTTTGATATTAGTCTACCACAATAGACCACATTTGTCAAGAGAAAAAGGAAAATTTTTCAGAACGCATAAACGCTTACGGAAAATGCTGTTTTCCGTAAGCGTTTATGATCAGAACATAAAATTTTGTCAAATCACGAAATAAGTTCGGTAATCAGACCGTCGATGACAGAAAAATCCTCCTCGCTCAGCTCAAAGCTGTATATGCTTCCGTCTGACAATGAAAAGCAGATATATCTGCTGCCGATATAGATTCGCAGAGCCTTTCCCTGTTTGTCTGCGAGATCAATGATATAAAGGCTGTCTGACGGAGCGGACGAAAGAGCCGTGGCGGTATGTCCCTCTGTGGTCGTGCAGATGTTTGTTTCAAGTGCTGTAATATCCTTTATGCTGCGGATCTTTTTAGGCGAATTTGTCACAAGAGTCTCGCTGCTGTCAATGTAATTCGATGTCAACGGAGTTATTACCGCATAGGATTCCGAAGCCTTAAAGCTTTTAATAATCTTTTCTGCGGAAAAGTCCTCAGCACTGCCGGAATATGATACATCCGGAGCTTCGCCTGAGTCAGACTCGGAAAAGCCTCCGCCCGATTCTTCATTGAACAATGCATCCACTTCAACAGTATCCTCGCTTTCTGACGGGGGAATATATTCTGCCTCCTCAAGGAAGATCTGTTCTTCAGCAGATTCCTCGCTGTCCGTATATGATGTTTCGTAGTTAGGCTCGGTAATGATTATGTTTTCCGGAGCTTCGGAAGCATTCCCGATACTCTGAACCGTTTCGGGCAGAGCAGCAGTCGGGAGGGTAATTTGCGAAACGGCAGTCGTTTTGGGTGCAATATCCTCCTCCAGAGAAGTCTGTGAAGGTTCGGTTACAGCCACTTGGGGAACAGGCAAAGCGGTTTCGGAAATAACGGCAGGCTCATCACGTTCAATAAGCTGTGCGCTTAAAATGCCTTCTTCGTCATCGACTGCGGTTTCCTCAGGCAATGACTGATCCGTGACGGCAGATATTGCGGTCTTTGTTGACGCCGTTTCTTCTATCGGTATGTTCCTTTCGGCAATAACATCCGTTTCGATTACGGCCGGAGAAGAATCCTTGTCAAAAACTCCTGCTCTGTTAATAGAAAATCCCACTGCAATGCAGGCAGCCGCTGCCGCAATGACAGACAGCTTGTGATACATCGTGATACGTCTTGTCCGAGGCTTTGGGTCATCTCTCAGCTCAATCATCATTTTTTCTGTACGCTCTTTGAAATCGGGAGAAATCTCCAGCTTTTCCAGTGCGTTTTTATATTTATTCGAAAAATCTGACATATTAAAAATCATCTCCCAGCTTTTTCTTTAAAAGCTCCCGCCCCCGTGCAAGATGAGTGCCTGCGGTAGCGGTGCTGATGTGTTTTGCTGCGGCTATTTCTGCGATACTTAGGCCGCTGTAATAAAACAGGTGAACGGCGGTGCGGTATTTTTCCGGCAGACTGTTTACAGCCTCCAGCAGAATCCGACCGGTATCGTCAAGACCGCTGTCCTCCGTCTGCAAGACGGAGTCTGACAAATTATCCTCTAAAGGTACTGTTTTACTGATCCAACCTGATTTAAGGTGATTTTTGCATTTGTTTGCGGCTGTACGCAGCAGCCATGCCTTTTCGTGGTTCTTGTCCTTAAATTCCGGCTTTCGCCGTATAAGCTCCAGAAACACGTCCTGAGCCATATCTTCTGCGTCGTGCATACTTTTTACGTAGGAATAACACAGCCTGATTATCATGTCGGAGTAGGTATTGAGCACATATCGGATGTATTCGTCATCAAAGGTACCTTTTGAATCCGAACGCATTTTCCGTTTTTCCTCCTTTTAAAAGGATCGGTATAATCCCGTTATGCTGCCTCTGTATATAAAACAATTCAGAAGCGCGCTTTTTTTCATTTTTACAAAAAATATTATATCAGATACAGGAAATTATTTCAAGGGGTCTTTTAAAGCTGCGGACATGAGCAGGTTCATAAGGGAACCTCTATAAACCTCCTTCACGGCAAATCCTCTATTGGTTCGGTCATCTGCTTCGTTATCAGACCTTGTAAGACAGCAAGTATTACTGCGGTCTGATGCCTTGCATCTGACCGAACCAATGGACGAGGCTTTGCTCGTGTCCCGGTTTATAGAGAACCCCATAAGTCAATTCGCAAAAATATCCCATTTCTGGTTTGTTCCTGCATAATTTAACCGGACATTGTATTTTTTGTCAATTATATTATGCCGCAAAAAAGCACTGAAGCGTACATTATGTATCAGCTTCAGTGCTTTTGTTCTATTTTTATGAACATTATTTTTTATCAAAAAAAAGCACATAAACAATTCCCATGCAGACGCAAACTGCAAGTGCCGAAACGATCACCTTTACAGGAGGGGCAACCTTATTTTCTTTTGTATCGTCAGACCCGCCTGTTTCGGATACTTCCGTCTGCGACTGATATGTTTCCGCTTTTTCCGAATCCGATCCGATATCCGCTGTAGTTTCAGTAACAGATGTTGTGGCTTCAATTAGATCAGAAACAATGATCTCTTCGCTTTCGGTTTGGGGTGCATTGGTATCCGAAGAACCTTCCGATTCGGACGGGGTATCGACGGAAGCTTCGCTTTGCTTGGATATTTCAGATTCCGTTGAGGATATGCTTTCTGATGTGCTTGTTTCAGATACGGATTCGCTTTCACTTGTTTCGGATATTTCTTCGGCTTTGGAACTGTTTAAAACAAGGAGATACACGCTTGTTGTATCGGCTTCAAAGCTCACGGAATTTGATCCGTGATTAAATCCGTCAAGACCTATATTCTCGATCTCCGCACTGTCATTGACAGTATATGCCTCGGCAAGCTCATAGCTGTATTCATCTGATTTGATATTGATGTCGAATTTTTTATTGTTGACCATGTTTTTGTTGGTGAGGATAATGCGTAAGGTATCGGGATCATCTTCATTTACGGCGGCATACACCGAACTCATGGAATCGTTATCGTTATCTGCAAAAACAAGTGTATCTCCGAAGGAGGAACCGCTGCCGTCATAATCCGTATAGAGATTCAAAGCAGCCTTTTGAAATCTGTAGTCGTCTGATACAGGTGAAAGACAAGCAAGATACACTTCTTCCTTGGCAAATACTCCAAGAACATCAGTCTGAGCTATTGCGCCGCTGATATTGTCTCCGCCGCCAAAATCATATTCGGAAAAGGAAAGTCTTGTTCCGGGATAGTTTATTCTTATTGACGCCTGAAGCGTGGGGATAAACGGAGTAAACTGCTTGTTCATAAGAACGGAAACACTGTTTTCTGTGTAATCGGAGTCGTAAAGCGTTTTTACTGCCTGCATCCGATAGGCATTGCTGAATTCATCGCTGTTTGTAAGTACTGGTATTCCTACAGGAGTCAGTGCTTCGGTATAATAATGCACATCGAATACGTCAAGCAAACGTCCTCCCGCATTCTCTCCGCAGGTACGCATATACGAAAGATAATAGTCCACAAACCAAGAATAATCATTGTTCATTCCATTCCATGCGTCGGAATTGTTCAGATTGATGCAGCCCTGAAGCCCGCTGAGAGACGGACCGAAAACAAATGCGTTGCTGTCGATTATTTTCACGGCTGACGCAAGGCTTGCGGAACGCTTCACAAGCTCCTCCGGAGTTATCGGTTCCAGATCCAGAACAGGGAAGTTCTTTGACCATTTATCAGGCTCGCTGTCAAGAAAATATCCGTTTATTCCGCCCTCTTTGGCTGAACCGTAACGATTTACCAGATAACTTACATATTCGTCCATGTAGACAACATCGTCGTTGATATCCGGCTGATTCAGGTATGTTCCGCTTTTATGAAATTCTACGCTGCACCAGCGGGTGTTTCTGGACAGCACGTCGTTTGAAACTATTCCCATGGAGTCTTTCGCGGCATATCCCATCATTTGCAGCGTAACAAGCCTTACAGGAATGTTTTTCATCATACTTTTTGAAATAAGTGCGTCGGTATATAGAGCAGGGGAGTCCCATTTATCTGATGAAAAATTATCCACAAGCGAGATATCGTTGGAATTATGACCATCGATACCCGAATTGGAAAAATTTGTTTCCCAGTTATATGTGGAAAGAGCAACGCCTCGTTGTTTTATCACAGTAGGGGAAATGCCCGAAATACTGTTATTGTCGTTTATGCCGTAAATGTATCGGCTGATCTTGATCCTGTCCTTATCGGGGTTCACCGTAACAAAAGTATCTCCCGTTTCGGGTATTATTTCAATGATCATACCGTTGTCCGCATATGAAGGACAGGTAACAGCCGCAGCGGTCAGTATCGCTGCTGTAAAGGCGGCTAATTTTTTTATGGTTTTCATTGTATACTCCTAATAATGATACTTGCATATTCAATGAAAGATCTTTTCTGTATCTTCAGTATACATCACAAAAAGATAAAATGCAAGTGTAAATTATGCCACAAAACGGTTACAGAAGTAAAATAATGTCTAACATTATAATAAAACGGCTTTGGCAAAAACAAAAAGTACGACAAGAAAAGCAACATTTACTGCAGTAAAGCAGCCTATAAATTTTTTTGAGTCAGAATTTGTAGAACATACATAATACCTGTAAGAAATAAGACTTGCAAGGGAGGCAATAAGCGTACCCAGTCCTCCGATATCCGTTCCGAGAATAAGTGCGGTATAGTTGTCCGAAAACGCAGACAGCATGACAGCGGAAGGGACATTTGATATGACCTGACTGCATAACAGAGCACTTTCAAACTCATTTCCCGAAATTATACCGCTTATGTAATCGGTGACCTGCGGAATACTTTTTATATTTCCCACAAAAATAAAAAAACAGGCAAATGTAACAAGCAGACCGTAATCGACCTTTAAAAATATATTGGGTTCAATGATAGCGGCAACAACACAAACGGATGCAAACACGCTTATGGTATCGACCACATCAAAAACCGAAAGAATACAAAGAATAAACAATGCCGAATAAAGGATCAGATATTTTTTATTTTTCAGGTACGGTACTTCTTTTTCATCATCTGTAAATATCGGTTCCTTTTTTACAAGCATTACTCCGATGATCAGCAAAACAAGGCTTATAGCTGCAACGGGAAGAGTAATGGAAAAAAATTCTCCGGACGACATCTTTGAGGCTGAAAACAAATACAGATTCTGAGGATTTCCGAATGGAGTCAAGGCACTTCCAAGGTTAGCAGCAGCCGTTTGCAGTACGATAATATAAACAGGTGACATATCCAGCTTTTCATAAAGCATAAGGGTAAACGGAACAAATGCAATAAGTGCAACGTCATTTGTTACAAGCATGGATATAAAGAAAACGGTGAGGACAAGTACAAGGGCAAGTCTGCGGGTATCCCTTGCCAGTCCTGCAATCCGCACGGAAAGCACTTTAAATACATTGTTTTCCGAAAATCCCGCAACGACCGCCATAAATCCGAACATTACACCCATAAGATCGGTGTCTATATATGAAACATAATTGGTTACGGGAACAAAAAAACATGATATAAATGCTGCGGCGAAAGCAATTATTGCCACAGCTTCTTTTTTTATAAGCTGTTTTAAACTGAACAAAGCTGATAACCGTCCTTAATAAATAGGCTGAACAGTCCGGCAGATGCGGAATGGATCTGTTCTGTACATAATCATATTATAATTCAATAAATACCATTTGTCAAGGAGCTTAATATCAGTTTCATTCCTTATAAACGATTACAAAATGGCAGCAGCATTTTGCTTTTATAGCTGAATGATTATGTATATTCCGAGTTTGGCAAAGGGTTCTGATTTACTTGACATAAGTAAAAATATGTTATAGAGGTTCCCTTATGATAAAATCGGTAAACAATGTACACAGGACAGGACATATGCTTTATTTTTTGAAGGCCGGAAATATCTGCTGCGAAAAAACATGAGAAGGCAATCTCTGTGTTCCCATTATAAATCATATTGAAAAATCTATATCTGAAGGATAATTATACTAAATGATCTAACGATCGCTGCTGCTGTAATTTTTTGTGAGAAATGAGGAAAATTTGATGAGTAACAGGATAAAACATTTTCTGAACGGCAGTCTGATTGCCGTCTTTATAATATGTATCGCAGTGTTCTCAATATTGTCGGCGTATCTGAACTGGCAGAACGATCAGACCGTCGCCCGCCTTGGCAACATATATATGTCAAGCATGAATGACCGTATTTCCAAACACTTCGGCTCTATTACCGATCATCGCATTTCTCAGTTGAAAGCAATTGCAGAAAGCATCCCGCCCTATTACATAAGAGATAAGGAAGCTTTGAATGAGTGGCAGCTTTGTGGTTCGTACAGAAGACGTTGTCAGGGACAATTTTTTTTGCGCCGCCGCTGCCGCCTGTACGGTGATACTTGCAGTGCTGCTGGCAGTATTTCTTCGTTATTTCAGAATGAATCGGGCGCAGGTTAAGAAGCTGGAGGAAGCCAAACATACTGCTGATGAGGCAAACAGGGTCAAAAGTGAATTTCTTTCAAACATGAGCCACGATATACGCACTCCCATGAACGCCATTGTAGGCATGACTGCAATCGCGTCGTCTCATGTTGACGATCCCCGGCAGGTAAGCAGATGCCTGAAAAAGATCACTCAGTCCAGCAAGCATCCGCTCGGACTGATAAACGATGTGCTGGATATGTCCAAGATCGAAAGCGTGAAAATGACGATCAATGATGAAATGGTGTCGCTTCGGGAAATCATGGATTGTATTGTCAGTATCGTACAGCCACAGGTCAAATCAAAGAATCAGAAATTCAACATTTCCATCTGTAACATTTTGTCGGAAAATGTTCACTGCGACAGCGTTAGACTTAATCAGATACTGCTGAGTCTTCTGTCCAATGCAATAAATTTATGCCGCAGGGAGGCTCAATTGATGTGATCCTTCGGGAAGATCAGTCTATCAAGGGTGAGGATTATGTTCATCTCAGAATAAACATCAAGGATACAGGCATAGGAATGTCCGAGGAATTTCAGAACCATATTTTTGAATCCTTTTCCCGTAAAGATAACAAGCGCATACATAAGATCGAAGGCACAGGTCTGGGCATGGCAATAACAAAGTATATTGTTGATGCAATGGAGGGAGGAATTTGTGTATCCGGCAAACAGGGAGAGGGTACGGAATTTCAGGTGGATCTGGATCTGAAGCGTGCTGAGGAGCAGGAAGAGGATATGATACTGCCCGACTGGGTAATGCTGGATGTGGACGATGACCGTCAACTGTGCGAAAGCACTGTAGATTCTCTGCGTTCTGTAGGGATCCGTGCCGAGTGGGTGCTTGACGGAGAGAGTGCTGTTAAGATGGCTGTACAGCATCAAGTTTTATTATACAACATCAACTTGTTGCGGAGGACAACGAACTGAACTGGGAGATCGCTCACGAACTTTTCCAAAGCTTCGGCATGGAACTTGATTGGGCGGAAAACGTCAAGGTTTGCGTGGATATGTTCCAAGGATCCGAGACGGAATATTATAAAATGTGTCAAGGAATATTGACAATTTCAAAATATGTCACTGTCAAGGTCGTTTTCGGCACGCATTTTAACCTTGACGGCGACATATTTTTTTGTGATATAAAGAAATTCGTCAGATCCCAATCATTTTTACCGATTTAATAAGTCCGTACCATTCATCGGTCATTTTTACAAGTCTGTCTCTGCCCGACGGGGTTATCCGGTAATATTTTCTTTTAGGGCCTCCGGAAACCTCTCCCGTGTATGTTTCGGTGCAGCCGTCGCTGTGAAGCCTGCGCAGAACTGCGTAAACCGTGCTTTCGTTTATGTCGGGGAAAGCCTTTGTCACATATTTCATTATTTCATAGCCGTACATATCTTCATGAGAAACCACCGATAAAATGCACATTTCCAGAATGCCTTTTTTCATTTGTCCTCGTTCCATTATTCTGATTTCCTTTCTTTATTACGTGCTTTTACGGCAGCGGCGATAAATATGCAGGCAAAAATCGTTCCGATAATAATATATCCGGCGTCGGGAGTTAAATGCTCATAGCTGAGAATATCCGTCGGATCAATGCATATCAGAACGTTACGCATTTGCAGGGTACAGATCATTGAAGAAAAGGAAAGGTAAATAACAGGCAGCGAAAGAGAATTTCTGTATATGACGGCGGATACGATGAATGTTATAGGGCATATAAACGAAAGAGCAATGATAAATCCGCTTAATTCTGCGGCTGCAATGATTTGATATTCGTGATCTTTATAAAGGCTTATCAGATCAAGGCATGAAAAGACTGCAGCAGCTGCTGCTGCGATCACCGATAATCCGAGTAATACAGATGCGATAAATGCCGGCTTTTTCATACATTTTCTAAGTCCGATAAGGTGTGTGACTGTTCCTGCGGCAAGCAATGCGGCAGCAATTGGTGCGGTTAGCCTGACTGCTTCGTTCCTTTCAAGGAGCATACGGGGAATATGCATCAATATGTATGTTGCGGCAATGGTCAGAAATACCCCTAAAAGCCGGCTGGGATCCAAACGGTATTTTTTCAGGGAAGCAAGAAAAAATTTCCCTTCGCATATAAGCCAGATAAGTGAGGGAACAGCGATCAGGATAAGATAGCTTGCTGCAGTGCTGTTAAGCCATGTGTCTCTGCCGTTGACAGATAACATACCGAAAAGACATATTGCCGCAGTGCAGAGCGAAATTACAGCGGGAATGAGCTTTCCCGTCGGAAAAGAGGCATGACCTTTTTCTGCCAGTATATCTGCTACTGCATTTTCGGGAGAACCGAGAGCCGAGGAGATATCGCCCTCATTTCTTCCGTCTGCCGCACCTTCATCAAAATATTCGGAGATATCGCTGATGATTTCCCGTATTTCCTTAGGTGAAAGACGGAATCTTAGCTGTCTTTCAAGGTCGCGGATATATTCGTTTTTTTTCATTTTACATCTGTCCTTTCATCTTTGCATTTACTGATTATTAAACAGTAGCCTTGCTGAAAACTATTATATCATACTACTGTTTAAAAGTCAATAGTTTTTTCTGATTTTTTAGAATAGGATAAATTTCCTGTCGAATATATTATTAAGGTAATACCTTAAAAATATATACGACGTGTTGAATTATGTTTGAAGGACTTATTTTGTGGCTTTTGGAGCATATGCTTTTTTGATCTTCATCATGAAAATGCGGCTTCCTTTCCGAAGCTGCGGTCTGCACGGCAGGAGGCTGACGCATTCTTGCGCATGGCGAATGGTGACGCATCGGCAGGAACCGAGCTTATAGAGCATAATCTCAGGCTTGTGGCTTATGTGGTGAAAAAATACTTCTAAAAAGTAAATGCTGCTGCCGTGCTTAATTGTTTATTGCGGTATTGATCGTTCAGATATGCCGTAAGAAAAACGGCAGGGGAGTTCCAGTAAATTGTGATCTCATTAAGGGAATAAGCGCCAACATTGTCCGCATAGCATTTCATTGGCGGCGTACCGTCCTTTATAAGCTTTTTTGCTGATTCATCACATGGGAAACGGTTTGGACCTCCGCTTACAAATCCGGGTATGCATCTGTCTATACCATCGGAAGCAGTGGGACGGTAGTGCGGATTTTTCATGCAGTCCGAGCCGATCCCCGAAACATATGAAAAACCGAGAGCGTTAAGTCCAAGCAGCACATGAAGCTGCCTTTCGGCATAAACGGCATATTCGCTTTCGCCGCATATCCTGTCGGCTATGGCAAATATCATGCCGTGTTTAAGCAAATTCATAGAACTGCCCCAGCAGTAGTCCGTTTCAAGCATAGCAGCTCCGTAGCCGCTGATATCCGCAGCAGCTTTCAGACGTCCGGCTTCACGGGAAAACGCTTTTTTGAAGTTATCGGCAATATCTCTGTCACAGCTTTTACCGCACAGCAGATATCCCAGCGCACCGAATCCGCCTACAGAACCGTAACCCAAGGCGGTAAGCGGAAAATCGTATTCGGAAAGAGATGTTTTCATTTTATTATGGTATTTTTCATTTTCCGTTGAAGCAAAAAGCTCCGTCCATGCCCAGAAACGGTTATCTTTGTCCGAACGCTCTCCGTATCTGCCTGTAGTACATTCCTTCGGGTCATCAAAATAATAACCGGGATTTTCTTCCAGCCATCGTGCGCTTTTTTCAGCGGCTGACAGCAGCTTTGCGGAATACCTGCTGTCAAAAGCTCCGTAAACCCTTGCGGCAAGTGCGCATACGGCGGCAAAATCGGCAGTTGCCATTGATGAAACGGGTAAAGCAAACATCTGTGCTGTATCCTGTTCTGGCATGATAAAAGCTGCATGATGGGCGGTTGTCGCCTTGTGGTATACTCCTCCGTCTTTGTCCTGCATTTTAAGCAGCCAGTCAAGCTCGACTCTGCATTCGGCAAGAATATCGGGGAGCGTTCCTCCGCTTTCGGGTATGTTCAGATTTTGTTTTTTAAACGGTTCGGGGAACATGATAAATGCGTAAAGCATATGAGCCAGTGCGCAGGCGCCTGCGGTCACATATCTTCCGTAATCGCCTGCGTCGTGCCAGCCTCCGCTTATGTCAACAGAAACCGTTCTGCTGTTCCACAAAGCAGCTTGTGCAGTGTGGCACTTTTCGTGTGCGAAAACGCCTGCGTATTTTTCATCAAGTCCGCAGCCGCAGCGCAGAAAATAAAAGGCCTTGGATACCTTGTTAAAAGCATCTTCGTATGCATTTTCACGAACCGAAAAGCTGTCTGAACGGCAGCCGCTGTCCGTTGTCATTATATATTCACCGTTTTCAGAAAAATCGGAAAAATCAGCCGTATAAACATTATCTCCCGAAAGCTCATCAAATCCGAAATAAACGGTTTTTCCCTTATATACGCATTTGCCGCTGCTGTTTTCAAGATAAAAGGTTTCCGATGGAACTGTAAAAACAGCTTTTTTTGTTTTGCTGTCCTTGTCGAAGCCTGCTGCACATAAAAAAATTTTTTTATTCATAATAATTCACCCTGAACCCTGTTTAATAAAAAAAATTCTTTCGGGATCTAAGGCAATACCGAACAAAGAGCGACTTGCGTCTTTGCACCGAATCTGCTTG
>CAZDJG010000011.1:0-19503 GCA_964505695.1 uncultured Ruminococcus sp.
AGCAAGTATTACTGCGGTCTGATGCCTTGCATCTGACCGAACCAATGGACGAGGTTTTGCTCGTGTCCCGGTTTATAGAGAACCCCTTTAATTTTTCGGAGGGAGTTGTTAAATTTGACAGATGATAATTTCAGCCTGAACAATAACAGGGTGGTGCACAGGGATATTGAAAAGGAAATGAGGGAATCCTTCCTTGCCTATTCAATGTCGGTTATCGTTTCCCGTGCCCTTCCCGACGTCAGGGACGGATTGAAGCCTGTTCACAGGCGTATTCTTTATACAATGTTTGAAAACGGTCTTACGCCGGATAAGGAATACAGAAAGTGCGCCGATACGGTAGGTACCGTTCTCGGACGGTATCACCCTCACGGAGATTCCTCGGTCTACGACGCTATGGTAAGACTTGCTCAGGATTTCTCAATGAGATATCCCCTTGTGGACGGTCACGGAAACTTCGGTTCCCTTGACGGGGATCCCCCTGCCGCATACCGTTATACCGAGGCAAGAATGGAAAAAATGACCCTTGATATGCTTACGGATATCAATAAGGATACCATTGATTTTATGCCCAACTATGACGACAGGCTTAAAGAACCGGTAGTTCTTCCCTCGCGCTTTCCGAATATCCTGGTAAACGGCTCTGTAGGTATAGCCGTGGGTATGGCTACAAATATTCCTCCTCACAACCTTACGGAAACTATAGATGCTGTTCAGACGCTTATCAAAAATCCCGACTGCTCACTTGAGGAGCTTATGGAGCATATAAAGGGTCCCGATTTCCCTACAGGCGGAATAATTATGGGACGCAGCGGAATAAGATCCGCTTATGCAACAGGCAAGGGCAAAATTATCCTCAGAGGACGGGCAAAGATAGAGGATATCAAAAACCGCACCTGTATTATAATCGAAGAAATTCCTTACATGGTCAACAAGAAAAGGCTCATTGAAAATATCGCCGATCTAGCAAAGGATAAGAGAATTGACGGAATACACACCATAAGGGACGAATCGGACAAGGATCACGATGTAAGGGTCGTAATAGAGCTTAAAAAGGACGCTATTGCACAGGTAGTCCTCAATCGTCTTTATCAGTACACGCAGCTTCAGGACACTGTAGGCGTTATTATGCTTGCCCTTGTAAACGGCATTCCGAAGATACTTACCTTAAAGCAGATACTCAGCGAATACATTGATTTTCAGGTCGATGTGATCAGAAGAAGAACAAGGTTCGATCTTGACAAGGCAAAGGCAAGAGCGCATATTTTAGAGGGTATGGTCATAGCTGCCGACAATATCGAAGAGGTAATAAAAATATGCCGTACTTCGGAAAATATTGCCGAAATAAAAAGCAGGCTTATGGAGAGATTTGATCTGTCGGAAGTACAGGCAGACGCCATTGCCCAGATGAGAATGTACCAGCTTTCCAATATGGAAAGAAAGAAGATAGACGACGAGCTTACCGAGCTTCATGCAAAGATAAAGGATCTTACCGAAATCCTTGAAAACCACGACAGGGTGCTTCAGATAGTTTCCGACGAGCTTGAGGAGATCAAGAGAAAATACGGAGACGAGAGAAGAACATCTATTGAAAATGTCAGCGGAGAGGTGGACGTTGAGGATCTTATCCCCGTTGAGGACTGCGTTGTCACCCTTACAGACATCGGATATATCAAAAGACATCCTGTAAGCGAATACAAGACCCAGAAAAGAGGCGGAAAGGGAGTTTCCGCAATCAAGCAGAGGGACGAGGATTTTATTCAGGAAATGTTTATATCCTCCTCTCACGATGACGTACTTTTTATCACCAGCAAGGGAATCATGTATAAACTCAGATGCTTTGAGATACCCGAGGGATCGAAGCAGTCAAGAGGCGTAAATGTCATAAATATGCTTCCTCTTTCCGAGGACGAAAAAATTGCCGCAATGATAAAGACTACCGATTATGAAGAAGGCAAATTCATTATCATGGTAACAAAGAACGGCAAAATAAAGCGCACTCCCCTTTCTGCATATAAAAACGTAAGAAAGAACGGTCTGAGAGCCGTGGGTCTTGACGAGGGCGACGAGATAGCGGGAGTAAGGCTTACCGACGGCAGCGCACAGGTCGTAGTTGCCACAAGAAACGGATATGCCATCAGAATAGATGAAACACAGGTGCGTCCCATGAGCAGAACAGCTCACGGAGTAAAGGCGATAAAGCTCAGGGAAGGCGACTATGTTGTTTCAATGGCAAGAGTAAGAGAGGGCGCAAGCGTTCTCACCGTGACGGACAAGGGTCTTGGAAGAAGAGTTAAGCTTGAGGATTACCGTATCCAGAACAGAGGAGGATTCGGTATGCTCAATTATAAGGTTTCCGGGGACAAGGGCTATGTATGCGGCATCAAGATAGTTGACGAGGATGATGATATCATTATGATAGCAACAGACGGAGTTATCATAAGGATACGTGCCTGCGATATCCGTATAATGGGAAGATATGCAACGGGCGTTAAGCTTATGAGAGTAAGCGGCGAGGATAAGGTAGTTGCATTTACCCGTGCAGAGCATGACGACAGCGCGGAAACGGAAAAAATCGAGCAGCCCTCAGAGGAGGAGCTTGCAAAGGAAATGGCAGAAGCTGCCGCACAGGAACAAAACGAGGTCATTGTTGAGGAGGATATTCCCGACGATGATGAAACGGAAGAATAAATGAGGTATTTATGAAATGAAAAAAAGCATCGCTTTTTCGGCAGTGCTGCTTATGCTGACATTCTGCGGCTGTTCATCAGACGCAGATAGGGAAACCGGGATCATCGAAAACAGCGTCACCGAAGAAATAACAAGCTCCGCTGTGAGCGAATCGGAGAGCGAAGTTCCGACAGAAACCGTTATCGAAACACAAACCATTTCCGAAACGAAAACCGTTCCGGGACTATCCGCCGAGGATGCTTATGCCGATAAAAACGGCAGTTCATGGACCGACGAGCTTATGAACAAAACCAAGAGCTGGGATAAGGGCAATATTATTTTCAAAGCCTATGCAGAGGAGGACGGGAATTATACCGATATCGAAATGTCGTCATACGACGGCAGCGTATATGTTAATATGGAGGTATCGGGTCTTATGACCGTTACCATGATGATCACCGGCGATAAATGCTATATGATCGACAGGAAAACAAAAAGCTACTGCATTGAAAACGAAGATGTTTATGACGGCGAAAGCGAAATGGACTCACTTTTAGATACGGACGAGGACTACAGCAGCTTTTTAGAGGACGGCATTGAAAATATTGACGGAGAGAATTATATTTACGAGAAATATAACGTAGACGGCGGAGAATGCATTTTTTACTACACTCCCGACGGAAAGCTTTGCAAGATGAGAACGGACGGAAATGTTATGAACTTTACCATAAGTCTGCTTGAAGAACCCGATGAAACTTATTTTACCATTCCCGGCGATTACATGGAAATAAGCAGCGAGGAAATGGCGCAAGCAGTTATGTCGGGATTTTATGACGATGTAAGCAGTGCAGAAAGCGAATGATCCGGAATTATGCGATCCGATGCAGACAGCAGTGCCGTCTGCATCGGATCGTTAGGGAATTTTATGTTTTACGAAGAAATTGATTTTGCACAGATCAGTCTTTATGAAATGTGCCTGCTTTTTATAATATGGTCGTTTCTCGGCTGGGCGATAGAAGTCTGTGCTCATGCTCTGAAAATGGGCGAATATTCAAACAGAGGTTTTCTGAGTATGCCCATTTGTCCGATATACGGGGTCGGGGTGCTTATGATAACCGTTTTGCTGCGCCCGTTTATCGGTACACCCATTGCGGTATTTTTTATGTCCTCGCTGATATGCACATTATTTGAGCTGCTTGTAGGATTTTCCATGAAAATGATATTTCACAATGTATGGTGGGATTATTCCGATGAGCATTTCAATTTTAAGGGATATATATGCCTTAAAACAAGCATATTGTGGGGACTTGGATGTCTTATTGTCGAATATTGCGCCGAGCCTTATATAGAAAGCTTTGTGAAGATAATTCCACGGACATTCGGAACGATATTTTTATGCATAATGGCTGTTCTGATAATTATTGACTGTTCAAATTCCGTTTCTGCGGTTTATAAGCTGAATGTAAGGCTTAGGGAAATTTCCGAAATTTCGGCAAAAATGTACGGCAGCGCACAAAAACTCGGAAAGACTCTTGCGGATACCGCCCTTGAAGCGGCGGATAAGGGCAGCGAGGCAGCCGCAGTATTCTACGAAAAGAGCGAAAAGGCAGCCGCGCTTAAAAATGAGCTCATGGACACTCTCAGCGATAAAAAGGACGAAACGCTTGAAAAGCTGCGGACAAGATACGATGCGCTTATTGCCTTTTCCGACAGACGCATTGAAAGAATGGTAAAGGCTTTCCCCGGAATGTATTCGGTGGATCACAGAGCGGAATTTGAAAAGCTTCGCGCAAAAATAAAAGAAAAAGCTGACAAGAGGTCGGATAAATGATTTTATCGGAAAAAACGGTCGCCGCAGTTTCAACTCCCCGTGCGGCAGGGGGCATAGCTGTGATAAGAATATCGGGGGATAATGCGATAAGCATTGCGGACAGGGTGTTTACTCCCCTTTCGGTGAAAAAAAAGCCGTCGGAAATGGACGGCTATACCTGTGCATACGGAAAAATCCATACTCCGTCCGGAGAGGAGCTTGACGATGGGATAGTCACTGTTTTCAGAGCGCCCAGATCGTATACGGGAGAGGACGTTGCCGAAATATCCTGTCACGGCGGGATCTTTATCACTCAAAAGGTTCTGAGAGCCGTTTACGACTGCGGCGCAGAGCCTGCGGCAGGGGGAGAATTTACAAAAAGGGCGTTCCTTAACGGAAAATTGTCCCTTACGCAGGCTGAGGCGGTAATGGATATCATTTCCGCAGAGGGAAACGCCGCTCACAGGCAGGCTCTTAACGTAAGGGAGGGTATGCTTTTCAAGAAAATAAGAAAATGCTCCGACAGACTGCTCAGGCTTCTGGGCGAGCTTGGCGCATGGATAGATTATCCCGAGGAGGACACTCCGGAGGTGGACGGAAGATCAATGGACAGCGAGCTTTCCGGAATTTTGGCGGAGCTTGAAAAAATAAGACGGTCATACGATAACACAAGGATACTTAAAGCGGGAATAGACACGGTGATAGCAGGAAAGCCGAATGTGGGAAAAAGTACTCTTATGAATCTTCTCAGCGGCTGCGAAAGGAGCATTGTTACCGATATTGCGGGAACAACAAGGGATATTGTTGAGGAATCCGTAAGGATAGGCGATATTGTCCTCAGGCTTTCAGACACCGCAGGAATAAGGGAAACAGCGGACGTTATCGAGGGAGCGGGCATTGAAAAGGCAGTAAAGGGCTTATCACGGGCGGAGCTTGTCATTGCGGTTTTCGACAACGGGGAGGAAATAGACGGCAATGATATGCGTCTAATTGAAATATGCGGGAACACGGGCGCAAAAAAGATAGCCTGCATAAATAAAAGCGACCGTCCGTCACGGCTTGACAGGGATATTATCAGCAGCAGCTTTGAAAATGTTGTTGAAATATCCGCAAGGAACGGTGAGGGTACGGATAAATTACAAAAAGTATTATATGATATGTTTATTACAAACAGTAATGCAGATAATGAGATATCCGTAAACGAACGTCAGAAGCAGTGCCTTGACACAGCAATAATGAGGATATCCGAAGCGATAGCTGCGATAAAAGACGGAGTGACCTTTGACGCCGTAAACATCATTCTTGACGAAGCGGAAAACGCCATGACGGAGCTTACAGGCGAAAGAACCACCGAAACGGTGATAAACGAAGTGTTTTCCCGTTTCTGCGTGGGAAAATAAAGCGTCAAATAAAAAAATCATTGCAAATAAGCTCACGGTAAAGTTTAGGTCAAGCCTTTTCAAAGGCTTGCAGGGGGTCAAGGGGGGCAGCGCCACCCTTGTCGCCCTCCGCAGAGGGCGAAATCTTTTTACTAACAGATTTAAGAGCATAAAATTTCAGCGGTCAAATAACAGGGTCACAACAGCCGCCTGAGAGAAAAAAATTAGTTCGTAAGCATTAAGAAATTTTTTTCAATTTAATAAAACCCGTTATTCTCAGGCGGCTGTTTCGGAAAAGAGCACGTCAGTGCGTTTTTTCCGAACCGCGTAAGCGGTGATAACTTACTCTTTTGCACAAATTTTACTTTTGGTGACAAATTAAGGGATTAAACAAACCAATACCGATAAACCAAAGGAAGGAAGCATATGCAGGAAAAATGGAAAAGTATTATATAGATGATTATGACGCAGCCGTTATCGGCGCAGGTCATGCGGGAATCGAAGCTGCGCTTGCCTGCGCGCGTCTGGGAGTAAAAACCGCGCTTTTTACCATTACCCTCGACGCCATTGCAAATATGCCCTGCAATCCCTCTATCGGAGGAACGGCAAAGGGACATCTTGTCCGTGAAATAGACGCTCTTGGAGGTCAGATGGGAAAATCCGCCGACAAATGCTTTATTCAGAGCAGAATGCTCAACAGAGGAAAAGGTCCTGCCGTTCACAGCCTGAGAGTTCAGGCGGACAGGGTAAAGTATCACGAATACATGAAAAAGGTCTGCGAGGAGCAGGAAAATCTGGACATAAAGCAGGCAGAGGTCGCAGAGATACTTACGGAAAACGGACGGGTGACGGGGATCGTCACCGCTCTGGGCGCAAGATACGGCGTGAAAAAGGTGATAGTCGCAACGGGAACATACCTTAAAGGTGTGATCCATGTGGGCGACGTAAGCTATGAAAGCGGACCGGATTCGACCCTCCCCGCAAGATACCTGTCGCAAAGCCTTGAAAAGATAGGAGTTGTTCTCAGGAGGTTCAAAACGGGAACCCCCTCCAGAGTACACAAAAGAAGCATAGACTTTTCCTGCCTTGAACGTCAGGACGGAGATGAGGAGATACAGCCCTTTTCCTTTGAAACTCCCAGAGAGGGGCTTGAAAACAAGGTTTCATGCTATGTTGCGTACACAAACGAGGATACCCACAGAATAATAAGGGAAAATATTCACCGCTCCCCTCTTTATTCGGGAAGAATACACGGAGTGGGACCCAGATACTGCCCCTCTATAGAGGATAAGATAATGCGCTTTCCCGATAAGTCCAGACATCAGCTTTTTATAGAGCCTATGGGACTTACCACCGATGAATATTATCTTCAGGGAATGTCGTCCTCGCTTCCCGAGGACGTTCAGCTTAAATTCCTGCGAACCGTAAAGGGACTTGAAAATGTTGAGGTAATGAGAAACGCTTACGCTATCGAATATGACTGCTGCGACCCTCAGCAGCTCAGACACACCCTTGAATTTAAAAGCATAGGCGGACTTTACGGCGCAGGACAGTTCAACGGAACATCGGGCTATGAAGAGGCAGCGGCTCAGGGGCTTATTGCGGGGATAAACGCCGCATTGTCCGTTCTCGGCAGGGAACAGATAACCCTCCCCCGATCGTCCTCGTATATAGGAACGCTTATTGACGACCTTGTTATAAAGGGCTGCACCGACCCCTACAGAATGATGACGGGCCGCAGCGAATACAGGCTGCTTTTAAGGCAGGATAACGCAGATGAAAGACTTACTCCCATAGGACATGAGGTGGGACTTGTTTCGGATGAGAGATATGAAAAATTTCTCGAAAAGCGGAAAATGATCGAGGACGAAATAAAAAGGATAAAGAAAAAATCCGTAAGCCCGTCTCCCGAACTGAACGCAATGCTTGAAAGCAAGGGAACGGCGGGAATATCTGCGGGAATGAAAATGTCAGAGCTTATAAAGCGTCCTCAGATATCCTATGACGACCTTGCTCCCTTCGACGATGAAAGACAGCCTCTCCCCTTTGAGGTGCGGGAGCAGGTGGGACTTCGCATAGAATACGACGGATATATTGCAAGGCAGCTTATGGAGGTAGAGCATGTCAGAAAGCTTGAGGAAAAAAGGCTCCCTCATATCGCTGATTATAAGGATATCGGCGGACTGAGCCTTGAGGCTGTTGAAAAGCTCAACAAGGTCAGACCCGAAAATATAGGGCAGGCAAGCAGAATATCGGGGGTTTCCCCCGCTGATGTAAGCGTGCTTATCATATGGATTTCAAAGCAGAGGAAAATAAATACAGGCGAAGAAAAATAAAGGTGAGATATAAATGATGTCTGAAGCAGCAGCGTTTATTTTGCCCGTGAAGGCTGCGCTTAATACCCTTACAGCCTTTGATGACGGAGGAGAATACAAGCTTTATGAGGGCAGCGCATATGAGCTTGTATTTGAGGATGATTTTGACGGGCGGTGCTTGACGGTACAAAATGGACAAAAGCTCCCGAACGGAAAAGGCAGGATCTGAACAATTACCGGTGCGATGATATGTCCTATCCTGACGGAGAGGGAAACCTTATTATTGAAATGTCCTGCGATGAGGAAAACGACAGATTCAATTCGGAAGCTGTTCAGACCGAAGGACTTTTCGAGCAGACCCGCGGATATTTTGAGATACGCTGCACCCTTAACACAAAGTCCGGCTACCGGACGGCATTCTGGCTTATGAGCGATGCGGTTCTCAGCGAAAATAACGGAGGCAGGGACGCAAAAAAAGCAAGAGGAACCTGCGAGGTCCCTCTGTACATGATAATATCGGCGGAAACGGGCGGCTTGACAGGTACCCCCGACTCCGCAGACCTGCCGGACAGCATTATGTAAGGGTCTACGGAGAAAGGGAGCGGATTGATTAAGTGCTGACCCGTATCATGCCCGTATCTTCTTTTCTCAGGGCGATAACCGCGCCTCTTATAAGATAGGCAGTGGGATCTCCGCCGGGACTTTTGTGCAGACAGGTGACTCTCGTCCCCTCGATAAGCCCCATATCCATCAGGCGGCGGCGCATACCCGTGCTGCTGTTCATTGCCGTTACCGTGGCGCTTGTTCCCTCGGCAAGGCAGGAAAGTGTTGTATTCATAAAAGATACCTCTGTTATCGGAATGATCGGAACGGTATTGACCTATCGTTCCGTTTATATACTATGTCGGCTCACGGTGAAGGGTTACACAGGAAGGAGGAGAATATGCCGAGATTTTTTATAGATGAAGGCTCGTTTTGCGGCGAAAATATCATTGTTACAGGTTCCGACGCCGTTCATATCGGCAGGTCGCTGAGAATGAAAACGGGAGATGAGATCATTTTCTGCCGCGAGGGAACGGAATACAGAACGGTTATCGAGAAAATGACTTCAGAAGATGTTTATTGCAGGATAGAGGAAAAATACCCCTCAATGTCCGAGCCGCAGCTCAGTCTTACGATATATCAGGCTCTCCCGAAGCTTGACAAGGCGGAGCTTATCATACAAAAATGCACCGAGCTGGGAGCGTCGGAGATAGTCTTTTTCATTTCAAAAAGATGCATTTCAAGACCCGATGAAGAATCTGCGGAAAAAAAGCTCGCAAGATGGCGGAAAATAGCGGAGGAGGCGGCAAAGCAGTCGGGCAGGGGCATTATTCCCGGAATAAGAGGGATTTTATCCTTTGATGAGGCGGCAAAATCTCTCTGCGAAAAAGAAATTTCTCTTTTCTGCTATGAAAACGGCGGAAAAAGGCTTTCCGAAATAAGCTTTAAGGGAATAACGTCCTGCGGGGTCATGATAGGTCCGGAGGGCGGCTTTGAAAGGGAGGAGCAGGAATTTGCCTGCGAAAAGGGAGCGGTTCCCATATGGCTGGGAAAGCGTATTCTCCGCTGCGAGACTTGTCCCATAGCAGTCACCGCAATAATTATGAATATGTCGGGAAATATGTAGAGCAGCGTTGACAGTGCTTTCTTTATCAGAAAGCATCAGAAAATCGGGCAAATAAAAAAAATCATCGCAAATAAGCTCACGGTATAGTTTAGGTCAAGCCTTTTCAAAGGCTTGCAGGGGGTCAAGGGGGCAGCGCCACCCTTGTCGCCCTCCGCAGAGGGCGAAATTCTTTTACTGACAGATTTATGAGTATAAAATTTCAGCGGTCAAATTACAGGTACGTTACAGCCGCCCGAGAAAAAGATATTTATCCGTATGAAAAAACATATTTTTGGGGTTCTCTATAAACCGGGACACGAGCAAAGCCTCGTCCATTGGTTCGGTCAGATGCAAGGCATCAGACCGCAGTAATACTTGCTGTCTTACAAGGTCTGATAACGAAGCAGATGACCGAACCAATAGAGGATTTGCCGTGAAGGAGGTTTATAGAGGTTCCCTTTTGCAATTTAAGGCAATACCGAACAAAGAACGACTTGCGCCTTTGTTCGGTATTGCCTTAAAACCCCTCCGTGAAAATTTTACTTCCGGAGGGGTCATTTTTTTCACAGTGACATATTGCCTCTGAGGCGAATATAATAAACGAGGCGGAACATATCCGCCGGATACTGATCTCAATCGGTATCAATATACCGAAAGGATGATCTTAGTGCAGAAGGCTATAATTGCTTTTGCCTCCGTAACGTATGCAAATAAGGCAAAGGCTGCTTTAAATAGATCGGGATATTCGGCGGAGATAAGGAGGACGCCCCGTAATATAGCCCACGGCTGCGGATACAGCGTTCTGACCGACGCTCCCTCGGATATTCTTACAAAATTTATGGAAGAAAACAATATTCCGTATAAAACCGTCAGTGAAATAAAGTGATAATATTTCGGAGGGAATGATCTTATGTGATATATTTTGACAACGCAGCCACCACATATCCCAAGCCTGTATGCGTAAGACGGGCAGTCTCGGAGGCAATCGTGAAATACGGGGGCAATCCCGGAAGAAGCGGACACAAAATGTCTCTTGCCGCCTCGGACGCGGTTTACAGGGTGAGGGAAAGGGCTGCGGAAATGTTCGGCGCAGAGCCGCAAAACATCATTTTTACCTCTAACTGTACCCACAGCATAAATCTTGCGGTCAAGGGTCTTGCGGAGATGGCTCTCAGAGAAAAGCGGAAAATTCATGTGATAATATCGGATCACGAGCATAATTCGGTTTTTCGCCCCGTATACGAGCTTGCCAAAAGAGGGCTTGAATACAGTATTGCCGAAGTACACCCCGATGACGACGTTACAATGGTGAATTTTGAGCGGCTCATAACTCCCTCGACTGCCGCAATAGTCTGTACCCTCGGCAGCAATGTTACGGGTCAGCTCCTGCCCTACAGGCGCATAGGAGAGCTTTGCAAAAGAAAGGGTATCTGCTTTATTGCGGACGGGGCGCAGGTATGCGGCGTTATTCCCGTAAATCTCAGGGAGGATAATATCAATATTCTCTGTATGCCCGGACACAAGGGTCTTTATGGGATATCGGGAACGGGACTTATGATAACCGACGGAAAATTTCCCCTTTATCATATCATAGAGGGCGGAACGGGCAGTACGTCCCTTGAGGCGGAGCAGACTCCGTTTCTTCCCGAAATGCTTGAAAGCGGCACGGTAAATACCGTAGGGATTGTTTCTGTGGGCGCGGGAATGGATTTTATAACAAGGATCGGTCACGAAAAAATTTTTTCACATGAAATGTCGATTTGTGACAGAGTGATAAATGATTTCGAGCAAACAAACGGAGTAACTGTATACAGGAGATGTGGCGGCAAATATCTTCCCATTGTGCTGTTTAATATTTCGGGATACAGCGCCGAAGAAACTGCCTCCCTGCTGAACGATAAGGGATTTGCTCTGAGAGGCGGACTGCACTGTTCGGGGCTTGCCCATAAGGCGGAGGGAACACTCCCGGACGGAGCGGTGCGTTTTTCGCCGTCATGCTTCAGTACCGCCGCCGAGTCGGATTTTTTTTGTGCCGCTGTGCGTGAAATTGCCGGAAAAAAGTAAACATTTCGGAAAGCAGCTTAAAACGGGAATCCTTTGCGGTTCCCGTTTTTATATCCTGTCAATTTACAATATTTTATAAAAAATCTTATTTCTTTGTCAAAAAATATGGTATTTACAGATGAATGAAAAAATATTGTAAAATAAATATAAACTATCTGAATAAAATATATGGGTTCTCCGGTAAAAATGTAGACTTGTGTTCATAAAGCAAAAAAACAGGAAATTTCAGAAGTCCAAAGGATAATTTGTTAAAACTAAAATAATATTTGCGAAATTTATCAAAATAAAGCATTACAGTGATACTGTATCGGGCTGCCGGAGCAGGAAAGCTGTAATACAGGGATTTTAAAGGGTTCTGTTATCTTTTAGACCTGCTGTTTTCCGTTGCGGTTCACGGAAGCAGTCATAATATTATCTTAATATTTTCGGGAAAAGAAGATCGGAACATAGATTGTCGAGTTGTGTTTATTTGACAAATACGTAAGTAAGTGATAAAATTTATTTATAAAACAAACGGCCGATACAACTGTAGATAAAAAATTTGAGGGAATTAGGGGAAAACGCCGATCAAATCATGCTTTAAGGTTTGCTGCATAGGATCTGATCGTTGATTTCCATAATAATCGGATGATTTTTGAAGGGTGGATTTTCAGATGAATAAAACAGCTAAGGTTGCCGTATGCGAGGGCAAAAATCATATTATGTACGATATGCTCGGCGAGCTTGGTTACGGTTGTGTACGGGTCGGCGCAGATGCTGCGTCAATAACCTCGGCGATACTTAACAGTGAGTTTTCAGCCTTTGCCGCAGATAACGGGGCGGTGGAAACCGATGTGCTGCATAAGGTTTTCGGCTTTCTCAGATCAATAAATCTGAACACGGTATGTATTGTTATAAACTCCGACCCGGACGAGTACAGCGAATATGGCTTTGTCCATTGCTGCCGAAAGGGTCATGAGTTTGAGAGTATAGTTTATTCGAGCATAGGAAGACCGACGAACACGAAAAGATCTTTCGGCAATTACGAAAGCATCTGCGCAAGGAAAACTGCCGAAGAAGGCGGTCTTGAAAGTACTGTTACCGAGATAATCCAGAAAATGGGAGTTCCCGCTAACGTTAAGGGCTACAGGTACCTCAGAAATGCGGTAATGGTCGCAACAGAGGATATGACCGTGCTTGACAGCGTTACAAAACGCCTGTACCCCATAGTTGCCATGAATAACCATACTACCCCCACAAGGGTGGAAAGAGCGATCCGCCATGCAATAACCACTGCATGGGACAGGCAGAACGGCGATAAGGAGTTTATCGAGGACAAGCTTCGGTGCCGTATATGCTTTGACGGGGATAAGCCGACAAATTCCGAGCTTATTGCTCTTATAAGCGACTGCCTGAGGATAAACGCAAGGTAAAGCAGCCGTTCTTGATTTGACGTTAAATTTTGACAAGCTGAAACGCACACCGGCTTATATGGTGTGCGTTTTTATTTTTATGAGTTTTCTTTTCCTGCCTGCGAAAAAGCAGTGTTAAGGCATTTATTTGTGATATTTTGCATTGGCGGATATTGACAAAGCCCGATATAACTGTTCAAGGAGCATTACCCTTGCAAGCTGATGCGGAAAGGTCATGGGCGACATGGAAAGCCGGATATCGCTGCGGCTTTTCACCTTGTCCGACAGACCGTATGAGCTGCCTATTATAAAAGCAAGAGAGCTTGTGCCGTAAGAGGCAAGGCTCTCTATTTTTTCCGACAGTTCCTCGGAGGAAAGCATTTTTCCTTCTATGCAAAGGGAGATGACCGCACTTCGGGGAGGTATTCGGTCAAGTATTGCGTCCCCCTCGGTTTCAAGCGCACGGGAAATTTCCGCTGCCGACGGTTTTTCGGGCAGTTTGCTTTCCCCAAGCTCCGTGATCTTTATTTTGCAGTAGGCACCGAGCCTTTTTTCATATTCGGCGCAGGCGTCCCTCAGATAGCTTTCTTTAAGCTTGCCTACGGTTATCAGGTCTATATTCAGCATATTTTACCTCTTAAGGATCATTTCAAGAATAAAGAAAAAAATCGGCTGATGAACAGCGTAAAATATCAGCGAATGTCTGCCGATAAAGCCGACGATGCCTTCCCTTTCACGGTAAAACCAATCGGGCAGCTTCCTTTCGTTTATCGGAGTATGCAGGGCATAGCCTGTCAGAAACATGAATATGTAAGGTATCAGAGGGAAATAATCGGCGCTCTTAAACCCCGCAAAACGCAGCCCCAACGGGTACAGCCACTGAGAATTTACAGGTATCGGCAGCGGTATTTTTGCAAAAAGGAGATTTATCGTTCCGCTTTTGTAAAAATCCGAAAAGCACAGCCATAAAACAAAGGACACAGCTCCCAGTGCCTGCCACGGTATCCTTTTGAGCAGTGGCTTTAACAGGTCGGTAATGACCATACACGCTCCGAAACAGCTCAGGACGCCGAATACTATAAGCTGCGACGGCATGATGACCGAGGTGGCCGCGGTTATTATCCAGCCTGTCAGATAAAGCGCGGCTCCCCTTTTCGACGGGTTTCGTGAATATCCCGTGCATATCCCCGAAACGGCAAACAATATCCACAGAAAGAAAATATGCACTGCCTCGGGAATGCTTTCACCGGGAGTGATCAGACGGGGCAGGCGGATATTATATATAAAGCGCAGGTCGTAAAGCAGGTGGTAGAGCATGACAAATATCATGGCGCTGCCTCTTAATGTGTCGAGAAGGTCTATTCTGCCGTTTTGAGGCAGGTCGGTCTTTTTTCTGCAGGTGACGGCGGAGGGTGACGGCACAGCTTTGCTCCTTTCTTTTTTTTAAGGCAACCTTTATTCGGTATTGCCTTAAGGCAATACCGAACAAAGAACGACTTGCGCCTTTGCACCGAATCTGCAAGCATCTTCAGCGCAATCTTTATTCGGTATTGCCTTAAAAGTATAACACATGCGGAACGTTATGTCAAATAGGGTATTTCCGATTTCAGATGGGTCTGTGTTTTTAATCTGTTTTTAATACGGTGCGAATAGAGATTTAATATTGGCGGTGTAAAATATGGAAAGCTGTTTTGACAGGACATTGTATTACATAACTAATACAAATCTGCTGCTGTGGGGAAATTTGTATAAAACTCCAATTGACATATTATGCATGGCATTGTATTATTGTATTATTAAAGTAATACAGTCAAGGAGGACGGAATTTGATGCATTGGATATTTTCCGCCGATATCCCTATTTATCTGCAGATCGTGGAACAGCTTGAACAGATGATAGCCTCGGGTATGCTTTCTCCCGGCGACAGGCTGATGTCCGTCAGGGAGTTTGCATCGGACGCAAACGTTAACCCCAATACCATGCAGAAGGCTCTTACCGAGCTTGAAAAAAGAGGCGTGGTATATTCCAGGAGAACTCTTGGAAGATTTATTACAGATGACCCGGAAAAGCTGGAGGAAATGAGGACGGAGCTTGCACTCAAGGAAATACAAAGCTTTCTCGGCGCCATGAGGCGTCTTGGATATACATACAAGGAAGCTGTTACGCTTCTGAGTGAAAAAACAGAATAAAGGAGAAAATTTTATGAGCAAAGCAAATGCATCGGGCAAAAAAGGATCCAAGGTAAAGGTGATCATTCTTCTGATCGTTCTTGTACTGGTTATAGGTTTTGTTGCTGTGATGGTGGCAAGAGTTTCTATGATGTCAGGGCTTACCATGGCTGAGGTAACGGAGCTTCAGAGAAAAAATATCGAAAACACCGTTTCCGTCAGCGGCTTTGTTGAAAGCTCGACCTTTGAACGGGTGGGAGCAAATCTGCTGTACAACGTTGAGGACGTAAATGTCGAGGTGGGAGATACGGTCAAAAAGGGTGACATTCTTGCCACGCTCAATTCGGACGAACTAAAAAATCAGATCATTCAGCAGCAGGCAACTATCGACAACTCCAACGTCAATACGGAGTATTCCCTTACAAATGCCGAAAAGAGCTACAACGAGGCATACGAGCAGATAAACAACGGCACATATCCCGAGATAAGAAATGCAAAAATGTCACTTGACAGCGCAGAGGATGCCTTGAAGAAGGCAAGGGATAAGTATGACGAGCAGCTTGAAATTTCGGGAACAGACCGTGACAGCCAGCTTAAATCCGCTCAGAATAATGTTGCCTCCGCAAAGTCCGAGCTTGATTATGCCTACGCCGATTACCTTGAAGCAAAAGAGGACAGCGACAACGAGGATTACAGCGACATAAAGGATCTCAAAGAGGCGTACGACGACGCCAAGAAGGAATATGACAGCCGTTACAGCGAAAGCAAAAACAACGAGCTTATAAAGGCAAGAGAGAATTATCAGGCGGCGCTTGAGCAATATACATATCTTTCGTCAATGATGCTTTACGATTCCGGAACAGTTGAACAGTCCGATGTGACTGAATCACAGGAAAAGCTTAACGAAGCGCAGAAGGCTCTTGCCGAGCTTGAAGCAAAGTACAATGTTGAAAGCACCGAAAAGACATATGAAAGCGCTCTTGAAGCATATACCAAGGCAAAGGCTGACATTGATTCGGCAAATTCCGTAAAGCTTAAAAACGCAGAGCGTGCGTATGAGCGTGCGCAGACCTCCTATGACACGGCAAAAAGCACCCTCGCCGCAGCCGAGGACGGAACGGACACCTCACTCAAAAGCTACAAGGACGCTGTTGCGGATGCAGAACAGGCAGTAAGCGACGCAAAGGAAAGCTATGAAATCGCGCTGAAAAATTCCGAATCCACTCTTTCAAACCTCAAGGCTGCCGCCGACAGGGAAAGAGTTCTTTCCGAAAACGACGTTAACCTTATAAATCTCGAAATACTCAAGGATAAGCTTGACGACTGCGTAATTACCGCTCCCTGCGACGGTACCGTGACCGCCGTAAACGCTGTTTCGGGTTCAGCAGCCGAGGGCATACTCTTTATCATCGAAGATCTTGACAACCTTAAAATGACCGCATCGGTGAAGGAGTATTCCATCAGCGAAATGAGCAAGGGACTTGATGTAAAGGTGACCATTCCCTCCCTTGACAACAAGGAATTTGACGGCACTGTGACCAAGATTGCACCAACGGGAAATAAGGGCGTTGACGGCAAGCATGACGGTACATCTTCCTTTACCGTTGAAATAAGCATCAAGGATACAAAGGATTCGGGCGTTCTTATCGGAATGACAAGCAAATGCACCGCCGTTACGGGCAGAGCGGAAAACGTTTTTGCCGTGGGCTATGACTGCATAGCGGAGGACGCAGACGGAAACTGCTGGATATATACAGTCGATATGATCGACGAAACCACTGCGACCGCAAGAAAGATACCTGTTGAGATTGGTTTTGAAAGCGATGCGGAGGTTGAGATAATTTCCGATGAGCTTACCGAGGGTATGACCATCATCAGCAATGCGGGCGACGTTACAGACGGCGGCATTGTCATGATAGCGAGCCGTATGGGCGAGGCTTTGCAGAGCGCAGCGGCAGCACAGTGATGCGAAAGGACAATTACAGGTATGAAAAAGAATATTACTCCGGCAAGCTACGGCTATGCCGCTCCTCCCGAAGCGTCAAAGTATGTTATCTGCGCAAAGGATATAGTAAAAAGCTTTTACGTGGGAACGCCCAACGAGCTTGAAATTCTCCACGGTATGACCTTTAATGTTCCCAAGGGAGAGTTCGTTTCCATTGTGGGACAGTCGGGTTCGGGAAAATCCACGCTTATGAACATTATCGGCGCTCTTGACCGTCCTACCTCGGGACAGTATTATCTTGACGGAACGGACGTTTCAAGAGCAAGCGACAAGGAGCTTTCGGTTATCAGAAACAAGCAGATAGGCTTTGTTTTCCAGACCTTTAACCTTATTGCAAGGACCTCCGCTCTGAAAAATATAGAGCTTCCCATGCTTTATGCGGGGATACCCTCAAAGCAGCGCAGGGAAAGAGCGGAGGAGCTGCTTGAGATAGTTGAGATGACAGACAGGGCAAAGCATATGCCCAATGAACTTTCGGGCGGTCAGAAGCAGAGGATAGCCATTGCAAGAGCAATGGCAAACGACCCTGCCATTATCCTTGCAGACGAGCCTACGGGCGCTCTTGACAGCAAAACGGGCAGACTGGTAATGGACCTTTTCCACAAGCTCCATAAGGAACAGGGCAAGACTATCGTGCTTATTACTCACAATAACGAGCTTGCCGCCGAAACAGACAGGATAATCACCATTTCCGACGGAGATATCATCGGCGACAGCGGAAGGGAGGCAAAAGCGTAATGGGCTTTCTGGAAAACGTGGCTCTTGCTTTTGCGGGGCTTAAATCCAACAAAATGAGAGCTTTCCTTACAATGCTCGGCATTATCATAGGAATAGGATCGGTAATAGCCATAAGCACTCTGGGCAGTATCATGAAAGCAAGCGTTATGGATATTTTCAATTCACAGGGCGGCTCCAACCTTGTAGGCTTTCAGATAACCATGAAGCAGGACGCTGCCAGGGAATATTACATGAACACGGATCTTATCACCGCGGAAATGATAAAAAGCGTGGAGGAAAAATTTTCCGATGATATAGATGTTACGGTAATGCAGTCAGGAAGCAGCAGCGGCATAATGAACATCCGCCGCAAGGAATACAGCATCTCGCTTTACGGCGTGAATCCCGGATATATCCGCCAGAGCATGACAAAGGTAGTTGCAGGCAGATATGTTTCGGAAAAGGACTGTGAGCAGTACCGCAGCACCTGCGTAATTTCCGACAAGCAGGCTCAGAAGCTTTTCGGCTCGGAAAGAGGCGCTATCGGCAAGGTCGTTTCAGTCACGCTTCAATCGGGAGAAATGCTCGATCTTACGGTTGTGGGCGTTTATCAGTATCAGCTTTCAAGCATGATGTCTGCTATGGTTAACATGATGGGCGAGGACTGGAACGGGGAAATGTATATGCCGTATACCACCTTTAACCGTATTCAGGGCATAAACGACGATACCTTCTTTGGCTTTAACGTCAATACAAAAACGGGTGTGGATTCGGACAGCTTCTGCGAGGACGTAACGAATTATCTTAACAACAGCTATTACAGGGACAACGATGCGATAGAGATATACTATATGACGGCGCAGTCCCAGATGGATATGATCGATCAGGTAATGGGCACTCTCCAGCTTGCCATCTCGGTAATTGCCGGAATATCCCTGCTTGTAGGCGGCATAGGCGTTATGAACATCATGCTTGTGTCGGTAACCGAGCGTACAAGGGAGATAGGCGTAAGAAAGGCTATGGGCGCTCCGAATTCCGCAATAAGAATGCAGTTTATCATTGAATCCATCATCATCTGCCTTATAGGCGGAGCGATAGGAATACTGTTGGGAATAGGTCTTGGAAACCTTGCGGGAACTATCATCGGCACAATGGCTCCTCCCACCATAGGCTCCATAGTGCTTGCGGTAGGCTTCTCCATGGCGATAGGAATATTCTTCGGATATTATCCTGCAAACCGTGCGGCAAAGCTTGACCCCATCGAGGCTCTGAGGTACGAATAAATTATGGGAACCTCTATAAACCTCCTTCACGGCAAATCCTCTATTGGTTCGTTCAT